>CAMLAI010000074.1 GCA_946477995.1 uncultured Gilliamella sp. | reverse complement strand
TACCTGCTAATGCTGAGCAAGATTTTGTTGTAGAACAAGCTAAACAAGAACCTAATATACAAAAATATTTGGCAGATGTGACTATTCGTAAAGTCATTTATGTACCAGGTAAATTATTGAATTTGGTTGTTGGTTAATATTGTTAATAACGAAAATTGGTGGTAATACTTATGAAAAAATATATCGTCTTAATCATGCTAATGGCAATATCACTGACAGGGTGTGGATTTCATTTGCAAAATGAAACAGAGATACCTGCACGATTTAAAAACATGTCTTACGTAAGTTATGATCCTTACGGTAAATTATCAAGATATGTTAAAGAACTCTTGCATGATAATCATATCACACTAGTCAATGATGATGCTTCAGGCAAATATCCGACACTGAATATCACCAATGAAAATATTGATCGTAATACCATATCGATTTATCAAGACGGTAAAGCTGCTGAATATCAATTAGTTTTAACCGTCCATGCTCAAGCCGTAATCAATGGTAAGCAAATATATCCAATTAATGTACGGATATTCCGTACATTCTTTGATAATCCGTCAACGCCATTATCCAAAACAGCAGAGCAAAATTTAATCGAAGACGAAATGTATAGGCAAGCAGCAAAACAGATTATAGGTAAATTAAAATCTGTAGATGCCAAAAAATAACGTTGTTATGATTAAAATCAATGCTGATCAAATTACTAATCACCTAGGATCACCCTATTATTTATTAGTAGGAAGTGATCCCTATCTGCAACATTATGCACAAACTCAATTGCGTCATACTTTTAAACAGAAAGGATTCGATGAGCAACTGACATATACGATAGACAATCAAACCGATTGGTCAGCAATTTATGACAGTTGTCAGGCATTAAATCTATTTTCGAATAACACGCTTATCTTTCTTGATTTTAGTGATAATGCATTAAATACAGCCTTAATAACAAAGCTTAATACACTAAGTGACGTTTTAACCCCTGAAATTGCGCTAATAATCAGTTTAAACAAAATCACTAAAACCCAAGAAAACGCAACATGGTATAAAGCGTTAAACGATAAACTTGTTGTCGTTAATTGCGTCACGCCCGATACCTTACAATTACCTCATTGGATAAAAAGTCATCTTCAGCACAGACAAATAAGCATCGAACCACAAGCGATTGAACTACTTTGTTATTATTATGAAGGTAATTTACTCGCATTAACACAAATTATTGAACAATTAAAATTACTATATCCAAATCACACCATTAGTTATGATCAAGTTGAAAATAACATTAATGATTCGGCTGTATTTACGCCTTATCATTGGATTGATGCCATGGTTGCCAATAAATCTAAACGTGCAACACATATATTACACCAACTAAAAATGAATGATTTGGAACCACTGATTTTAATGCGAATTTTTCAACGAGAGCTAATTCTACTTATTAATTTAAAAAAATCTTCAGAAAAAAAATCGCTTAAACAAGCGTTTGATGAATATAAAATATGGCAAAACAAAAGAGCTTTATATACCGCCTATTTAACGCGTTGTGATATCAAAAATTTATTTACCACTTTGGCAAAATTGACCGATATTGAGATCGGTTTAAAGCATGATAGCCAATTGCAAATTTGGGACAATTTGACCAGTTTGATGATGCAATTTATGGGATTAAATCAATGCTAACCGCTTTATTTGGTGGCACGTTCGATCCTATTCATTATGGTCATCTACGCACTGCAATTTCATTAGCGCAAGAAGTGGGTTTGACACAGATAGTTTTATTACCCAATAAAATACCACCACATAAAGCGCAACCAGAAGCAACCACACAACAGCGTCTGGCAATGTTAGCATTAGCCATTGAAGATTTACCTTTGTTTACCGTTGACACCCGTGAAATTGTTCCTAGCACTGTAAATCGACCTTCTTATACCATCGATACTTTAAAGCAATGGCGTCATGAAAACGGGAAAACCGCATCACTTGCATTCATTATGGGGCAAGATTCATTACTGAATTTGCCCAGTTGGTATAAATGGCAATCATTACTCGATTATTGCCATTTGATTATTTGTCAGCGACCAAATTATGCCGCAAGAACTGATAACGTTGAATTTCAACAATGGATTGATAAAAATCGTACGACTAATATAAAAAATTTGCATGATTCTGCTCAAGGATGTATCTATTTTTCTGATACGCCTTTAGAAAATATTTCAGCAACGCAAATCAGGCAAAAAATTAAGAATCAACAAAGTTATGAAGGTCTATTACCACTAAAAGTTTGGCAATATATCCACCAACAAGGTCTTTACCAGACAAAGAAAATTTAGAAATGACTTTACTTCTGGGAGTTTTTTCGGCATTATTTTGCGGCGATACTTATATGTTGTAAGTTGAGCTTTTTTATGTTTATACACACTATCATTTTATCTTATGATAAAATACTGAACTAATCATTTAAGAAAAGCATCCAAAGTTGACTTTTCTTTCCCTCAAAAAAAAAGGGATATCATAAACGAGTTGTGTATAGTTAATTTGTTTTTATTATTAAGAGGCCCCAATGGCAAAAGAAGATAACATTGAAA
>CAMLAI010000073.1 GCA_946477995.1 uncultured Gilliamella sp. | reverse complement strand
AAGATAAATCTAAACCTAAAAGTGAGTAAGTTATGCAAGATTACCCTCAGTATCGAAGTCAACAAAAATTAATACATTGGCTATCAGCAGTGCTAGTTATATTAGCGTTTTTGCTGATTATGTTTAAAATCATTCTATCTCATTTTTTGGGAGGGATGCCGAATATCTATTTGTTACATAAATCAATTGGTGTTTTAGTCTTCATTGTAACAATATGGCGTATTAAAGTAATTATCCAATATGGTATCCCTGATGTTTTAGATAAACATCAAAGATTACAGCGAATTTTATCAAAATCTACCCAAGGCTTTATCTATATTTTTCTGTTAATTGTTCCGTTATCTGGGTATTTGATGAGTAGTCGCCCGCTCAATGTTTTTGGTCTTGTTTCCATCCCTGCTATCGATATGCCAAATGAGTTTTATCTGTTTTTCCATAGCACACATTTAATCAGTTCATATTTGCTAGCCGTATTAATTTTGGTACATATTCTCGGGGCTTTATATCATTACTTTTGGCTTAAAGATAAAGTTTTACAATCGATGTTGGCAAAATAGTTAGCTTTAAAGGCTGTTTTGCTAATTAAGTTCTTCAATATTAGCTATTAGGTGACTTATGAATAAACTTACGAAAGAACAAGCCATTTCTAAATTAACCGCTATGCAATATCATGTGACGCAACAAAATGGCACAGAACCCCCGTTTGAAAATGAGTTTAATGATAATCATGAAGAAGGATTATATGTCGATATTGTATCCGGTGAACCTTTATTTACTTCTTACGATAAATTTGATTCTGGATGTGGTTGGCCAAGTTTTTCTCGTCCTGTTAATGATCATCATATTCTTGAAAAAGCAGATAACAGTTATGGTATGCATAGAACCGAAGTCCGATCTGTAAAAGGGGATTCTCACCTTGGGCATGTTTTTAATGATGGGCCTAAAGCGTTAGGTGGATTGCGTTATTGTATTAATTCTGCTGCTTTACGTTTTATACCGGTTAATAAACTGGTCGAAGAGGGGTATGGGGAATATTTATCTCTTTTTGAAAAACATAAATCTTGATTTCCTATCATTCATTTATTGAATGATAGGCGTTAAATGGTAAATAATAAGATCAACAAACATTAAGGGTATGTTGGTTTAATTTCTTCTTTTAAATAGTGCATAACTTATCAGTAAAAAAACAAAACTGGTTATTAACGATCCTATGATTGGATAGATACCAATAACGATACTCATTTGAGCAAATAAGTTATCGGCTATATAGAAAATAAACCCAAAACTAATACCGATGATGACCCTAACACCCGTTGACACACTTCGCAGTGGGCCAAATATAAACGAGAGGGCAAGTAACATCATGACAGCAACAGAGACCGGTTTTATGATTTTTTTCCAGAAAAGTAAATCATAATAGCTCGTATCTTGTCCCGAGTTGTGCAGATATTGTGAATATTTATAAAGTCCTGTAGCAGAAAGCGAATCAGGATCAAAAGCAACAATGTTCAATTTATCCGGCGTGATGTTAGTTTCCCATTTCATGGACATCAGATTTGTCCCATTTACTTTAACCGGATCACTAAAGTCATTTTTTTCAACTTGCGTTAATGTCCATTCATTTTTTTTAAATATGCCATAATCAGCATGGGTTATAGACAATAATTGATTATTATCTGTCGCATAAATTGAAATATCGTTAATGGAATTATCGTCATTAACACGACCAATATAGATATAATTGTTTCCATCTTTTGCCCATAAACTACCTTGTTCAGCTAATAACGAATTGCCATATATTTTTACAGAACGCATATTACGGGCAGTTTGCTCACACTCAGGGGCTACCCATTCACCGATTGCCATAGTAATAATCACTAATGGTATAGCCGTTTTCATAACGGCTTTTGCAATTTTAAAACGGCTAAAACCAGACGTTTCCATAACGATAAGCTCGCTTCGAGATGCCAGTAACCCTAATCCAATTAAAGCGCCTAACAATGCTGCCATTGGAAAAAAAGTTTCCAGATCTTTAGGTGTCATTAAGGCCGTATATATACCAACTGAAAAAGCATCATAATCACCTTTTATTCTTCTGAGTTGGTCTATAAAACGAATAATCCCTGACAAGCTAATAAGTAAAAACAGGCTCAGACCTATTGAGCTTAAAATTGTTCTACCAATGTAGCGATCTAAAATCGAAAACACATTTTTCCCCTTTATGATTTACTGAATTTTAGACGAAGTTTACGCATGAAGATGCTATCCCAGCAATTTAATATCAATGCAATAATAAAATAGGTAATATTAATTAAGTAAAACCAAAATTCAGCATCCATACGGCCTTTCCCAGCATTTGCTTTTATTGAACTGGCTAACAGAAAATAGACCAAATAGAGCAGTAAAGCGGGTAAGATTTGCGAAAGCCTGCCTTGCCTTGGATTTGTGACACTCAGTGGAATAACTAAAAAAGCCATTAATGGAACGGAAACAATCAGTGTTAACCGCCAATAAAACTCAGCTTTGGTTTTGGGCGTTTTCAGCGTTTGCAATTCAGTTAATCCGAGCTGTTGTACATCAATTTTTTCATCATCACTATTCATATCTAATTCTTTAGGTTTGATAATTCCCAAATAATTATGAAAATTTGATATACGAAAATCTTGTAATTGTATGTTTCCTTCGTAACGATTGGCGCTTTCTAACGTAATAATTTGATTGCCTTCTTTGTCATGGCCGGTTTTGCCTTTATTCGCAATTATGATCGAGGGTCTTTCGTTATCTTTAGTTTTTACTTTAGCGATAAAAACATTTTCTAAATTGTTATTATTGACATTACCAATATAGATGACCGAATTTCCGTCAGGAGTTTGTTGAAATTGTCCGGATAATAATCCCGCTAAACTTGGATTTAATTTCGCATTTTCAATTAATTGACTTTGCTTGATATTTGACCAAGGACCGAACCATAAAGTATTTAGCATTGTTAACGAGCAGGTGAAGATACATAGTAAAAAAACGACTTGATAAGTGACATTTTTTTTCACGCCGCAGGCATGCATAGCAACCATTTCACTGTCTGAATATAAGCGGCCAAATGTAATAAGCACCCCTAAAAAAAGACTTAAAGGTAAAATCAAATCAGCCATATTAGAAATACCCAAGACTAACAAGGGCATGATTAAGTCACGAGGAATATTTCCTTCGATCGCGCTCGATAAAATTTTAATTAATTTTTGAGAAAAGAAAATAAGGAGCAAGATAAACAAAATAGCACCTTGTGTTTTCAATGTCTCTTTAACTAAATATCGACGAATTATCACATTTT
>CAMLAI010000072.1 GCA_946477995.1 uncultured Gilliamella sp. | reverse complement strand
GGCCGAGGAGAGTTGCGTTCATATTCATGAGACGATTCCTCTTAAATTTTTATTAACCTGCAACAGCAAAAATGACATATAGTGCAATACCTACACAAATCATTGGGATCGCATCAACTAGACCCATAACAATAAAGAATTGAGTACGTAACATAGGCATTAATTCTGGTTGACGTGCAGCACCTTCTAAGAATTTACCACCTAGTAAACCAATACCAACTGCACCACCAATTGCAGCTAATCCCATCATTATGCCTGCGGCTACAAATAACATACTAGTATCCATTATATACTCCAGTTTATTGACAAAAAAAATTTAAATTAAAATTAATGTTCTTCCGTTGCCGATGCCATAGCTAAATAGACGATCGTCAACACCATAAAAATAAATGCTTGTAATGTAATAATTAAAATATGGAAAATGGCCCACGGTAATGATAATACCCACTGTGACCACCAAGGTAATAGTGCAGCAATTAAGATGAAGATAAGCTCACCTGCATACATGTTACCAAATAATCGAAGTCCTAAAGATACGGGTTTAGCTAAAAGGCTAACTAACTCAAGCACTAAATTGATCGGCGCAAATGCCCAATGATTAAATGGGTGAAGGGTATATTCCTTGATAAATCCAGAAATTCCTTTGTACTTGATTGAATAAATAATAATGAGTGCAAACACGCCGAGTGACATTGACATTGTAATACTAACATCAGCTGTCGGTACCACTCTTAAATGAGAAAGACCTAACCATTGCGCTGCATAAGGTAGAAAATCAACAGGGATAAGGTCCATTAAATTCATTAAGAAAACCCAAATAAACACTGTTAAAGCAAGTGGAGCGATCAGTTTATTTTGACCTGTAAACATGTCTTTGACAGTATTATTAACAAATTCGAAGATCATCTCGACTGCACATTGTAGTTTACTTGGTACACCACTGGTTGCTTTCCTTGCTACACGATGGAAAATCCATAAGAAAAGCACACCAAGTAAAATTGAGAAAAATAATGAATCAAGATTAAAGGTCCAAAAACCCGAACCCACCTGCAAGTTCTCAAGGTGATGCTTAATATAAGCTTGTGGTGAAGCTGGAGAGGAAACTGACATATAACCCTCTTACCTATTTCTAATAATAAAAAAAACACTGCTTATTTTTAACCTTAAAAGGTATAAGCAATCGCTGTAATAACCGAAGCTACTATTTTAAACCCAATTGCCTATATTAAGTCAACAACTGATTAACAAAATTAAGAATTTAGACACTTTTTACTAATTTTGTGTAAAGAATAGAAGCTGTAAGAATAACTTTATTAGAAATATTACCCCATCAATAGCTAAATTAATGGGGATAAATGGCGCTAATTTTGCGCTTTGACTGCTTGGGCAATTTGTTCAGCTAGGTTTTGAACTTCGGATTGATCGGTTCCTTCTACCATAACTCGAATAAGTGGTTCTGTGCCTGATTTACGAATCAAAACTCTACCATGGTTACCGAGTTGTTGTTCGGCTTGTTTAATGGCGGTTTTTACTGCATGACTCTGTAGAGGATCATGTTGGCTTGTGAATCGAACATTGATTAATACCTGCGGCAACATAGTCATACCACTACAAAGATCGGCTAAAGACATATTATTGTGTACCATTGCAACCAATACTTGTAAACCAGCGACAATGCCATCCCCTGTGGTTGTTTTATCTAATAATAAAACATGCCCTGAATTTTCAGCACCGAGTCGCCAGTTTTTTTCAATGAGTTTTTCTAGTACATAACGATCGCCAACTTTCGCTCTTTCAAATGGGATACCCAGATTTTTTAGCGCGAGCTCAAGCCCCATGTTACTCATTAATGTGCCGACAACGCCGCCTTTTAGTTGCCCTTGTCTTAAAGCCTCTCGGGCGACGATATAGATGATCTGATCTCCATCAACTTTACAGCCTTTATGATCGACCATAATAACGCGATCACCATCACCATCTAAAGCAAAACCTAAATCCGCTTTTTCATCAATGACACGTTTGGATAATGCTCTAATGTCTGTAGCACCGCAATTATCATTGATGTTGACGCCATCTGGTTCACAACCGATTTTTATCACATTGGCACCAAGTTCACGTAATACTTTAGGGGCGATATGGTAGGTTGCCCCATTCGCACAATCGACAACAATTTTTAAACCAGATAAGCTAAGATCATGGTTAAAAGTACTTTTACAAAATTCAATATAGCGGCCAGCAGCATCAGTGATACGACTAGCTCGGCCCAGTTGTTTTGATTCAACGCAGTCTATTGGTTTTTCAAGCTGAGCTTCGATCTCTAATTCAATTTCGTCATCAAGTTTTTTACCCTCTGTCGAAAAAAATTTGATACCGTTATCATAAAAAGGGTTATGTGAAGCTGAAATGACAACCCCAGCATCTGCACGAAATGTTCGGGTTAAATAAGCAATAGCAGGCGTCGGCATTGGTCCAGTAAAAGCAGCAGCAACGCCCGCTGAAGCAAATCCTGCTTCTAAAGCTGATTCAAGCATATAACCTGAAATACGGGTATCTTTACCGATAATAACTTTTTTTACTCCATCTTTCGCTAATACGCGACCGGCAGCCCAACCTAATTTAAGTGCAAAATCTGGTGTGATAGGATATTGCCCCACTTTTCCTCGAATTCCATCGGTTCCAAAGTATTTTCGATTCGACATGTTTATTCCCTCACACAAAAGTAATTTTGATTAACTCATTTATAATGAGTAATTTTTATTATTAAACATTAATAATTACACGCCAATAAGGTGTAATTAATGACTAAATTATCGTAAAATATTTAAATTTTACTGAATGTTAACTGTAATTTTAATCACGATTATCATTGGCAAATTTTAATAAAACTTGGCTCTCTTTTATAAATCGCTTGGCATAAGGACCAAACCATTTGGTGACTTCATTGAAATTTTCAACAAATTTAGTCTTATCTCGTTGTTCAATTAATTTCACCATTTGGCCAAAACATTCATAATAGCGTTTAATTAGTTCAATATTATCATCGGATGCCATGATGATATCGGCATAGAGCTCGGGATCTTGAGCAAATAAACGCCCCACCATCATGAGTTCTAATCGATAAATCGGTGATGATAAGGCGATGAGCTGCTCCAAATCGGCTTGTTCACGTTGTAGATTAACGCCATATGAAAAAGAGGTGAAATGGCGTAAAGCTTGAATAAACGACATACATTTATCATGTTCTTTAGCGTCAATTGCGCATAAGTTAGCACCCCAAATTCGCATTTGCTCGATAAGCCATTGGTATTGTTCTGGATAACGACCTTGGCAATAAACAATAATTTGTTTGGCTAAATTTGGCACGTCTGGACCAAACATTGGGTGTAATCCAACTACTGGCCCTGAATGTTTATCAAGCATGGCTTGTAATGGTTTGACTTTTATAGACGTAAAATCAGTTAAGATACAATCTTTGGGTAATGGCGGTAATTGTTCAATGATTTCGCATGTTTTGTTGATAGGTACTGTAA
>CAMLAI010000071.1 GCA_946477995.1 uncultured Gilliamella sp. | reverse complement strand
AATTGCTTCTGCGTTATTACTGTTAAAACGTAATCCACCCAAAGAAATTCTGCCTAAGTCAATAGCAAATCATTTTTTACCAGCATTGGAATCATTAAATATCATTCACAATCCTCCAATTGGTACCGATATCACTCAATTATCTGCAGGGGAACATCCTGCTATCAAACGTTTTATTTTTGAAGAGCTACTTGCTTATCATCTGAGTATGTTAATGCTAAAAGTCGATAACCAAAAACAGCAAGCCCGTATTTATCGCCCGACGCAACAATTTATTGAGCCTTTTTTAGCCTCGTTACCCTTTAAACCCACTAACGCACAACAACGTGTTGTACACGATATCTATCACGATATGGCAAAACCTGTCCCGATGATGCGATTAATTCAAGGGGATGTTGGATCTGGAAAAACGTTGGTCGCGGCTTTAGCGGCATTAAATGCGATTGAAAATGGCGCTCAGGTTGTCTTAATGGCACCAACCGAGATATTAGCAGAGCAACACTATAATAACTTCAAACAATGGTTTGATCCTTTGGGTATTACCGTTGATTGGTTATCAGGGCGTTTGACTGCTAAAAATAAAAGATTGCGTTACGAACAAGTAAAAAGTGGAGATATTAGATTGTTAATTGGCACACATGCCGTATTTGTTGATAAAGTTGAATTTGCTTCGTTAGGACTGGTGATTATCGATGAACAGCATCGCTTTGGTGTGAATCAAAGACTGAGTTTGTGGGAAAAGGGAATCAAAGATAACGACTATCCTCATCAGCTAATTATGACAGCTACTCCGATTCCACGAACATTAGCCATGACGGTATATGCTGATTTAGATGTGTCTATCATTGATGAGTTACCCCCGGGGCGCACACCTGTCACAACTGTTGTGATTCCAAATTCTCGGCGTGATGAAATTATTGAACGCGTTAATCAAGCTTGCCTGGAAAATCGTCAAGTCTATTGGGTTTGTACATTAGTCGAAGAGTCGGAAACATTAGATGCCCAAGCCGCTGAAATACTGGTTGAAGAGCTCAAAGAAAAAATGCCACATTTAACGATTGGGCTGGTTCATGGCAAAATGAAGTCGGACGAAAAACAATCGGTAATGCAGAATTTTAAACAAGGTGTTATCCAATTGCTCGTCGCCACAACGGTTATTGAAGTGGGTGTCGATGTGCCAAATGCAAGCTTGATGATTATTGAAAATGCGGAAAGATTAGGTCTGGCGCAATTGCATCAATTACGTGGTCGTGTAGGTCGAGGAACGGCGGTATCTCATTGTGTATTAATGTATCAAGCCCCATTAAGCAAAGTTGCACAAGCAAGAATGAAAGTCATGCGTGACAGTAATGATGGTTTTGTGATTGCGCAAAAAGATTTAGAAATACGTGGTAGTGGGGAGATTTTGGGCACGCGTCAAATGGGGATAGCTAACTTCAAAGTTGTGGATTTAATCCGTGATCAACATTTGATAAGTCAAGTTCAAAAAGCCTCTTATTTTTTACAACAACAACACCCCGAAAGTGTGAAAGAGCTGATTGACTGTTGGCTTCCGGATAGACAAAAATATATTAATGCCTAGTATTTTCATTTTCTTATTAGTTTATTCATAAAAACAGATAGATAATTTAAGTGAATTGATTCCACATTTATTCATGGCAGAGAATATAAAAAGTGGACATTGAATCTTATTCACTGTCCACAAAAAATTATTGATCTTAATTTCGAAACAAATTATAAGAAAGATCGATAAGGTAATTCAGGCTCATCGGTAAAGATGTCTCTAAATCCACGATAATGCTGATAATGCATTTTCTTTTTATCTGTTGGATACGTGTATTTACCGCCAACTTGCCAGAAGAATGGCGTAAATTGATATTCCAAACGATCTTTCTTCATTTGCCAAAGTACTTCAATTTCACGAGGATCACTTTGGAAATTCGCCCAAATATCATGATGAAAAGGGATCACAACTTGTGTTTTCAGCGATTCCGCAGCACGCAAAATATCTGAAGAGGTCATTTTATCGGTGACCCCACGCGGATTTTCACCATAAGAAAGTAACGCAACATCGATTTTATAGTCATTACCATGTTTGGCATAATAGTTAGAGTAATGAGAATCTCCCGAGTGATAGAGTGAACCGCCCGAAGTTTCAAACAGATAGTTAACGGCTCTGTCATCCATGCCATCTAAAATCGCTTTATCAGTTGAGGATACCCCTTTTGGTAGTGTCACTAACGATGTTCTGTCAAAAGAATCTAGCACTCGAATGGTAATATCGCCGACTTTAATGGTTTCGCCTACTTTGGCAACAATGCAACGATCTTCAGGTACACCCCAACTTTTCCATAATTCGACACAAGCTTTAGGGCCAATAAATTTCACTTTTGGTGAACAGTTTTGAATGACCGCAGCCGCCACATTGACATCAATATGATCGGCATGATCGTGGGTTGCCATTACCGCATCAATCTCTTTAATGGCAAAAGGATCTAATACAAAAGGACTGGTTCTTAAATTAGGTTGTAATTCGCGTACTCCCCCCATACGCATCATTTGATGTTGTTTGTTCATCAAGGGATTAGCGTGTGTTTTTTTACCGGTCCCACACCAAAAATCGACGGAGATATTGGTATTACCGGCAGATTTTAACCAAATGCCAGTACAAGCAAGCCACCACATGGTAAACGTATTGGGTTTAACCTCTGTTGCTTCAATCTCTTCATTTAGCCAAGTACCCCATTCAGGAAAGGTATTTAATATCCACGATTCTCGGGTAATTTCGTTCACTTTACTCATACTTTGTTCCTTTTACATTTTAATAATTAAACTAAAATAACATCTACACCTTGCTCCTTAATGCTTTCAATGACTTCCTTGTTTGCTTGTTTACCGGTAATTAAAATATCGATTTTATTCACAGGACAAAAAAGCATGCCAGAATTGGCTTTGGTTTCAATTTTTGAACTATCGACAACAACAACTAATTTTTCAATTTTTTCAAGTATCTGTTGTTCAGCCACTGCACCTAATATTTCATTCTTATAAAGTCCATTGGGTGTTAACGTCTTGCCACTGGTAAACATCCATTTGCCAGCATAAGAATCAGTAATGTTCGCAATGGGGTTAAGAATAATATTTTGTGTTTTGTTATATAATCCTCCCATAATGATGACATTTTCATGATCATGTTCAATCAAGTAACACGCTAACGGAAAATAGTTAGTAATGATTGAAACATTTTTACCACAGAGTTCTCGACCCAATAAAAACGCCGTTGAACCGCAGTTAATGACAATATTTTCATCAGCACCACATAACTTAGCTGCACGAATAGCGATGCGAGCCTTTTCATGATAATGATCGGTATTATTATTGCCGATTGGTGCCCATATTGGCTTTTTCTCTTCGATGCGCATAATACCGTTACGTACTTTTTTTACTCTTCCTTCCTGATCGAGCTTAGTGATATCACGACGAGCTGTAGCGGGTGAGATAGAAAAATATGAAACTAACTCAGTCACTCTTAACATCCCTTTGTCGTTAACCATTGCCACTATTTCATTATGTCGTGATATTTCGTTCATTATTACCTCTTTGTTGAATTAAAGTGATTAATTTTGATCAAAAATGATAATAATTTTCATTCATAATATTGTCAAATATTTATAACCAATATTTAACTCATTATTGATTCAATATGTTGATAATAATAATTATATTTCTAATTTTTACCGCTGTTTTTTCCTAAAAATGTGATGATAATCACAGATGTGGGTGTGATAGATTTAGAAAAGTGATCTTTATCAAAATAATCATAAATAATCATTGAATGGTTAATT
>CAMLAI010000070.1 GCA_946477995.1 uncultured Gilliamella sp. | reverse complement strand
CAATGAAATCACTTCAAGTTGAAAGCGTGCCTGCAACAATTTCAGATACATTATCAATCCAAATTGATGAGCCTAAAGCTGCACCTCGTTATTTAGGGCGTGTTATCAAAAATATCAATGTAAACGCATTACCCCCACTTTGGATGAAAGAAAAATTACGTCGTGGTGGAATACGGTCTATTGATGCGGTTGTCGATATAACAAATTTTGTTTTGTTAGAGCTTGGTCATCCAATGCATGCATTTGATCTTGCCGAAATAGAAAAGGGCATTATTGTAAGATATGCTCGAACAAGTGAAAAAGTTGTTTTACTTAATGGCAATGAAACTGAATTGAATGATCAAACTTTAGTTATTGCGGATCATGATAAAATACTTGCCTTAGCCGGTATTATGGGCGGAGAAAAATCTGGTGTGACTCAATCGACGAAAGATATTTTTCTTGAATCGGCCTTCTTTGCACCATTAGCTATTACCGGGAAAGCTCGTGAATATGGTCTGCATACTGAAGCGTCTCATCGGTATGAAAGAGGAGTTGATCCAGCTTTACAAAGCATTGCGATGGAAAGAGCAACACAACTTATCCTCGATATTTGTGGTGGTGAGGTCGGACCGATTGTTGACAAAACCAGTTCAACTGAATTGCCAAAATCAGCTAACATACAACTACGCCGTAATAAAATTGATAGCATAATTGGTTATACAATTGATACACAAAAAATCACTGATATTTTAGAAAGACTTGGATGTAAAGTTAATTATAAAAATGAAATTTGGTCAGTTGAAGCACCAAGTTGGCGTTTTGATATACAGATAGAAGAAGATCTAGTTGAGGAAGTGGCGCGTATTTATGGATATAACAATATTCCAAACGCCAACTTAAACATTGAGTCTGTCATGCAGCCAAAACCAGAAGGTCAAATTTCATTAGCTAGAATAAAAGATTTATTAGTTGATAAAGGTTATCAAGAAGCTGTAACTTACAGTTTTGTTGATCCAAAAGTGCAACAAATTTTGCATCCTGATTTAAACCAAATTCACTTACCTAATCCTATTTCAAGTGAAATGTCAGTTATGCGTTTATCATTATGGACTGGATTATTAGGCGCAGTGTTATATAATCAAAACCGACAACAATCAAGAATTAGATTGTTTGAAACTGGTTTACGCTTTATTCCAGACGATAAAAGTGAATTTGGTGTTCGTCAGGAACAAATGTTATCGGGTGTAATTACGGGTAATTTATATGAAGAACATTGGACATTACCTAAAAAAGCTGTTGATTTTTATGATCTAAAAGGGGATATTGAGTCAATATTTTCGATTCTAGGATGTGCTCAAGACGTACGCTATGAAAAATCTAATTTGTCTGCTTTACATCCTGGACAAAGTGCCGCTATTTTTGTAAATGATGAAATTATTGGTTATTTAGGTGTTTTGCATCCAGAAATTGAAAAAAAATTATCTTTAAATGGTAAAACGCTTGTTTTTGAAATAAATTTAGCTAAAATTAATAACAAAAAGGTACCGTCGGCTCAGGACGTATCAAAATATCCGTCAAATAAACGAGATATTGCTATTGTCGTTTCAAATACAATTCCAGCAGCAGATATTATTTCTGAGTGTAAAAAGGCTGGTGGTGAGCAACTTATCAAAGTTAATCTGTTTGATGTTTATCAAGGCGATAACATTAAGGATGATGAAAAAAGCCTTGCTATCAGTTTGATTTTACAAGACAAATCACGTACACTTGAAGAAGAAGATATAACAAACATTGTAAGCAGGTGTGTTACTGCTTTACAAATTCGTTTCAAAGCCCTATTAAGAGAATAATAATTATGACATTAACTAAAGCTGATATTGCAGATCGTCTTGCCGATAAATTTAATATTGATCGTCAAGAAGCTAAAGTCCTTGTTGAACTTTTTTTTGAAGAGATACGAGTGGCTTTAGAAAAAGGGGAACCTGTTAAATTATCTGGGTTTGGTAATTTCACTATTCGTGATAAAAATTCACGACCGGGTCGAAATCCAAAAACGGGTGAAAGTGTAGATATCTCTGCTCGTCGGGTTGTTACCTTTAGACCAGGAATTAAATTTAGAGATCGCGTAGAAAAAAACCTAACGCTTTAAAAGTTAGGTAAGTATTCGTGCGATAATTAAACGACCTTTTTTTGATTGATTAAAGAAAGGTCGTTCAATTTTTTTTATTAAAAAAATGTTTGTATTAATTAATTGATTCAAGCATAATACGACCTCCTCAATGGAGGCTCTATGGGTCCTCTTGCAACATTTCTTTGCTCATCAGGTCAGGTCCGGAAGGAAGCAGCCAAAGTAAAAAATATGTGTGTGGGATGTGGCTGATAGGGTCTCCTCCAAACTATCTGCAATGCTTTAATCTTTTCAAAAACAAAACTAACTAACTGATCATTCTATATAACAACATATAGCCTTTCTATCTAATAGAAAGAAGTATTTTTGTTGAATTAATATAATAGGCAATTTTCTAGGCTTTTTTATTAAAAGCTAAAAACAATATGGAGTAGATTTATGATGCGAGTAGGGCTATTTATACTGACTAACTTAGCAGTAATGTTTGTCTTTGGTATTATCCTAAGTATATTGGGGGTAGATGCTCACAGTACTTTAGGATTATTGATTTTTGCAGGTATATTTGGCTTTGGTGGTTCATATATATCTCTTTTATTCTCTAAAACAATAGCATTAAAATCGGTTAAAGGAAAACTGATTAAACGTGCGGCCAATGCTCAAGAACAATGGTTATTAAGTATTGTTCATCATCAGGCAGAACAGCTTGGTTTAAAAATGCCAGATGTGGCAATTTATGAAGCTAATGATATGAATGCATTTGCTACAGGAGCAAGTAAAAATAGTTCATTGGTTGCCGTTAGCTCAGGTTTATTAAGTACGATGTCACAGGATGAAGCAGAAGCTGTCATTGCACATGAAATGAGTCACATCGCTAATGGAGATATGGTTACAATGACTTTATTACAGGGTGTAATTAATACATTTGTTATTTTTATATCCAGACTATTAGCTTCATTGGCAACTCAAGCCATGGATGAACGTAATCGAGGATCATCCCAAATGATTTATTATCTAATTGTTATGGTCTTTGAAACCATTTTTGGTATTTTGGCAAGTATTATTACTATGTGGTTTTCACGTCACCGTGAATTTCATGCTGATGCTGGTTCGGCAAAATTGGTAGGTGCAAATAAAATGATTGCAGCGTTAGAAAAGTTAAAAACAAGTTACGAACCTAAAGAAGATTCATCGATAATGGCATTTTGTATAAATGGTGCGAAAAAAACCAAAATTTCAGAACTATTTATGTCTCATCCGCCATTAGACAAACGTATAGCGGCTTTAAAAGCACGACATTATCTTAAATAGAAATCACAAATTAACATTTTATTAAATAAAAGTATTACCCTGTTATTATTGACAAGTCTTAGTGAATTCACTATAACGCTTGTCAATAAATTAAAACACTAAAATTTGAAGTATTTTTGAGAATAAACGATGTCACAGATGGATCAATATCAGAATAAAAACCAATTAGAATTACTAAGTCCTTCAAAAAATATTGAAATTGCGATGCAGGCAATTTTACATGGTGCAGATGCTGTATATATAGGTGGGCCTAGTTTTGGCGCTCGTCATAATGCAGGAAATTCGGTTAGTGATATTGCAAAATTAGTTGAATTTGCACATCGTTATTACGCTAAAGTTTTTGTTACGTTAAATACGATTCTTCATGATAATGAATTAGAATCTGCAAGACAATTAATTTGGCAATTCTATCATGCAGGCGTTGATGCGTTAATCGTGCAAGATATGGGTATTTTAAATTTAGATATTCCACCAATCGACTTACATGCCAGTACGCAAATGGATATTCGAACGCCAGAAAAGGCAAAGTTTTTATCCGATGTTGGTTTTTCGCAAATTGTATTAGCACGTGAATTAAACTTAAATGAAATTACGACTATTTTTAAGCAAATAGATGCAAAAATAGAGTTTTTTATTCATGGTGCGTTATGTGTCGCTTTTTCCGGGCAATGCTATATTTCACATGCGCAAACTGGGCGTAGTGCTAATCGTGGAGATTGCTCACAGGCTTGCCGATTGCCTTTTACTTTAAAAGATGATCAAGGACGTGTTGTTGCTTACGAAAAGCATTTGTTATCGATGAAAGACAATTATCAATCAGATAATTTAGAATCGCTAATCCAAGCTGGTGTAAGATCGTTTAAGATAGAAGGGCGTTATAAAGATTTAACTTATGTAAAAAATATTACTG
>CAMLAI010000069.1 GCA_946477995.1 uncultured Gilliamella sp. | reverse complement strand
AGTATTAGATAGATAATTGGCTTTGTCTTGAATAAAGTAGCTAACTTGATTTTAAATTGATATAGCTGATTTATTTGAATGAATCTTGGGTAATTAATACTTAATATATCGACTATAGAATGTAGAAAGCAAAAACAGCAGTCAAAATTCTATAATCGCGATTTTAAAGAGAAATCATTTAACGTGCTTATTGAAACGGTATAGACTCCTCAATATTTTTTACAGAGATATAAATCAAAAATGTGATTTATGCCTAAAACGAGAGCCAACGGTGGGTAAAAATGTTGCTCCGGCTTTAACATCTAACCAAATTTGCCGATAACGTTGGCGTCGCTTTACTCGGCAATAATTCGCCAATATGGAAAACCCTTGCTTTTCCATTATCCACAGAAAACAGGACTTCCATTTAGAGGCGGTATTGGAGTTAATCCCTAATTGCTGATTAGCGGTTTTAAGGGTTTCACCTTGTAGCAATAAGTCAACAAAAGGCAACCACAGTTCGCAATGAGATAAATGATTTAATTGATATTTTTTGAGCGGATTAAACGTACGTCGACAGCTTCGGCAACGAAAATTAAGGCGGTGACCAATACGAACCGTCAGAGGTGATTGGCAATAATCGCAAGGCATGACGGTTGTACTGAGCAAATCTTTAAGCCATGATTTAAATGCTTGCGCTTGCTGACTGACCTGGTCAGGGGTGGTTTGCTCAAGGTCTAATACCGCTTGATAAAGGTCAGGCTCATGCTGTTCCAGCAATTGCCGAATAACATTATCCCGTCTACGAGCTGCTCGTGGTGACAGGTTGAACTGAGCTGCAATAAAACTGTGGGGCTGAGCCGTTAAGGTGTACGGAGCAATATCAATCAGCAATGATGTCGGTTTAAGGCGCTGGTATAAAGGATTTGCTGCAACTAACTTGGGCAACTGTTGCAAAAATCGCTCAGCAGCAGGCTGTTGCTTACTCGGTAAAATTGCATGATACATTATTACGCTCCTTATAACGGTATAGACTCCTCAATAATTTTTACAAACACTATAACCTAAAAAGTAAACTCTTGGAATTGTTTAATTAACGACTGCCCAGCCTAAACAGAATATGCTATATTATTTTTTAACTGATTTTACAAGGTGATAAGATGGATATAAAACTCACCAAGCATGATGAAGGCACGGACGATGTGTACAGCATTATGCAACGTGTGTTATTGCGTGATAACCAAATCGACCAAGAAAAAGAACATCTTTGGATGATTGGGATGAATCAAGCTGGTTATATCCTGTATATCGAACTGATTGCGCTTGGCAGTTATAAATCGGTCGATGTTGAACCGATGAATGTATTTCGTGTTGCGGTAATGAAAAACGCCTCACGCGTGATATTAGTTCACAACCATCCGTCAGGATCGCTGACGCCGTCGGATGCCGATAAAGATATCACCGATCGTCTCATTCAAGTTGGCCGTATTTTAAATATCGACCTTATCGACCACCTAATCATTACCCCAAAACACTAAGTCAGTTTTCATGCGATCAACCTTATGGACGAACTCGAGCAAAGCCTAAAATATGTTCCAACTTACCAAGTGATCGAAAAAAGCCGCAAAGAAGAAAAGAAAATCGCTAAGGAAAAATTGGCGGTAGCAAATAATAAAATTAAAGCGGAGAAAGAACAAAAAGATGCCGTACTTGCACAGGCCAAAGCATTAGCAAATGCACTACTTAATAAAGGTGTTGATATCAAAACCATTGCTAAAATAATAGAAATCACACCGAAGAAAGTAGAGGGGATTTTGGTTAAAATAAAATAGTTTGTATCACTACCTATGTTACAAACTATCCATAATTATTTATCAAACATATAATAGTTTTTTCTATATTTTAACTCAGTAAGTACTATTTTTTGTGCATTAATAAATGATTGACCATACATCTTAAGATAACTTTCAGCTATTGGATAATGATGTTTTATATCAGTAAAATCATCCCACCAAGGATTATCCGTTTGACTAATATTAATAATTTCGGCCGGAAACACTTGTCCCAGATACAATTTATCAAACTTATCGTTGGTTAAGGTTCTTCCTGAACATTTACAATAAAAACCGTTATTTCTTAACTTATTAACTAGCTTATAAAATTTTACTAATTGATCTCTTCCCGTACCGCCAACATGATCGCTTAAGTGCCAAATACGGTGACAAATCAGATAATTCCAATCAGCAAGTTTTAAAACAATAAAAAACTCTGATATTTCACTATTACATCGAATAAAATAAATTTTTTCTGGTTGAAGGCGTTCTATTTCTTCATAATAGTCAATTGGGTCAAATCTTATATATTTTTCATTATAAAACGGTTCACTTATCCCTTCTGTCATCCATTGGAAATTAATACCAAACTTTTCACAAAATTGTTCAAGAAATATAAAAGATGGTTCTTCCTCGCCTGTTGTATATTTTTCAAGTGAACTAATTTTATCTAGCTTCATTATTTTCGCTAGCTTTGCTTTAGTAAAACCACCATGACACGAAGTATAATTCATAAGTGTCAAGACATATTGAAATCGTTGTGTTAATTTGTCTTTTTCAGTTAGAATGGAAACACTTTCAGTTAAAGATGATTTTTCTAGTTCTAGTTTTAGTTGAGATTCATTCTTTTTATTTCTTTTTTTTGAAAGAAATTCTTTCACCCAATTGATAACAGTTACACCAATTCCCGAAAATATCGTTTGAAATATTTCCATTTTAGATCCCTCATAACTTAATGATTCTTTTTATCAGTTTTTACTATTCCAATATAATGATAGAGTAAAACTTTATTTCATATTGATTTATTATAATCATTAAGTTATCTGTTTTATATAATTAAAAGAATAAATATGGATTCAATAAAAAATGAAATTTTAGTTGCACAGAAAGAAAACTATTTATTAAACAAAATTTCAGAGCTTTTAACTATACACACCCTTACTGAAAAAGAACTGATATTAATCATCAAAGAATTACATAATTCAAAAGAAATCAATATAATTGATGCTATATTCAACTACAACAAAGACAGTTTTACCAATAAACGCCATCAGTTATATTGTTTAAATACTTTGTTAGATAGTTTATTAATGGAGTTAGATATTGATCTTCTTGCATTAATAAAATACTCACTAATTATTGAACAAACTATGGCTATTTGGCGATTATGTAGTGAAGATCAAAACAAGGCTAAACAATTTTTTAATTTAGTCTTATCCAATTTGAATGAATTTGGTAATTTACTCTCAACATCAATAAGCACATTTGATATAAAAACCTTTAATTATCAAATTACTATTTTAATAAATATTATTACAGATCCTAAAATAGATATTTCAATAAAACAGCAAATATTATTTACATTATCCCAATTATCTTTCATTGGTAATATTGAAGATAAAGATATTAATCGGATTATAAAAAAATAGAGCAGATAGTTGACCAAACTGATAACAGTTCAATGCATGGTAACATTCTTTATTTGCTTGCAGTAATAAGTGTTCATTTCCTAGATAAACAAAAAATAATAACTAATTTAGCGGATAAAATTTGGTTAAAACAAGATGATAATGTAATACAAATAACAGCAGGTCTTATTTTTAATATCAAAAATATTCCCAACTACTTAACAAATAAAATTGTAGATCAGATCATTAAGCTAAATCTTTCAAATTTAGAGCGGTGTCTCAGAAAAATTGATCTAAGCATAGAAAAACTTTTTGAATCTAATATCATTAAAGCATGTTATTTACTAGAAAATTTGTTAATAAAAGATCAAAATAAATTCTTGTTAACATCTTTTGAATCAATAACATATGGAAAATACCAACCTCATGATCCAACTAAAGAACAACAAAGTAGTCGAATTAATAAACATTAGACTAAACTTTTGCCCTTACGCCCCACGCGCAGTGGAACGGGGAGCCAGAGGGGTTGGTTTGAACCCCTCGGTCGCCTGAACACCTGAACTTCAATATTGCACGGCAGTTTTCAAGGCGAAACCCATTGCACTAACCTAAAGGAAAATCTGCAAATATCTTATCGAAGAAAATTATGGTAACTAGTAAGTTTGGTAATTTAATATTGATAGTAGTAAAGATTAAATAAAAATCGAGGATTGCTACTCGATAATTTTTACCCCTTCACACACACCACTTGCCTTAATTGATGCACTATCTCAACCAATTCATTTTGTGCGGTCATCACTGCATCAATATCTTTGTATGCCATTGGGATTTCATCAATCACATTAGCATCTTTTCGACATTCGACATGTGCCGTTGCTTTGATTTGATCTTTAATGGTAAATCTGTTTCTCGTCGCTGTTGGGCTTATCACTCACTACACAATATGAAAAAAACTATCTGCTTTGACCAGTCATTGTTAAATATAGCTTTTTGCGATTTCGAGAACCAAAAAACAGAAGAGTAATGATGCCGACAGGCTGAAAAAATATTTGGTGGGCTGAGTTGGGATGAGATTAACAGCCCCTAGAGCAAATT
>CAMLAI010000068.1 GCA_946477995.1 uncultured Gilliamella sp. | reverse complement strand
AGCAGTCGACTCATAATCGATTGGTCACTGGTTCAAGTCCAGTAGGGGCCACCATTTATAGCTAATATAATCAATAAGTTGTCCTTAAATATTTAATGCTAAAAATAAGCGTATTTTATCAAGTGGCATTAAAAAGGTGTTCATTTTTTTTGATTAAATTGCATTTTGTTATACAACCCAAATGGATGAATTAGAATATCAGTATATTTTGTCGGTTGCGGCTGCTGAGTGGTACTAGTATTTTGACTATTGGGTCTGGTCTTGCACTGGCTACGATAGTTTCAAGAACAGATTGCATCGTGGTGAATGTGTGATCGCAATAAATATTTGAGCATTGGTTGTATTGTTTTCTGGTTAAGTTACTGATCTCTTCAGTTGATCGAATGTAGGCTTTTGATCTGTTGTGTGGACATTTTATCAATATTGTCACTTCTTTTTTGAAGTTATAATTAATTTTATGTTAACTTATTTCTAATTCTATTGATATTAATCGCTGGTTTTATTATTTTCTGCGTCAGTTTGATCCAACTTTTCTTTTGATTTTTAATCATTTTCTAACTTTATTTGAAAGCCGGTATTGATCGCCAGATTTTTGCCTTATTGTGACGGTTGGGATTGTTTTGTTACTTGTAGTTTGTACTACTCCTTTTATCAATTTAATTAACATGCCAATTTCAGTGCAACACAGAGTTAAAATCGTTTAATATCCGAGTTAGGAGTTAAGCATCGGATTCTTTTGTTTGGTCAATCTGAAAAATATTCGCAAATTAGATCTATTTATCAATTCGATATCCCAACTATGTTTCTTTACAATATCAGCAACAATGACACCGAGCCATGTATTACCATCGTGCTTTTCTCGCTTTTCATTAAAAGGTCTCGCATAATGTCATCTCCAATCAAATTAAAAAACTGAGATAGAAAAGAAAACTCTTGTATTACTGGTTACATGGTATTAATGAGTTCTTCACAAAAACACTAATAGTTTCCCAATGCTTACGAATAAGTAGGGTAGCACTAATAATAGCTGTAAGCATACGGGACATTATTCTATCCTTTACTTATGACTATCTGATAAATAAGAACTTCCAAACAGTTTTACCGGATGATACAATAAAACGATTTGCAAAGATTTAAGATAGGGTATTCAAGGGAAGTCATGGGGCATGATACGCCTACATTTTTTATGAAACAAGATCACTTTCTGGAAGACTTTATAGAGATCAGAAGACCAATACTAAGGCATTACTTGGCCATAAATCACAAGCTATAACAGGCCTTTATAATGACACATGCGGGTGAGTTGGAAATGTTCAAATAGGTACACCACTCTATACGCTCAAAAATCTTGGATAATGGGAGACGTTAGGGGAGAACAAATATGCTCACTTAAATTTTGAACATATGCTTGAATAGTGCAAATAACGTGATATCTACAACGCAGTGATTATTTGCGTACTTATTAATTAGTAATTATTCAAATTTATTTAATTGAATGTTAAAATTTCACTATTTTTTGGAAAGTTAAGGAAAATTAATGCGTTACATAGTTCATTTATTCATAATAATAATACCTTTAATTTGTTTTCACTCATACGCAAATTATGAAGGTAGTGATTCACTCCCAATTAAAATAATAACGAAAGAAAATTATAATTCATTATTGCCGTCACTTGAGGATACTAATAAAAATGGTGGATTAATTATTTTATCATCCGATCTACCAAAAGAACCACTTCCTATATTACCTAATACTAACACAAGGATTTTAGATTTCCGTTACAATAATGGAATTCATTTTATTAAAGGTAACCATCCTAGACTTGATGGTTATTGGACACAATATTCAGGATTGAAAACAGGTCTTGGTAAAAATATTATTATAAGCGATGTGTTGCCATATGATATGCAAGTAGAATCAGCAACAGGGGAAAAAATGATTCCCCACGATGATAATAAAAACTTACATCAAGACTCGAATGAATATTCGAACACTCATAACCATTATCAAAATTTTCTAAGTGAAGTTTGGAGTTTTTCGCCAACTGTGAACGCAGTTTCTATTTGGGGGGACAGCGGTTCATTTTTTCCTGGCAGCAAATCATGGGGTGGGTTTTTAAGTGCAAGATCATGGCCTGTTCATTGGCAAAAATTTGTTCCTGAAGGAACGCCAACTTTCGAAGATAAAGATTTTGATGCTCAACTAGTCGGACTTGAAATAGATGTACTTAATGGTGGACTGCCAGATGGAACAATATCTCCAATTATTGGACGTCCATTATCTAAAAGTGGTTTGCAAATTGTAGGATTTGGAAATAGAAATACTGCTGCAATTGAAATTAGAACCGAAGATTCTGATGACCACTCAAAAAGCTCTGACGAACGCAAAGGCACTTGGAAATACGGTATTATAGCATACAATTCATTAAATAGTGATTCAACATTTATATTCTCTGCAACACCAACAGGTAAAACTGGGGTTGATTTAACTCAAACAACTTATTCTGATTCAGCTATAAAAATAAATTCAACAGGAACAAAAACTGGATTATCATTTAATGAATATGCTGCTGGTCAAATTTTTTCAGAAAATGACAAACTTATACTTGAAACAGGTAAAAAAGGATTTGAGTTAAGATCAAAAAATGGCTCTGTTATTTTAGATGTTGACGATCACGGATGGGTATCAATGAAATGGTATAAATTAAATCCAGCCTATTTATGTGTCTTTGCCATTATTATAGCTTTATTAATTTATATGACTATCCAGTTATATTTATTAAAAAGAACTATTAGACAAATGCAAAAGAGATAAACTAAATAATCACAAGATAACCAATAAAGGCTATTGGTTATCTGTGTAATTTAGCTCATTATGACTAAATCATCAATTGAAATCAAATATCCGTTTTCACCTGAAATAATGGCTGCATTGTGTGGATTGTCTAACAGCATAAACCAAAATGAAACATAATTACGGTCTTCTATTTATGTGCCAATCGGCGTAGTTAAAATATCTTTTACTGATTGATTAATATCATAGAGAATCTGTAATAGTTCTCCCTCTTTTCGTGTTCATACCTATATTATTGTTGTTTACCTGTTGATTCACCGCCCATCTATACTTTTGTATAGCCAACTCTACCGCCACCTGTTGCACTAAATGATTTATAGGTGATTTGGTTTGTACATAAGGCTGTTGGCATATCAAGTATAATAAATATTCCTGCTTTTATAGTAACGCTAGTTTCTGCATCAATTAATACGGTTTTAATGCCTTTATTTGTTAATGCTATGTTGTAATTTCATATTCAAATGTTGCCCAGTCCGGAAATTCGAAAAAAAATCGTCTTCAGATGTTGAATGCGTAGGATTAGCATAGCAATAAAGACTCGGTAATATGCAATCCAATCCTAAGTTACGTTAGAACTTAATATAAAAACTAGCCAACAATCATGTAAGGATTTTTTCTGCTTGAAGGGGCAACCATGGTAACCATAAAGTCACATTATTATCCGAATGCACTTTAATCCGATCACTTTTGGTTTCACATATAACATCTTGGCGGATCAGGTTTTCAATTTTATGTAATATTTTGATTAAGTAGGCAGGATGAAAATTTTTTTATAGTGCTAACATTATGATTAAAGGCAAAAAAAATAATGCAAGCTCACTTGTAAAAATGGATTCATCTACAAGATGGTAGAGGATAATATGTTGGATCATGTCATAGCCTTGCTGATTTATACCGCGCAGTTGCTGGGGGATATTTAACTGTCCAATTGTTGTTTTTATTGTCTCTAGTCTGTAATGATGAATATGTGTCATGCGAGATGCAGAGTTAATAAAATTAAGATATTGTACTTTTAATAATGCATTAGCCGAAGAATGACCGCATGTTTATACAGAATTAAATATCTAGAATCGTCGTTGATTATGTCGTCGGTTAGTTCGTTAATTGAATTTAACTTGTCAACTTGTTTGGTGAAATGCTAGCTATATAAATCTGCATTGGTATTGATGATGGCTTTTTAAGTCGTTCGGTTGTGATCGAGCCATCTAACCATTATGTGTCTCTCATATCTTTGATTTTAATTGCCGGGAAAAACAAAATATTACTGATTTCTATATCTTTTACTTAGTTGGCTTTGGATATAGCAATGAAATCGCTCATAAATTGCCTTGTATCTGAATTGTGAACGGGGCGGACAAAGGCGCTAACGTGCAAAATATATTTATTGCGTTTGTGTCGCTGAGGTGTAAGGGTTCATCTGATTGATAACCTTCCTTATTAAAGGAATTTTTTAAATATTTAATTTTGGTGTTGATACCTATTTTTTCATCTAGCACCAATACTCGCTCTAAATAAGCAAGCTTTTTTCTGGCTATGAAGTTTTGAGTGCCAAACTTAATGCTTTGTTCAGTTTAGCTTATGCCTCGTTAAATATATCTTTGTCATGCAAAATTTCTTGAATTTGAGTAATTTTTCAATGTCAACGGATTGTTTTGCTTTTCAGAACTGAACGGTATTGGCTAACTCTTCAGCAAATAAGGTGACTGTTTGTTGTTGGTATTCGTCCGGTGTTACCCAATTATACTTGATGACGTGTTCCGCAAGCGGATAA
>CAMLAI010000067.1 GCA_946477995.1 uncultured Gilliamella sp. | reverse complement strand
TACCATTTTGCCACCACGGGATATCTATTTTATTCATTGCTTACTCTTTATTTTTTAATCTGACATGAATTAACCATTCAGTAATCGAATGGTTAACGGATATTAAATCGTGTTTAGCGAATATCTAATGTGCCTTTTTTCAATTTTAATTTATAAACAGCTGCTGTTAAAACAATTGGCACAACTATTGCCACCAACATAGCTAAGGCATAAATTCCCCAATAAACGGGTTGAATCGATAAGATGCCTGGTAATCCGCCGACTCCAATACCATTAGATAACACACCAAATAGACCACAAACTAAGCCAGCAAACGCAGCACCGATCATGGCACATAGCATCGGGAATTTATAACGTAAATTGATTCCGTACATAGCTGGTTCAGTCACGCCCAGATAAGCTGATATGGCAGCCGGAACCGACACTTCACGTTCGTTATGTTTTTTACTAACTAAAATAATGCCAACAACCGCCGAGGCTTGAGCAATATTGGATAGGGCAATAATTGGCCAAATCGGTGTGCCCCCCATATTTTGGGTCATCTGCATATCAATGGCCAACGTTGTATGGTGAATACCGGTGATCACCAACGGTGAGTATAAAAAACCAAAAATGGCTGAACCAATAAAGGCATAATCACCCGTCATCAAATATCTAACCCCATAGGCAATACCATTACCTAACATTCGCCCTAAAGGACCTAATAAAAAATGTGCCAGAAAAACAGCAAGCAGTAGCGATACGATCGGAACAATCACCAACGTAAGATAATCAGGTATAATTTTACGTAATCGAGTTTCGATCCACCCTAACGCTAAACCAGCAAAAATCGATGGAATCACTTGTGCTTGATACCCTACTTTTTGGATAGTGAACAACCCAAAATCCCACACTTCAGGTATTTTACTGCCAAGATCGTAAGCATTCATCAATTGTGGTGAAACCAATGTTATGCCTAAAACGATACCTAACACAGGCGACCCGCCCATTTTTTTGACTGTAGACCAGCAAATTGCCACCGGTAGAAAATGGAAAATTGCTTCACAAGGTAGCCAAAGTATATTGTAAATAGGTGCTAACCAATGATAAGTTTCAATTAATGGCTTATCATCTATGGTGGGCATATCACCAATAATGTTGCGTAATCCCAATAACAAACCACCTGCAATTAAAGCAGGCAGCAAGGGTACAAAAATTTCAGCTAAGTTCGAAATTAATCTTTCAAAAACAGACATATTTTGTTTAGATGCAGCTTTTGTTTGTTCTTTGGTTGCTTCAGTTAAATTTAACTGCTGGATTAGTACTTTGTAATAATCATCCACATTCGTGCCAATAATCACTTGAAATTGCCCAGCATTGTTAAAGCATCCTTTGACAAAAGGTAATGCTTCGATAGCTTGGATATTGGCGGTTTTAGGATCAACCAAAGCAAACCTTAATCGAGTCAAACAGTGGCTTACACTCGCAATGTTTTGTTTGCCGCCAACAAATTCAATTAATTGCATGATCGATTCTGTTGATATTTTCGAATCTTTAGCCATCGCAAGTCTCCTTTCAATTAGTACTTTCGCTGTTTTATTACATCAATAATTTGGCTATTTTATATCAATAGTTATCATAAATTGAATTCAATAAATAATAAATGGGAACGTTCCCAAATTGTGATTCAATTCACAATTTTTTAGCGTATAATTCGAATCAGATTGATTATTGATTCGTTAATTGGCAAGGAACCGTGATAGTTTTACCGGTAATTTTACCTTGTAACATATTAAGTAACTCTTGAGCAGCATAAATGCCGGCTCTATCAAAACCTAGTTCTATAACGACAGTTTGTGGAAACAAAAAAGTAAGCAGTTCACTATGACCAACGCTAGCCACAACGATATGATTGCGTTTTTTTTCACTTAAATATTTATTTAGTCCTAATGCGATAGCATCGGTAGCACAAATGATAGCCGAAGGTGAATGCTTTAAAACTGATTGAGCAAGGTTATAGCCAGAACGGTAACTTAATTTGCCTAAGTAAGCATTAGGTATGGTGTGATGTGCTAAGCAACAATCTTGATAGGCTTGATATCGCAGTGCGCCAGTTGTTTGATCTTGCTTATCTACACCAATATAAGCAATATTTTGATGTTTTTTATTTTGGTGTAGATAGTTAAATAAATTTGTTACCGCTCCAACATCATCATAACAAACGCAAGTATATTCGGAAAACGATCTTGCCAATATCACACACCTATTTTTCCAGTCAGATAATAAAGATTTATCAAGCCCGGTAAACGCAAATATTACTACCGCATCTGCTTGTTTCTCTTTTAGCATTGCTAGGTGTTCTTGCACCTTATCAATGTTAAATTGGCTTTCCATAATGATAGGATCGTAACCACGCTGGTAAAAAATAGGTAACATTGAGCGCACTGCTTGATTTTCAGACATCGAATCAAGGCGAGTTACAATAATACCAATCACTTTATTACCATAACCACGCATTGCCCTGGCTGATTTTGATGGGGTAAATTGATACTGCTCAATTATCGCCATGACTTTATTACGCGTCACTTCCTTCACCATAGGATCGTGATTTATTACCCTTGAAACAGTGGACTTACTTACCCCACAAAGTTTGGCAATATCTTTAATGGTTAAGTTATTGGAAGACTCGCGCATAGTTAGTTCAGTGAATGAAAATCAGTTAAATCATAGTAATATAGTTTAAGGGAAATTGCGATATTCATATTGCATGGCTCACTTTTGTTTTGAGAAAAAATAGTATCTTTTGATACAAAAAAAGTCATAATAGCGTTTATGAAAAACTTCAATGTTTAGACAAAAAAGACTTTTATCAAAAGCCAGCAATATGTTGTTTGGTCGGTTAAATAAATTTAATTAGCTGAATATTTACATGTATGGTTTAGGATTTTATAAGGAACATATGAAAACACACTATAAGATTTTCGGTGGTATAGTACTTATGTTGGGCTTACAAGCGTTGGCATTGGCTAACCCAAAAGCAGCCACCGTTGAAGATGAATTTAAAGCTGCTTTATTCTGCCAAACCGAGGCTTTTGATGCACGCGATGCCAAAACAGTAGCGCGACTACGTGAACACAATATTAAAGTTAAAAATTTGGAAGAAGACGGGCTGATTAATCAGGAATTTCATTTTGCCACACCGTTTAACATTGATAATGTTACAGTATCTGTTGTGCGTTATCTTGGTGATAGTGGGTCTTATTTTTTTGCTATCGCTAAAGGGGATATGAATAATTTTGCTCAATCGATTGGCGCAAAACCAATTCCTAATGAGCTAAAACAAACGCTTTCTTGGGGGAATATCAATCAATATTATAAATATACTGCCCCTGTGACTACTGATAATCCTTATCCAAAGACAGTGCTTATTGGTCGCGATCAAGATACTAAAACCGGTGAATTTTATTTTGGTTGTCTGGAAGTAGATAACTAACTGTATTTGATTGAAGAATGGTAAGTTGTTTACCACTCTTTTGGGTTTTAATTATGCGTTTTTAGTTATATCTATATGATTGATTTGTAATTATTATTGCTGATTCTTTCTTGATTTATACGCTTGTCCCCAATCTAACATCGCATCATGTACTTGTTTTAAACTTTGCCCGACTTCGGTAAGAGTATATTCAACTTTAGGGGGAACCTCAGCATAGACTTTACGATGAATAAGACCACTTTTTTCCATTGCTCTTAAATGTTGAGTTAACACTTTTTGTGATATGCCATTTAGTGATTTTTTTAATTCGCCAAAACGTTTAGTGCCGGTCAGTAAGTCACGGATAATCAGAACTTTCCATTTATCACCCATTAGCATTAATGTAGTTTCAACAGGGCAAGGTGGTAAGTTGTCAATGGTTAACATATCAATAATTCCTTTAAATTCAACAATGGTTCCAAATTGGATACTATATTACTACTTAGTACCTACTTTACAATAGAAACTTTGAATATTAATCTAAATATCGTGTTTGGGTCGTAGATGCTCAGTAAATTAGGCATTAACCAAAATTTAAAATATTTTATTTAGATAAGACAAAAGGAGTGGATAATGAAAATTGCAGTTATTGGTGCTAATGGTAAATCAGGTAGTTTGATTGTTAAAGAAGCGCTATCGCGTGGACATGATGTTACCGCCATTGTACGTAAAGCTGATGCGAAAGTTGATCCTAAAGCAAACGTGCTAGTTAAAGATCTTTTTCAACTTACATATGACGATTTGAAACCTTTTGATGTCATCATTGATGCTTTCGCGGCGTGGACGCCCGACACCCTTCCACAACATCAAACTAGCTTAAAACATTTAACTGATATTTTAAGTGGTAAACCTAATCGCTTGTTAGTTGTTGGTGGAGCGGGAAGCTTGTACGTTAATCCAGAACAAACAGTTCGTTTAGTTGATACACCGCAATTCCCTGACGAGTTTAAACCGCTAGCCAATAATATGGCTAAAGGCCTTGATCAATTGAAAAAATGCGATGACGTACAATGGACCTATTTAAGCCCAGCTATTGAGTTTATCGCTGATGGACCAAGAACCGGTCATTACACTTCTGGCGGTGAGCAAGTTTTATTCAATAGTAACGGTAAAAGCCACGTTAGCTATGCCGATTATGCAATTGCTATGATCGACGAAGCTGAACATGCTAAACATATTAAACAACGTTTTACTATTGTTACTGAGTAATCTTTAGACATTACCTTACATTAAGTCGTTGTGATTAATGTAAGGTAGTTAAAACCGATCACCTTTCCCCCAATAAACCACTCTATTTATCAACTATTAATAACCATTTTTATCGTATTTGGTTGAGTAGCTGTTTATTAATCATTTACAGATAAATTTAGGAAAATAGGATAAATGAAAACTCGAATTCGTTTAGTACTTTATATGATTTATATGATAAATGTTGTGTCATACATTAACAACTTTAGCTAATGATATGAGGTTAGCCGATTCAGCTCACTTTTGCCGAACTAGTGTTGCAAGTTTTTGATTAAGGCCATCAGCGCTTAAACGAGTGTTAATTTATAATCTAAAATTGCCAAACAATAAACACGGTAAGCATATTTATTGTTTGCATAGGCAAAATTCAGCTATAAATTAAACTTTAGGTAAAAATAGGCAAACTAATCATGCTGCTTAATCTGGTCAGATTCTATTAATGTTATTTTT
>CAMLAI010000066.1 GCA_946477995.1 uncultured Gilliamella sp. | reverse complement strand
CAAAAGGAATGTTTTATTTATTGTTCAAAACATGCTGAAAAATCAACTACAGATAGTGAACGGGTACTAAGACGGGAACTAATTTATTTTTTAATTAAAATATGTTTTTAAATCAATGATATAAAAATAGTTTTGATAAGTTAGCGCTTCTGCCATCTTTCCTTGTTACCATTCCATTCAAAAACCAACGGGATAAATACTATTATTGTCCAATGTGCTGTTCGGTATAACATTTAATTTCGAATAATATTACCTAAGTTACCCTGCATTAACGGTTATCACGCTTGTTTTATTTAGTTATAGTAGGTCGAAACAAGTAGCAGAATTAGCAACATTATTAGTGATAAATAATATCTATCTTATCAATTTTACTCCACCGTAGTTAGTTAGGCCACTGTAATTGATTACGAGTTTCCGTTTAATTCTCATTAGGTTGTGAATAAGATTTAAATATTAATTTTTCTAGTTAGGCAATATATAACAGCAAGAAGAGTCTAAAATAGGCAATTTTTAATGGAGAGAGAAGTATAATAGCCAATTTAACTCGATGTTTGTAATAGTTTAATTTTTTACTTTATCAACGATAATATTACTATTATATAAATAATTTTCACTATCAACATCAATACTATAATCAGTAATTACACGATTAATAGAATTTAATGGTTGAAATTGATATTTTTGTTTTATTCCAAATTTAGACGAATCAGTAATAATAATACTTTCACTAGGTTTAGCTAAAATAGTATTAACTAATTCGGTACGCATTTTATCTCTTCCAGTGAATCCAGTTTGCTTTGTAAATCCATCAACCCCAATAAATGCTTTATCGAAAGAGAGATGCTTAATTGCTAAACAAGCCAATTCGCCAACAACACTATCACTTTTTTTCTGATATTCACCACCAATTACAACCACATTTAGATCTGTTGATTTAAGTAATTGAGCAATATAATAGCTTGATGTTATTAAGGTGACCCGACGAGTATAAGCAAGATGCCTTGCTAATAATGCATTGGTACTTCCACCCTCAATAAAAATATATTCATCATTATTAACTAATGAAGCGGCATATTCAGCAATTTTTTGTTTAAGTGGAAATTTAATTTTCATTCGTGCATCTAAATTATCACTGTCAACAGTTACCGCATAACCATGTTCACGTTTTAAATAACCATTTTTTTCTAAAAAATTAAGATCATGACGAATAGTGACAACTGAAACCGCTAAATCTTTAGCAAGACGAGCAACACTCACTTGCCCAATTTCATTAACTTGATAAATAATTTCTTTTTGGCGTTCATTCATTAAATAAAGCATTTATTTCTAACCTTTTTAGATTGCCTTAATCTTAACTTATTTACTATTCAGCTGAAAATCATATAAGAATGTAAAACATTTTTGAACAACTCTTTAGTGTTGATACCAAAAGCTCAAGTTAAATGGTCAAACAAGTCAGAGACTATCCTACAACAACATGATATTTCATAAACAAAACGGATATTAAACTGATCCGCTTCGTTTATAAAAATGATGAAACTAAGCCATATCGCGATGTCTTAGTTTTTTGGAAGTATATCATACTACTTATCAAATAACATGCTCAGTACGAGCAATTATGTCATCTTGTGCATCAGGTGATAATGCTGTAAAAAAAGCTGAGTAACCTGCTACACGAACAACTAAGTCTCGAAATTGATCGGGATTAGCTTTTGCTGCCATTAATGTCTCACGAGATACCACATTAAATTGAACATGCCATCCCAGATGGAATTCGAAAAAAGTACGTAACATTGACATTAATTTTTGTCTATCTCGAACATTATCAAGAGTAGAAGGATTAAGTTTTTGATTTAGTAATACTCCGCCCAGTATTTTATCTGTAGGTAATTTTCCGACAGAATTAAATACAGCTGTCGGTCCTAATGTATCTGTACCTGATGATGGACTTGCACCTTCAGCTAACGGTGTCCAAGCTTTACGTCCATCGGGTGTTGCCGCCGTTTGCGCACCAAATGGCACATTGGCCGAAATAGATGAGGTACCAGCATAATAAGTGCCTCCAATAGGACCTCGGCCATAGCGAGGATTTTTATAATTCTTGAGTTCATCTATATAGCTGTTATAAGCGTCAACTAGCAATCGATCAACTTCATCATTATCGTTACCATATTTAGGAGCACCATTTAGTAGACGTTGACGTAACTGCTCACCACCTAGTCCTTCAAAATTTTCAGCTAATGATTTAGCTAGTTCTTTTTGACCTACCACACCTTGATCAAAAACTAATTTTTTCACTGCTTCGAGACTATTCGCAGTGTTAGCTAAACCAACTTGTAACCCAGAAACCCAATCATATTTAGCTCCACCTTGTTTTATAGTTTTTCCACGCTCGATACAATCATCAACCAACACAGAGCAGATAATATCATGTGCATTTTCTTCTAACATTGTGTCAATAACATATTCAATTTCGATTGATTTTCTTGTGTAATAACGAATTTGCTCACTCCATGAATGCATCACTTCATCAAAGCTAGTAAAATTGCCTTTACTTAACGCTTTTTCTTGTGGTAAATAAACTACGCCACTTGTTGCATCTTTACCTCCTTCAAGTGATGCCAATACCACTCTTGCAAAGTTGATAAAACTCATCCCTGTACAACGATATCCCCATTTGCCCGGCACAGCTGTTTCAATACAACCAATTGCAGAATATTCATAGGCATCTTGTGGTTCAACTCCTAGTTTAATAAATTCAGGAATAACAATTTCGTCATTATTAAATGCTGGCATACCAAAACCACAACGGATAACTTGAATACACGCATCTAAGAATTCGTTACTTAAACCAGCATGATAACGCACACTTAAGTTGGGTTGAGTTGATTTTAAACGACCACATGATTCTAAGATCGCAAAAGACAAGCCATTTACTGCATCTATTGGTTTTCCATCAACTAACTTTTGACCACCAATTGTTACATTCTGATACATCGGACTTCCTGCTGAAGATTTTGAATGAGAACCAGAACGGATCTTATTCACTTCAAGTAATTTCAACCAACAGCTATGTAATAATTCAATCGCATTTTCACGAGTAATGGTTTTATTTTGTTCAACATCTTTCTGGTAGAAAGAATAGAGATATTGATCCAAACGTCCAAAAGAAACTGAGTGCCCATTAGATTCGATTTGTAATAATAACATCACAAAATAACAAAGTTGCAATGCTTGCCAGTAGGTCTGTGGTGCTTTATGAGCTATTAATTGACAATTCTCAGCAATTTGTTGTAACTCTTTTTTACGCCAATCACGCATTTCAATTGCTGCCATTTCTGTTGCTAGTTTAGCATAACGATCTATATACTCACTCATTGCAACCATTGACATATCGGAGGCTTTTAAAAATTGATCTTTATAAAAATCGTCTAAATTCGTTAAGTCTAGACGACTACGACGTTCTCTTATTTTTTCGATAAGTCCATCAATACCATTATTCAAAATCAGAGGAAAATTAACTGCTAGATGTGCATCACCAGCATTCATATTGCCTTCAGCTTTAATCATTACTGTATCAAGTAGTGATTTTTGTTCATCAGTAAAAAGTGCATAACAGCGGTCTAATACTGTTTGACCATTCCACCATGGGCAAATTTCATGTAACACAGCCTTATCATGTTCAGTGACTTCAAAACCAGCACCAGGCCTGTCACCTAATTCATCAATTTCTTTTTCGATCCAACCTACTGTATATTCGGGGAATATTGGTGCAGCTCTGGGTTGATTTGCTTGATTACCCACAATAAGTTCATCATGTTTAATCCAAATGGTTTTTTTTGCTAAGTGATTCGCTAAAGCAAAAGCTCGGCGAATAATGATAGGTTGATCAAGATGAGCTTTATAAGATTCAGTATAATGCTCGGCACGTTCAACGCAAATATTTGGTTTAATAATATGAATTAATGCATCTTTATGTGCTTTAATTCGTGGGGTAATTGTAGTTAAGTCTAAGTTTGCCATTGTTGTCTCCTTTTTTAATTCCTGTGACAAATATTATCCACGCAAAATCACATTTAAATTTTTATCTTTCGCATATTGCATAGCATATTCAATCAATTCATTGTCGTTTAATGGTTCAGTAGGTGCGTAATAAGGCTTGTCCAACATTTTATATTTATTAATACCTAGTGTATGGTATGGTAAAAAATGGATCTCACTAGTCAAAATCTCACCAACCGTGAAATCAACAATTGAGCGAATAGATTGTTTATCTGCATTGAAACCTTGAATCAGAGGAACCCTTACTATAATGGTTTTATCTGCTTTAGATAGTAAGCGAAAATTATCTAAAACACGTTTTGCAGAACCATTGGTCCACGCTTTAAATATTTTCTCATCCGTATGTTTTAAATCAGCCAAAAAAAGATCTATATAAGGTAAAGATGATTCAATATATTTCCACGGTACGTGCAAACAAGTTTCAACTGCAGTGTGGTATTGATGTTCCTTACATCGTTGTAGAATTTGTTGGCTCAACTTTGGCTGCATAAATGGCTCACCACCAGATAATGTCACACCACCATCTGTACGTTTGTAAAAAGGTGCATCTTTATCAACAACAGTCATTATTTCATCCACCGAATAAAGTTCACCACAAACTGTAAGAGCCAAACTAGGACAAAGATACTTCATGTTTTCGATTAACTGATCATCCAATTTTGAACGTTTAATCTTCAATTCACCTTTTACTTTACAAAATACATTAGGTGAATGTTTTACACATAATTCGCAATCTTGGAGACATAGACGATTGTCATACAAAAATTCTTGCTTGGTTAATTGACTTTCAGGGTTTTGACACCAAACACAACTCAATGAACAGCCTTTTAAAAATATGACAGTTCTAATGCCAGGACCATCGTGAGTTGAATAGCGTTGTAAATTGAAAATCATTAATTTACTCCTTTTTGTTTTATTAAATATGTTTCGAAAGAAAGTTACCGTGATCAAGATCACATTTTTTAAAATAATCTTTGATTTTATTTTTATATTAAAATGGAGGAATAAAACTAATTTCTACTTATAAAAATATAAGCTAGAATAGGTGATAAATAAATTTGTTACCAAAGGGATTGGGTCGATAAATCTATAATAATATTGATTTTTTTGATGGTATTAATTTAACGGATTTTTATTTTTTAAGATCCATTTAGCAAACTTATCATCATAAAGTTCACG
>CAMLAI010000065.1 GCA_946477995.1 uncultured Gilliamella sp. | reverse complement strand
AGCACTATTCAGGAAAGCGGGTGAATTCTATACCAAGTTTATGGGGTTGTAAAGTACTATAAATTAAACAACACTAAACCAATATTTTGGTATCAGGTTCAAAAAATCGATAGTCATAGGGCCATAATTCATCTTTTTTATGGATATAAAGCAATTGCCGATAACGAACAAGATCAATGGCTTCATCTAACGAAATATTATCTTCATGTAATTTGGTTAATAATTGTTGATCTGGATGGTTTAGACTATCCTTGCCTATGAAATTATAAAAAAGCCCTTTTTCAGTTCTAAAATCAAATCGAAAGCTGGTACGCCATTGAGAGTTATGTCCCCATCCATGTGACAAATCATGGGCTTCACGATTGTTTCTGGTATAGGCCCAATAGATCGGTGCTGTTTTTATCTCTTGAATCGGATACTGCTCATCGGGCAAGGTGATCGTTGCACCCCCTCGATTGATTAATAAGTTACCCAAAAATAAAGCTGGGTAATGCACAGCGTGTAACAAAAAAGGATCCGTTCCTACTTTGACATCCGTAATTTCATAAAAAAATGGATGAAACTCTTTAGGTTGCTCACAGCTTAAGCCAATACTTTGGGCAAAGGCTATATACTCATCCAATGAAATATGCGGGTAATGAGAAGAGTGTTGTAAGGAGCATGTTAATATATCTAATACACGGGATAGAGCATAAAGCTCCCAATTAGCAGCATCAGTAATATAAAGTGCATCCTCAGGTTCGATGATGTTTTCCGCAATATGTTGTAAATAACGATGATAATTTTGCTTATTTGACCAGAATGAAATGACATCAGAATAAAATGTATTTCCTTGGTATTCGGCCAAAGCAAAAAAAAGTTCTCTAATGCTATTCATTTAGTTATACCTGTTTAATCTCATCCCAACTCAGCCCAAACTTCGCCAAATATTTTTTCAACCTGTCGGCATCATTACTCTTCTGTTTTTTGGTTCTCTAAATCGCAAAAAACTGTATTTTACAAGGACTGGTCAATGAATACAATTTCTGCTCCTGTTCACATTGTGTAGTGAGTGATAAGCCCAAGGTGATTGATGAAATCCCAACGGCATACAAAGATATTGATGCCGTTATGACTGCGCAAAATGAATTAGTCGAAATAGTGCATCAATTAAGGCAAGTGGTGTGTGTAAAGGGGTAAAAATTATTGAGGAGCGATCCTCGATTTCAATTAATATTTACTGCTATCAACTTTAAATTGCCAAACTTACTAAGCGCCGTAATTGCATTGAATAACACCATCTGCGTCGCCATGTCCTGATGGTGCCACATTTAATGCAAATCTGATTAGCAATCGTGTTATTACTGTTTTTAGCATCCAACAAACCAATATAGGTTAACCACAAATCTGCATGAGGTAAGTTGGTTTATATATTAATTGGATTGTGGAAAATGAAGATTAATGTATTTGTTTTAGGTTATAAACAAATTAATTCAGAATAATTTTGAATTGAATTAAGTGTTAAATATATGTGTTTGGGCATTGGTGATCCATTTTTTGTTATTATTACGTGTCGATATTCATGTTGATATAAATATTTAATATGCTTATGAAACTCAATTATTGGTTTTGAATTCCTTAATCTATTCTGTATTGGGTCAATATACTCGACCATTTTATAAGCAAAATCTTCAATTTCGATATGGTTTCTTAACTCAGCAATTAGTTCATCGGCAAACTTTTGAGAATTGTAGATAAATAGGCAACTATCCGTATCAAAGTCACTGAATAACCGTATATCAAATTCACCACTAGTACAAAATACATAATAATCTCTTTGAGTTTCGTAAGAAAAATCCACATTTCCAATTGGTTTAATTATATTTCCGTATTTATCTTTAATAGTTATATTATCGGGGTTTACATGAAATGTTGCTTTCATTTCATCATCCCTTTGTGCAACATTTAATGAGGGATCTAAAAATGAACTTGCTAAAGAAACTTTAAAGCTATTATTTTTTAAATATTCTTTATTGCTAAATTTAATAAGATGTGGTTTTTTGATTTTAGCTAGATGGTTAATTTCTTTTAAACGATCAGATGCTTCTAACATTGGTTTAGGTACGGCACTCTTGAATAACAATTGTTCTTTTGGAAGTTCATTACGTATCTTCATTTCTTCCATAGTATGAGTGAACTTAATCATCAGTTCTGTCCAAGGACTAACTCGAATATCTCTTATACCTATCTTTCCATTAGTTTCCAATGTAGTTAAATTTTCTACAAGATAACGAAGCCTATCGTTTATTTGTTCAGTTGAAAGATATTTCATATACCGATTTTGATGATATTGTAAAATCCAGTTTTCGTATAGTTTCATTATAATATCTTCTTTATTTCTGAAATAAATTGAGGTATTTTTTGTATCCAATTTATTTCCGTATTTTCTCTCATATCTTTATCAAACTCATTAATGTTGATGAGTTCCAATCGGCATGATTTTTTTGCTTCATCATATGCTGTTTTCGTAAAATCTGATGTTGTAACAATAACGCCTTTTGTCGCATTTTCTACATTTAATGTACCTAAGATTCCCCTGATTATTTGTACTCCAACTTTCTCCGTATATCTTTTACATTCAATGTGCAATTTTTCATATTCTCTTTGGTTGTCTTTTATAGCTAAAACATCATAGCCACCATCTCTAGTCCTTGGTGTTATTCTAATTTTGTAACCTTTTTTGTTATATAGATAAGCCGTTAATAATTCAAAATCTCTAGAAGGAATATCTAATAATATTTGTCTTATAGGTAATTTATGACTTATATATTTAGCTTCAATAAGACTTATAGCATCAGATATTCCGTGTATTCTATGATCTGTTAAAAATAAACAATGAGCAGAATAGTATGAATTTATGGCATTTATTGCATCATAAGGGCTCGAGGGTAATAAATCGACAATCCAAGTAATCGATGGCCATAATACATTCCAATCTTTCAATGAAATAAGACGTTGATAGTAGGTAAAGGAATTTAAAAGTTGTTCCTGCTTTTCTATTGGTTGCATGAAAAAAAAGTCTTCAATGATATTGTCAGAATTAAATCGACCGCCTGAAATCAAGAATTTTGATAGTAAAAATTTAACTTCTTTATCTGTTTTTTGATCTATATCTTTTATATATTGTTCTTTCATTTCATCAGTAGGAAAACAACAATCAAGAATCAAAAAACTATCTTTTTTTTCATTTGCATAAACATAATTAAGCCATTCATCTAAAGATATTTTTGTTGCATGAATGAAAACTTTATCTTTTGTTTTTTTCATTAAAAATGCCAATTATTTTGAATAGTATTCAATACATTATTTGATAAATGAATAGTTAATTTAGTTTAAAACTATCCCTCTTTTCCCAATATTTTATCAATCTTTTTAACCGTTATCCCCAAAATCTTAGCAATATCTTCAACCGAAACACCTTTATCCAACAAAGCATTAATCAATATTTTCTTTTCAGTCTCAGCTTTTTCTTTTATTTCTTTTGCTTTTTGTTGAGCTGTTTTCGTCTTATCCCTTTCAACCGCCAACTTCTCTTTAGCAATCAACTTTTCTTCCTTACGGATACGTTCAACCACTTGATAAGTTGGGACGTATTTTAAGCTTTGCTCTAATTCGTCCATAAGTTTAGTACTGCGGAAGCTGATATAGGATTTTGGGGTGATGATTAGGTGGTCGATTAGGTCGATATTTAGAATACGGCCAACTTGAATTAGGCGATCGGTGATATCTTTATCTGCTTCGGATGGCGTCAGCGATCCTGACGGGTGATTATGAACTAATATCACGCGTGAGGCGTTTTTCATCACCGCAACACGAAATACATTCATCGGTTCAACATCGACCGATTTATAACTGCCAAGCGCAATCAGTTCGATATACAGGATATAACCAGCTTGATTCATCCCAATCATCCAAAGATGTTCTTTTTCTTGGTCGATTTGGTTATCACGCAATAACACACGTTGCATAATGCTGTAGACATCGTCTGTGCCTTCAATATAGCGTTTGTCATGCTTGGTTAGTTTTATATCCATTTTATCACCTTGTAAAATCACTTAAAAAATAATATAGCATATTTTTCTTAGACTTAGCAGTAGTTAATTAATCTTGTTCATACCTTTGATAACTATTTTATGCTTGCCTGATAGGTTTATCGTAAACTGCAATAAAAATCATTTAGCATTTTAGTTTGGATTCTAATTTTACTAATTTTTATTAGGAAACGCCTAAAATAACAGCAGATAATTCAATATCAACAATCCAATCTAATAAGTTCAACAGTTTAAAATAGTTGGGCGTTTTTTTGGCTAATTCGGACAATTAATTATTGCTTCAACACAATCTTACTTAATATTTTTTGTATCCCACCAATAGAATAATGACAGCATAATAAAATTGCCGGGTAGATTATAAAATTAAGGGTTATCATTGATGTGATACCTAACATCCCCATAATAAAATCTAGATTAAAAGCAAATTTATTAGTATCTTCCATTACTAACATTTGGACAATAGGCGGCATTGCGGGAATTATAATACCAATTGGCACGCCGAAAATCACTAAAGTCATCGGTCGTTTTATTTTATTTAAAAGAAAGATTGAAATCAGAATAAAACAGAAATAACACAAACCATAACATATCAAATAATATAATTCTGGTGGTAAACGATGATGTTTTCTTATAATTATTGAATAACACCATTGGTAACTTAGATAGGCACCGATAAAATTAAATAAAACGATAATTACTAAATTAATTATTTTCACTAACTTGTCCTTTTTTATCTTCAATCTCTTTTACCGCTTCTTCTAAAGAGCCTGGCATATAATAAAGTCCTTGTAGACCATATTCATCTAAAACAGATGAAATGGCATATGCACCATATGGGAAATAAAAAGGAGCAATTGCATGATTACGATTAATCATTCTTTTTTCAATATTCAGCGCTTGATCTTGTGTTAATGTGATTTCTGGTTGAGAAACATAATCAACATCTTGTGCGTGGTATTTTACACATTGTTCTATTGAATAGGATGCGTCCATCATCATAAAAAAATTCTCCTTGTCCTCGATATTGTCGCATATACTTTCTATTAAGATCAAAAATTATGGGTTGATGGCTAGAGTGGATTTTATTTTAAATACAACACTTTAATGCTAAAAAAAGTTACAGCCCGTTTTTGGTTAAAATGATTTCAGATTTGAAGCTTTTTATCATAAATAGTCATGGTTAATTAATTGATTATCAATGATAATGAATAAAGTGTGTCAAAATTAAGGAATAGTTAAAATGGAACGGCGAATAAAACAGAAAATTACTGAATTAGAACAACAATATCATATC
>CAMLAI010000064.1 GCA_946477995.1 uncultured Gilliamella sp. | reverse complement strand
TTGTGCATCTGCATATATTTAATGAAACCCCCTTAACACAAAACGAAATATCGTTCGCAGAACAGCAGATTGATAGTTTTGAAAGTTTAGAACTTGAAACTAAAATTTATGAGCAACGAGCCCAAAATATGCTCAACACCATTAATCCTGAGCTGCGTCGACGCTTTAAATATTATGAACCGGTTATGTTTAAAAAACGCATAATATTACAGTTAATGGAACTATATCGAACTTCGATTATAACGTCATATGATCGGGAAATAGAAACATTAAGGGAAGCGATTAAAAAAAATGAGAAACCAAAAAAATCTTATGATTATTACAGCACCCCGTCAATCACCAAGGAAAAGATGCGATTGAGCGATTTATATGCCGGTAAGAGAGACGCACTTAATGATTTTGATAACTGTGTTAATCAAAGTAAAGTTGATAACTTTATAAAGGAATTAGAAAAAGCTTATAAAGAAGTCAAAAATTATCATAAAGAATGGTCACAAGACTATTTTACCTATTCTCGATGGTTATTTGGTAAAACAGGAATGGTATCAAAATTTAGCGAAATAAAACCGACCGAGTTTAACTCAAATCATTTTTGGCAACGAGAATTTGATTTTAGCACTCAAGAAACGCAACAAGCCTATCTATCGCAAGTAACAAATATGTTACTCGATACCACTCATTCAGAAATAAAATTGGATGAAGATAGCGCATTATGGGACGAACTACTCAGTAATCCAGAAAGTATTTATTACATTAGTGAATACCATAACACTAAAGGCATTGATCGTAATGAAACAGTTTATGTCGATTTAGAAAATAATCAGTTATTGACGCCTGAAGAAATCTTATCTCACGCAACTAACTTCTTTGGGAAGGTTTATAATGCCTTTGTAACAGATAAAATTGAAACAGACACCAATAAAAAGATCGAAATATTAGAAAAAAATAAAACCGAGCTTGAAATTAAAATTGAACAAAACAAACAAAAAATAGACGAACTAGCTGAACAAAAAAAACAAATTCCAGATTATGATCCAATAAATCAAAATAAACTCAGGCGCCAAATACAGGGTTATGAAGCAAATCTGATTGAATTAAATAAAAATCTTGAAGCGATAAATAGAGAATTAGCCAATATTGCCGATTCTACCCCAAACTCAACTTCATTGGATGAATTGGGTGAAAGCTTACTTAATCGCACAGCATTAAAAAAACAAGCAATACTGGCAAAAGATACCAAAATCAAACCAATCGAAACGCATTGGATGCGGCTCAATGCTTTTGATGAACTTGCCAAGTTAGGGGCGCTACCGATTGAAATTAATGTACAAATTAGACCTGAAAATATCGTCAAAATCCAAAATCTATTAACACAAATGCATCGAGGATTTTACAATAGAGGTATCTATCACCCTCATGAATTAGAACTTTTACAAAGTATTGAAATCGATGAACAGGTCACCAATACAAAATCAACCAAAACCAAAAAAGCAAGATTTACATTATGCTTTCCTGATAAAGCCAGTCAAACCGTGTTTACTGACTTTATCAAAAGTATTAATGGTACATTAAGCCCACATGATTTAAAAAAATTTATAGAGAACAACTATAAAAAGTATTTCCAACTAATTTATAAACAAAAAACATTGCTAGAAAGTATTGACGTTAACAATAAAGGAAGAGCAACAACCGTTGACATATTGGAAAAAACCAGTGAAGAAGCCATTGCCAAAGCAAAAGCTGAAATTGAAAAGCAAAGTTCAACAGCAGCAGAAGCAATAAATAAGATTGAACAAAAAACAGGTGCTATAGACAATAAAATTAAAATAAAATCAGCGAGTAATAATGTCAAAATTGGTCGAAAAACCCTTGCAGTTAATCTGGCGGTAAGCGGTATATTAGGCACTATTACGCTAATTAATATTAGCGAGAAACTTGAAGAGTGGGATGAATTTAAAGAAGGAAATGGTGAAACCAATTTAAAAATGCAAATGCTAAATGATCTGGTCTCGCTGGTATTGACTGGCATTGATTTAACCAGTCAATATAGAAATATTCTTCTTAATATGCAATTAATTAAAGGCATCAACGCAGGAAAAAATGTAGCAAGCTTAAATAATAAAATTAAATTGAACTCGATGATATCTAAAACAGTTAGTGGCGTTACAGCAGCGATTACTGTACTTGAAGCTTTTGGAGAGTTAAAAAGTTCATTTGATATGAGAAATATGGAAGCAACAAGATATTTTGCAATAAGATTTGTAGGAGCATTTATGCTAGGAACAGGAGCTATTGTCGCAGTAATGGGATCATGGATAACTCTTATCATTGGAATTACTTTAATGATTGCTGGTGGAGTAATGATTTTATTTAGCAAAAAATACGATAATTTTACAGCTATTCAACACTGGTTAAATCGCTGTTGTTTCGGCCTACAAGAAGAATTTGACTATTTAGGCTATCAGGCTTATCACGAAGACGAGTTACACACCCACAGCGGCTTTGGTTTGGCGCTCAATGACTATACAGTTATGACCTATAATATTCAAACCTTTATCCGTTTAAAACCGCTTTATCATCCACCAACGATGTCGCCCCTGCCCGATTCCCCCAATCTATTTCAGCGACATATCTATTTTTATTTGGATATTCCTGATTTTGCGAAATACCATCAAAACGAAAGTGCAACTGCGCTAATTCGGATATTTATTAATGATTACCCAAATCTAAAAAGCGAGCCAGACCCAATACCTGAAAAATTTATCGACTTCAAGTACCATATCACGTCACATAAAATAGAGTTAATAACAATCAGCAAAAACTATGGTAATCTAAACCTTGTCTGGACAGATAAAGCCGCCTATTTTGAAAGATATGATCGTAATCTCGATATTTTTGGACGCCCGATACCCGATTACTATAAACTTGATGAACCTGACGAATTTAGATTAAACCCATCAATGGCTAGCAAAATAGTTGAAAAAACCGATAACGATACGCCATTAGCAAATGAATTAATTATAAATAAATGGGTGGCTGGTACCATAGGTGCAATTAATATTCCAAAATATCATATAATTATTCAATATAATAATCGTGAAGATGTGCCTTTAGTCATAACCAAAAAAAATAAGATAAAATAAGGAGTAAAACAATGCCATCAAAATATCAACCCCAAATCCCTGGTTGGATAGGTGATTTAGTTAAAGGCGGTAATTATTTAACCGGAGCCGATGAACGTTTATTGTATGCTAATGATAATTTTTGTGCTTTTATTCGAAAAACTAAATCAAATCAAATTTTTTATTTATTTATCAGTTTGATTGGAATTACTATGTTAATTCCTTCAATGGTTTTATTAGTACTTTTATTATTTGTATACAATACTGAAAATGAATCAGAAATAGCAAATCTAGCTATTGCGTCATTTATCCTTTGTTTTCTTGCAATTTACCTTCTTATTCCTGAATTTTATAACAACTTGTTTACTCGACGTGGCAGTCCCATTATTTTCAACCGTAAAATCGGTAAAGTGTATATCAATGAAAGTTATTTTTTCAATTTTAAGGTATTACGCAATCCATTAACTTTTTTACACCCCAATAAAAAGCGTATTAAAGAATACGATTGGGCGGATTTACACGGGGTGGTTGTGCATAACTTTTCCCGATATTCCCTCAATTCCACCATTTTAATGGTGTGCAAACCCAATACCCATAAAACCATTGACCATATTATGTTAGATCCGCTACGCAATGGCATTGGTAGTTATCTGGTCTGGGGTTGGGTCAATAATTTTATGTGTGCGAACGATTTAATCAGCTTTAATGACGGCAAATATAAATGGGAACAAGAAACCCAATTCAAAAAAGAGATTATTAAAGGACAAGGTTGGCCTGAATGGATGATTGAAGCGTTTAATGCTACAACGCTAGATGAGTTAGCCGAAATCAAACGAAAGCACCATGTTAATGCGTGATAACAAGCTAGGATATAAAACAAATAAAAGAAGGAATCAGAAGTTAACATGCCATCAAAATACCAACCCCAAATCCTTGGCTGGATAGGCGATTTAGATAAAGGCGGTAATTATTTAACAGGAGCCGATGAACGTTTATTGTATGCCAATGATAACTACTGTGCTTTTAGAAGACAGGTATTGTCTGATAAAATTTTTTATATATTTATCTATACAATAGCAGTAATTTTGGGAATTGTAATAATAATCCTATGTTTAGACTTGATTATTCATTTCAATTCAGATACAGATACAGATACAGAACAAAACATATTGAATTTAGGAATATTTATTTTTTTTGCAACTTGGTTTGCACTGTATATCGTTATTCCATTATTATACCAAACGATATTTACTCACAAAGGAAGCCCCATTATTTTCAACCGTAAAACCGGTAAAGTGTATATCAATGAAAGTTATTTTTTCAATTTTAAGGTATTACGCAATCCATTAACTTTTTTACACCCCAATAAAAAGCGTATTAAAGAATACGATTGGGCGGATTTACACGGGGTGGTTGTGCATAACTTTTCCCGATATTCCCTCAATTCCACCATTTTAATGGTGTGCAAACCCAATACCCATAAAACCATTGACCATATTATGTTAGATCCGATACGCAATGGCATTGGTAGTTATCAGGTCTGGGGTTGGGTCAATAATTTTATGTGTGCGAACGATTTAATCAGCTTTAATGACGGCAAATATAAATGGGAACAAGAAACCCAATTCAAAAAAGAGATTATTAAAGGACAAGGTTGGCCTGAATGGATGGTTGAAGCATTCAATGCTACAACGCTAGATGAGTTAGCCGAAATCAAACAAAAACACCATGTTAATGCGTGATAATAAGCTAGGATGTAAAACAAACAAAAGAAGGAATCAGAAGTTAACATGCCATCAAAATATCAACCCCAAATCCTTGGCTGGATAGGCGATTTAGATAAAGGCGGTAATTATTTAACAGGAGCCGATCAACGTTTATTGTATGCTAATGATAATTATTGCGTTTTTATACGTAAAACATTATTCGATCAACTTTTTTATCTTTCATTATGTTTCATATTGCTATGTGTAAGTAGTCTAATTCTTTTTTTTGGCGCTAAATTATGTCATCTTCTATTAGGGTTCACAATGAAAGAAGATCTAACTGTATTCATTATTATTACAATCGGTTTAATCACTTGTATTTTTGCTTTATACGCAATAGTTGTTCCTTGTTTATTCCAAAACCTTTTCACTCGTAAAGGCAGCCCCATTATTTTTAACCGCAAAACCCGTAAAGTGTACGTCAATGAAAGTTATTTTTTCAATTTTAAGGTATTACGCAATCCATTAACTTTTTTACACCCCAATAAAAAGCGTATTAAAGAATACGATTGGGCGGATTTACACGGGGTGGTTGTGCATAACTTTTCCCGATATTCCCTCAATTCCACCATTTTAATGGTGTGCAAACCCAATACCCATAAAACCATTGACCATATTATGTTAGATCCGATACGCAATGGCATTGGTAGTTATCTGGTCTGGGGTTGGGTCAATAATTTTATGTGTGCGAACGATTTAATCAGCTTTAATGACGGCAAATATAAATGGGAACAAGAAACCCAATTCAAAAAAGAGATTATTAAAGGACAAGGTTGGCCTGAATGGATGGTTGAAGCATTCAATGCTTCAACGCTAGATGAGTTAGCCGAAATCAAACGAAAGCACCATGTTAATGCGTGATAATAAGCTAGGATGTAAAACAAATAAAAGAAGGAATCAGAAGTTAACATGCCATCAAA
>CAMLAI010000063.1 GCA_946477995.1 uncultured Gilliamella sp. | reverse complement strand
TATTATTGATATCAGTTACCAAGAATTTGTTTAGATATTATTTTAATAATTACCTAAATAATAGGTTCTCAAATTCAATTTTATTATCAACATTGATTAAATTATCGAGCCGATTGTCTTCTTCTAACCATTCTATGAGTTCTGACATCGCATCAATATGCTTATTATTGTCTGATGCAGCTAACATAATAAGCAAAGATATTTTTTCACCGTCAGGAAAAATAACAGGATGAGTGCATTTCAGTAAAGAAAATTTTGTTTCTTCACATATTACACCATTTTCTGAGCGAGAATGCGGTAAGGCAAAACCATCTGCTATAATAAAGTACGCACCAATTTGATTAACATTATCAATTATAGATGTTATATATCTTTGTTCGATAATATTATTTTCGATTAATGAATTTCCAACTAATTGAATCGCACTTTTCCAATCCAAATTTTCTTCATTAAACTGCCAATATCTTTCAAAAATAGGATGTATGGACATATTTATTACTCTTTTATTACTCATTATTAATTTTTTATATCGATGATTAATATGGTTACAAGCTACCACTTGCAACCATCATCTATTTTAAGATACAACTTTCAAAAATTGGTCACAAATATTTTGACCACTAATTCCGTATTTATCTTTTAGTTGACCACTTTTTCCTGATTCAGTAAATGTATCAGATACACCTATCCTTATCAGCGGTTTTAAAATACCATTTTGCATACTTTGTTCAGCAATTAATCCACCAATACCACCATTGATACTGTGATTTTCAACGGTTATAAGAACATTGACATGTTGGCATAAAGATTTAAATTTTTCTTGATTGAATGGTTTGATACAAGCTAAATGTATAAGCTTTCCTTTATGACCAAGTGAGGTTAATTTTTGATAACCGTCATTAGCTTGTTCATAACTTGCTCCTTCGAAAATAATAGCAAAATCATTTCCTTCATTGATCACAGCATCAATGTCATTAACTCGAGGAATCTTGGTTTTATCACGGATTGGCATTGGCTCACGAGCCACTCTAATATAAACAGGGCCTTTAATTTTGGCTGCTTGTTCAAATGCTTCGTAAACTTCATCTGCATCAGCTGGTGATAAAACGGTTAAATTTGGCAAGACTCTCGTTAATGCAATATCTTCTAACGCATGATGAGAGGCACCATCAAATCCACCATCCACACCTGGATGAGTACCAACTATTTTAATGTTTGCATTTGCATAACAAGATTGTCTGAGCTGCGTCCATACCGTTCCTGTTGCAAAAATAGCAAAATCGATAAAAAATGGAATTAATCCTTCAAATGATTGTCCAGCTGCAAAGCTTAATGCTGATGCTTCAGCTATGCCCATCTCAAAAAAACGTTGTGGGTAAGCTTGTGCGAACTGATCAGCACGAGTTGAACTAGCTAAATCACAATCAATAACAGTGATCGGGAAGTTATTTTCTGCTAATTGAATTAATGCTTTACCAATTGCATCCCGAGGTGCTTTCATTTCTATCATTGTAAATCCTCCATAGCTTGTTTGTACTCGGCATCAGTTGGTGTTTTAGAATGCCAATCACCATTATTTTCCATAAAACTAACCCCTTTTCCTTTGATGGTATGAGCTAAGATAGCAATTGGTTTACCTTTATAATGGCGAGCTAATGCAAAGCCATCCACTATTTGTTCCATATCATTACCATCGGTTAATTCAATTACGTTCCATCCAAAAACTCGTAATTTGTCAGCCAATGGTTCTAATCTACATACTGAATTAACCTCATCATGAGAAGACAATTTGTTATAATCTATAACCGCAACTAAATTATCCATTTTCATATGAGCGGCTTGCTGAAGTGCTTCCCAAATTTGTCCTTCATGCATTTCACCATCACCAATAATTGCATAGACTTTATTTGGATCATTATTGAGTTTTTTGGCAGCGGCCATTCCTAATGCAATTGATAAACCTTGTCCTAATAACCCTGTATTAGCATCAAGTTGTGGAACTGTTTTAATATTAGGATGTCCCTGTAAACGAGAATTTAAATTACGAAAAGTAATCATTTCTTCATCTTTAATAAAACCTAATTGGTTAAGTAGTGCGTACTGAATTGCAACCGCATGCCCTTTACTCATGACAAGACGAGCTCTAGGACTTTGATTAAAATTAATTTCGTTTTGATAAATGTAGGTCATGATATCAGCTATTGATAATGCCCCACCTGGGTGACCAGCTCCAGAACGATATATCATTGAGACAATATCACGTCTTGCTTGTTTAGCTGATTTTTTTAACTGTTCAATATTCATTATTTCCTCACTTATTCTAATCCTTTATTAAACTCAACATTTAATAAGCACTTTGAGTTTGCCATCGAGGTTTCCTGATATAGCTTGTTGAAAGGCTTTATCTGCATCTTCTAATGGAAAGACTTTTTCATAGATTATTTTTGATAAGTCAGTTTGAACTTCCTTTCGACTTAACAATTTTGCCGTATTAATAAGATCTTCTGGTGTATACATATGGCTAGAAATAACAGTTATTTCCGATGATTGTAATTCATGAAGATTAACGCTATTTCCTTTAGCATATTGCGCAATAAGCACTAAATATTCTGGCTTTCTTTGTGAATCAATAATTTCATCAAGTACATTTCGCACTCCTGAACATTCAAAAATAATCGGTCTGATTTTTGAATCTAAAATATGAACTTCACAGATACTATTATTTACTGTAAATCCAAGTTCATTAAGTAATTTAACTCTAGTTTGATTTGTTTCAATAATAATTGGCTTTAAGTTATAAAGATGCTTTAAAACCAATCCGGTCACAACACCTATAGTGCCACCACCAGTAATAATGATCGGATAATTATTTATATTTATATTCTCTAGAAGTTTAACAGCATGATAACCAACCGCTAAAGGCTCAAATGTGGCAGCTATTTTAAGATCAATGTTGTTATCTAACTTAACCAAATGATCGAGATCTACAGTTATGTATTGAGCTAAAGTTCCATCTAATCTAAATCCCATTACACGACGATTTACTCGACAGATATTGGGATAGCCATTAATACAATTAACACATTCTCCACACCCAACAAGTGGATTTATTGCAACATGATCACCGATTGAAAATCCTTTATTATTAGAGTTTACTTTAGTGATCACCCCAACCGCTTCATGACCTTGAATAAAGTTTGTTGGCGGCTTCAATGAAGGGTGCATTCCCAGGTAAAAATGGGTATCTGAACCACAGATACCACCATATTCAATTTTAACAACAGCATTTCCTTCCTTGAGTAACGGTTCAGGAAGTTCAACAATGTCTGTTTTTTTTATATCAGTTATTTTCACTGCTTTCATATTTTGTCTCTGTTAAAAAAATTATAAAATTCTTACTTCAATAAGACCGTACAATATTAAGATAAGGCTTCTTTTATCTTGTTGATTAATTCATCTAATTTAGGATCACCAATATAGTTTTTAATACTTACTATTGGCTGTTTTACCTTATGGCTAGCTCTTTCAACTAATCGTTCTTGAATAACAACAAGATCAGCTTCTTGCGGTACATTTTCGATGGAAAAATGTTTTACAATAATGTCTTTATCAACACCGTTTTCCTTTAGTTGTTTTTTGAATCTTGATGCACCTAGTGCACTTGAACCAGCTCCAGCGTCACAAGCAAAAGCAATGAATTGAATATTTTTTAGATCAACTTCTTGTTCATTTTGTTGAGATTGATTTGATAACTGAATGTCAGCTTTGGCTTTCAAATAAGCTTTATTGCTTCCTTCTAATTTTGTATCAAGCACTTCTTGTTTTGAATTAGAGAAATCTTCATCTTTTTCAGTAATTGGACTGATTTTAAGTAAAAAACTACAACCAATAAATGAAACTATCGCAGCGGCGCCTATACCACATATTGTTGCAAGATGTTTTCCAGGAGGTGTAAGAGCTAAAAAGGCAAAAATTGATCCTGGAGTAGCACCTGCAACCAATCCGGCATTCATTAGTGAAAAGACAATAATCCCAGCTGCCGAGCCTAACATGAGAGGAAAAATCATTAGTGGTCGCATATAAACATATGGAAAATACATTTCATGAATACCGCCAAAGAAATGAATAATAGTTGCTGCCGGTGCAGATTTTTTACTCATACCTTTACCGAAGAAACAGAATGCTAATAGTAGACCTAATCCTGGACCAGGACTGGCAAATACCATGAAGTAAACCGATGATCCATTAACTAAAGCATCTTTCATTCCTAACTGATAAAATATTGCCTGATCAATAGCATTATTGAGGAAAAGTACCCTAGTAGGCTCAATTAATAAGGCGAGAGAAGCTAGATAACCCGTTTGTAATAATCCATCTATTGCTGCAGCGATAATATTAGTGATGGATAGCATAAATGGGCCAATAAAATAATAGCCTAAAATTGCTAATCCCATTCCTAAGAAACCTAATGCAAAATTTTGAATAATATTTTCAAAACCATTAGGTAAACGATTTTCTAATAATTTATCAAGCTGTTTACTACAATAACCACCCAATGGGCCCATAGCCATTGCACCTAATAACATAGGTATGTCTGAACCAACTACAATCCCCATTGTACCGACTGTGCCAATTATTGCTCCGCGTTTACCTCCAATCATGTCACCGCCGGTATATCCAACAAGCATTGGTAACATATAAGTAATCATAGGGCTAACTAGGCTGCCTAGTTGTTCATTCGGCAACCATCCTGCTGGAATAAAAAGAGCGGTAATAAATCCCCAAGCCATAAAAGCACCAATATTTGGTATGACCATTGCTGTGAGGAATCCACCAAAACTTTGAATTTTAGCTCTAATTGATATTTTTTTATCCATAGTAAAATTCCTTAAAATTTAAAATACATACGCATATTTAATATGACTAGTCATTATAAATAGCAAGCAAATAATATTTTATAGAAAAATAATGTATATATAATTTTATTCAAAATGTTAAGTTAATCACATTTTAATTTTTAAGTTATTATGAATATACATATTTTAATTTGTTTACTATGATTTAGGTTTATTTAAGGCTGATATAAATAAAATTGAGTATGAATAAACTTAAGAAGGAATAAGGTTGAATGGCGTTGAACCTATTTAATATATAGTCAAAATATTGCTATCTGAGGTTATTTGAATGAAAATGATAACTAATAGAAAAATTGAGGAATCAAAATGAGTGGTAACATAACAACAAAACAATTAAAAGTTATCAATTACATTACTAATCTAATAGAAGAAAAAAACTTATCTACTGGTGAGAAAATTGATACTGAAGTTAATATTGCAAAGATTTTGGATGTAACTCGTACCACTGTTAGAGAAGCCACCAGACATTTATTAGAAGAAGGACTAATTTACCGTGTCAGAAAGTCAGGATTACATGTAGGTTCATTTGAGCGAAATATTAATCTAACTGGTAAATTTAATGTAATCTCTCATTTCGATTATCAGGCTAAAAAACAAGGTTATAGGGGAGCTAGAAAAGTTCTTTCTGCAAGTATAATTCCTGTTCCAAGTGAAGAATTGGCCAATTTACTTAAATTAAAGCGAAATGATTTTGTTTATAAAATTGTTAGATTAATGTTTTTTGATAATATTCCTGTATCAATAGAGTTTACGTTAATACCTGCAAATTTATTTCATCAGTTCGAATTTAGTCAATTAGAGATATCAAAATTTGGTTATATTGAAGAGATCACAGGAAAAAAAGTAAAAAAACGAATTCAAAACATTATGGCTGTAAATGTCGATGATGAAAAAATTGA
>CAMLAI010000062.1 GCA_946477995.1 uncultured Gilliamella sp. | reverse complement strand
TCCTTTTTGATGACAACCTAAACACGACAGATTAACTGAAAAGAATTGATTGATACTAGGTTTAAATTCAAAACCTATCAAGAATTGCTATGATGACAACAGGTTTTAACATAATGGAAAACAGACAATCATTATTAGACGACCTTAATACCGAGCAGAAAGATGCGGTGACCACTGATAATCAATACACTATTGTTCTTGCAGGGGCTGGCAGTGGTAAAACACGGGTATTAGTTCACCGTATTGCATGGCTCTGTATGGAAAAACATTATTCGCCTCATTCCATATTTGCCGTTACTTTCACCAATAAAGCTGCGGCTGAAATGCAAGAGCGTATACAGCATCTGATTGGTGAAGGTTATTTTAATGGTATGTGGGTTGGAACATTTCATGGGTTAACGCATCGTTTATTACGCATGTTCTCTCAGCAAGCTAAACTCCCATCCAATTTTCAATTGATCGATATGGAAGATCAGATCCGTCTGATCAAACGGATTTTTCGTGAATTAAAAATTGACGAAAAACAGTGGTCGGCAAAAGAGTGTGCAAGTTTTATCTCTAATCAAAAAGAGAAAGGCTTACGCGCTAAAGATTTGATACCTGAAGATCCTAAACAGATAATGTGGCAGACTATCTACAATGACTATCAAGCGATTTGTGACAGAGTAGGCTATGTTGATTTTTCGGAGCTTATTTTACGTGCTTATGAATTATTGTGCAGTGATAAAGATGTATTAAGTTACTGCCAACATCGTTTTTCAAATATTTTAATTGATGAATTCCAAGATACGAATCATATACAATATTCTTTAGTAAAAAAATTAGCGGGCACAACAGCTAATGTCATGATTGTTGGCGATGATGACCAATCAATCTATAGTTGGCGTGGTGCAAATGCCGATAATTTACAACTCTTTATTCATGATTTTCCCGAAACCGAAATTATTCGATTAGAGCAAAATTATCGTTCAACCAGTACGATTTTAGATGCCGCTAATCAACTTATTGCTAAAAATCAGAATCGATTAGGTAAGAATTTGTGGACAGATCGCAATGAAGGCGAAAAGATTTCTCTTTATGTTGGTTTCAATGATATTGATGAAGCCAGATTTGTTATTGGGCAGATAAAAAAATATCATGATGCTGGTGAAAAATATTCCAGTTGTGCCATTTTATATCGCAATAATGTGCAGTCCCGACTGTTTGAAGACACCTTATTACAAGCTGGGTTACCTTACCAGATCTATGGTTCGATCCGGTTTTATGAGCGGCAAGAAGTCAAATTAGCACTTGCGTATTTACGGCTTTTGCATGATCACGATAACGATATGGCATTTGAAGCAACGGTGAATACGCCAACGCGGGGTATTGGTAATGTGACCCTTGATAAAATCAGATTAACAGCCAAACAAAATAATATTTCATTATGGAATGCGTGTTTAATGTTAATTCAAATGAATGGATTAACCGAACGGCAGCGATCTGGAGTAAGTCGTTTTCTTGAACTCATGGGATCAATTTATGATGAAGTTGCGCAAATGCCGTTTTATCAACAACTCGATATCCTGATAAAATCGTCCGGAATTCAACAAATGTATGAGCAAGAGCCAGGCATTAAAGGACAATCTCGACTTGAAAATCTTGAAGAGTTAGTGTCGGCGGCTGAACAGTTTTATCGTAATAATGAAAATACCGTGATTGAAGATAGTGAAACCGGTCAGACCTTAACCGTGCTTGAATCATTTTTAGCTTATACTTCGTTAGAAAGCCGAGACGTGCTAAAAGAACAAGATTCAGTCCAATTGATGACATTACATGCTGCAAAAGGACTTGAATTTGATAATGTTTTCATTGTCGGTCTTGAAGAAGGACTGTTTCCGGCGCAACGTTCAGCACTAGAAATCGACAGAATGGAAGAAGAAAGACGCCTTGCTTATGTTGGTATAACACGAGCACGCAAGCATTTAACCTTATCGCTATGCGAGTTAAGACGCCTTTATGGTCGTGAAGAGCGTAATTTACCTTCTCGCTTTTTAGCTGAATTGCCAGTCGACAGGTTAAACGAAATTAGCTATCGGGGATTCTTTGCGCCTCCTAAAGGCAAATTAGATAATCTAAGTCAAGAAAAGCAATTTCAGCAAAATCGTAGACAATCTTATCTGGATAAAAGTCGTGAAAGTGATGGTTATACATTAGGCAGAAAAGTGAAACATCATCGTTTTGGTGAAGGCACAATAATCAATCTTGATGGTGAAGGGGATCATCGACGTGTTCAAATCGCATTTGTTAACGAAGGAATCAAATGGTTAGTGATTAAATTAGCCAATTTAACCCTACTTTGATTATACCTGCAAAAAAATGAATATTGTTTGAACCTGAAAAGGGATCTTAATAAAGTATTGTAAGATCCCTTTTTTAACTGCTTATTTAATTAGCTTGCTTGTTCTTTTACTGCTTCAGAAAAAATCGTGTCAAAGGTTTGATCACTTCGGTTACATATCCACTGCTGATCATGATAATCAAAATGATAACCCTGTTTTGAGGTTGCTAACCAAACTTGATAAAGCGGCTCTTGAGTATTGACAATAATTTTACTGCCATTTGGAAAGCTGATTGTAATCACATTACCATTAGTTTCATAATCAATATCGACATCATGTTCTTGAGCGTAGTTATCTAAAAAAAGTTCAACACTATTAAATAATTGTTCTGTTAGAATGTGAAATTGTGTAATATTCATTTCATTGTCATCAATTCGTTAAAAATAATGCCAGAATATTAGCATAAACGCCTATTCTTCGCTACCGTACGCCTAAATGCAATGCACAAAGTTCGTGACTAATTCACAAGAGGTAACGAGCAGGCAATAACCAGTAACACCCGCATATCGGTTCCTGGATTGGTTGCAACCCAACGGTTTACTAACTGATTTTCAGAAATCAATTTACCGTCACCAAAATAGTTTGCATAAATTTGTATGTTGCCTTCGGCAATTTCCATTTTATCGCAATTCGCAAATTCTTGGATAACCATTGAATGATAAGGTACTTTATTCCCATTAATCTGTTCATAGTTAAGAGAAGGTATATAATTAGTCACTTTATTAAATTGACGAATGTTTTTATTGTACGGATGCAATCTGACCGAATTTTTATCTATAAAAGTGTAACCGACCGAATCTCTCTCATAACTTTTATTGATTGAAATAAATTGCTCTCCAATACTGGCGTCTTTTAATTTTTGATACTCTTTATTAAAGTCAACTTTATTTACCTCCGTTTTATTTTTTGTTACTCCCTGAAGGCTTAGTACAGAAAAAGAAAAAAGAAATAACAGTATTCCTAATTTTTTCATTAAATTTCATCTCCATTTTTTAATTATTTTTTAAGCTTTGGTTAGGCTTAACTTGAGGTTGAAATTGTCTTTTTTGTTCTATTTCTTTCTGTTTATTATCTAGTTTTAACTTCTGTTTACGTTCAAGTTCCATTTTTTTCAAAATTGGTTTTATATCTGGTCTTGTAACATAAAGAATCTGTTTGTCTACATCACCTTGAATCGAGCACGACACCAAGCTTTGTTTGTCAGAAATCGGTTCTAAATAAAGTGATTTTTCAATAGTGCCAATTTTAGGAAGCACACCGTCTATAGAATAAGGATTATCCTGCCAATTAGGAGAATGAGATTGGGTATCATAAATTTTAGTATTTGCAGTATAAATTTGTGCATTGAATTTAGACCAATGGAGAGTATCTAATGCGTTTTTTACATCGTCAATGGCATTATCAACAATAAATCCCCAGTAATAAAATTGGCCTGATGCGGTGGTGGTAAGGTAGACATTCTGATAACCCGAAATGGTTAACCCACGATATTGAAACGGTTTTTTAAACATCACTTTGTTTTTATCATGACTTTCGATAGATTCGACAGGAATATAGGTCACATTATCAGTAGTGGCTAAGTCAACATATTGATTAAAATCATCTTTGTATAAAGCGAGTTGCTTAAAGAATTGATTATCACATGCTAAAAAAGCTTTCATTACTTTGTCAGTTTTATTGATATCTTGTTGATTTTGAGCAGAAAAAGCCATGCAAGATATCAATAATGTACTCACAAGCACAGAAAGTTTTTTTAAAAGCATGGTGATGTCCTTTTGGTAATCTTTTTATTAAAAAAGTATAATGATATTGTAAATTATTGTAAATCACGCCGTCAATGTTTACTACTAAAATCTTCAATGAAAATGATTAAATTACCTTGTTGAAAAGTAATTTTAACTAAATCTGATATGGCTTTATTGCGTACGCTAATAAATTTTCCAAAAGTGAGCGTTTGATTGACTAAAGGATACTGCACGCCTGTAATGGTCAAGTCCGTCACTTCACAAAATGGCATAAAAGAGACTATATGATTGTTGATATTAACGATTTCTTGATACTTTTTGGCAAAAAAGAAGTGGCCGTAATTATCATAAAAAGTGATTTGATATTGTGAATGATACTGCAACGCTACCGATAAATTACCTAAAAAATGGTCGCTAGCATGTCCAGTTGCCCCATAAATATCAAAGTGTTGAATCCCTTTATCTGCTAAAAAAATGATAGCTTTCTCAAAGTCAGTTTTATTTTGATCGGGAGTTTGTATTATTTGGATTTTGTCTGGCACAGCCATAGTGTGATGGTAACTGTCTAAATCGCCAATAATAAAATCCGGTATGATAGCGGTTAAGGCTAAGTAATTATGATAAGCGCCGTCAGTACAAGCAACATAATGATAGCCGGTTAAATCACTTGGAAAGTGATGTGGCGGTTCACCATTGACAAAAAGTAGAGCCCGATGAGCTATCATTGATTATTCCTTCTGTAATTTATCGTTATGATAAGGTTAATGTGTAAGCCATAATAATTGCATCTTCGTGTTTGCCATTGGTTGTTGGATAATAGTTTTTCCTAACGGTAATTTGGTTAAAACCAAGAGAATGATAAAGTTCGATTGCGAGTGTATTTGATCTTCTTACTTCTAACCACAATGTGGAAATCGCAATCGGGTGATCGATGCTAGTCAGGTGATCAATTAAATGATTCAGTAACGCCTTAGCAAGCCCTTGTTGTCGGTATTTTGGATGAATAGCGATATTGAACAAATTAGCTTCGTCAGCAACCATTTGACAAATACAAAAACCAACTATACGGTTATCGATAGTCAATTTAAGATTGCAATAATGATCGCCTTGATTTGAATAGAACGTCTGCTTTGACCAAGGAATCAAGTGGCATTGTTGTTCTAACTCAAAAGCATCGGGTAAATCATTGTCGGTCAGGGTGGAAATAGTTTTCATATTCGCATAATTGTTGCCAAAGTTGGCGTTTTTGTTGTGGAGCTTTAGCTAAAGAAATTAAATCCGTTGTTTGAATCGTTAATGCACGTTTCCAAGATTCATCAGGATTTGTGTCAATAAACCATATAACCTTATCAATATCATCGGAGGGGATGATTAATTGTGAAGGCGTTAAAAAAAGTACCTGCTCTTGATTAAGGCGAATGGCATTTAAAATATCAAAATAAATTTTTTGCGTGGGTTTTTGCTCAGCGACAACAATTAAACGAATTTCATCGTCAATATGGTTTACCACTTCACCTTTAAAAACATTTGCTTTACGCAACACATATTGCGTAATATTGCATTGTTGTAAGTACCAATCACGTTGTGACATTATCGACATTCGGTTTTTATTAGAGATTAAAGATGGTTAATTGTATAATCATCGCATCAATTTATAAAGGTTTTTCATTGAGGCATTATGGCAACATCCGCTTTTACT
>CAMLAI010000061.1 GCA_946477995.1 uncultured Gilliamella sp. | reverse complement strand
CGATTGATATTTTTGCAATTAGTGCTTCAAATGGCCGAACGGTTTTAAGTTTGCAAAAAAATAGCCCTGAATAAATATTATTTCGTTAAATTTTTAAAGCTATAGAGATTAAATTTGACTAAGAACAGTTGTTATTATCTTTAATAACTAGTCAATTTTATTCTCTATAGCTTATTTTAGTTGACGATTTACTCACAGCCTATCATTTATTTTCGCTTTATAATAAGCGCTTAATGATTCGATCAACACGTATGCGAGTTAATCTTTTAATTAACTTATGTACGTGAGGTGGGTAAAACTGACTGGCTTGAATTTGTTGAAAATGTGTCACCAATGTGGTTTTTTCTCTGATTGTATCAAGTTCTTTATCAAACTGATCTTGCAATTCTTGTTTAGGATCATGAATTAAAATACCATTTTCAAGATCTAATCGCCATGCCCTTGGGTTAAGATTATTACCCGTAATTAATACCCATTTTTTATCGACCCAAATACCTTTAAGGTGATAAGTTTGTTCGCCATCTTTCCATAATCGAATAATGAGTTGTTCTTTATCAATAAAAGGTTGCAGTCGTTCGATAAATTTTCTTAAGTTAATTTCATATAAATAAGGTAACCCACCTGAAATATTGAAAGGTTTATCTTCTGGAATATAGAAATCATTGGCGATTTTGTCACCGATTATAATTTCTACTTGTTTACCTTTGCGTAATAAGCGAATAATGTCACGAACTAAAATATTAGGTAAGTTGAAATAAGGGGTACAAAAGATAATTTTTTGCTGAGTAATATTAATTAGGTGATGTATCGTTCTATTTAATGAGTTATTACGACCTAAACCTGAAATAGGGGATACTGAAAGGGATTGATTATCGGCATCGCCCGTATAATGATATTTTGCATTCATTAAATGTTGACGAAGGGCTTTAATCTCAGCTTTTAGTTGTTTTCTGGTTTTATGGTTTTCACCATCCAGCCGTTGTAATCCGCTAAAAGGTAAAAAATTGTCATTAATATAGTTCACCATACTATCGGCGAGTACTTTATTGGTAATAAAGTGGTAGCGGTCGTAGCGATATTTATCCAGCTTATGTAAATAGACGTTATTTATACTTGCACCGCTATAAATCACGGTATCATCGATAATAAACCCTTTAAGGTGAAGAACGCCCAGCACTTCACGGCGATTAACAGGCACACCATAAATAGGAATATCAACTTGAGGATTTTTTTGTTTTAATTGGTAATAATATTTTGCATTAGTTTGACTTTTGTCTTCACCAATCCTACCGCGTTGTGCTCGATGCCAATCGACAAAGATTTTTATATCTAAATTGGGATTTTGTTGCTTAACATTATATAATTCTTTAAGAAATTCTTTTCCTGCTTCATCTTGCTCTAAATATAACGCAACAATATAGATGCGTTTCTTGGCATGTTTAATTGCATCAAGCAAAGCAAGCCGATAGTCTGTAGGATTATATATAATACGGTATTGATCGGCATGTTGAGAAATTTTTGCTAATTCATCAAGCTGTTTTTGGTGATTATATTTTATAAATGGTATTCGCATGATTTCTATATCATTTTAACTGACGCATATCGTTGAGTAATACGAATTATATCAGAAAATAATTCTCCTTTTTATACAACATTTGTTAATGTATTTAGTCACAACGTTATAAAATCTTATTTTCGGGATGATAATAAATTGTTTAAGATTGTTCATCAACCCATGTCTGAATAATTTTATAGGTTAAGGCTAATACGACTGGCCCGATGAATAATCCCATAATACCAAATCCAAGTAATCCACCAATAACACCAAATAGAATAAGTAAAAAAGGTAAATCAGCGCCTTTTTTGATTAAATAAGCACGCATAACGCTATCAAGTGTAGTCAGTATTACTGCGACGACAATTAAGATAATACCTGAAGCCGTATGACCACTCCAAAATTGCCAAATTATACAACCTAGCATGACGACAACTGGCCCGATTTGGGCAACACAACAAATAAATAGTACTAAAGTTAATAGACCCGCTAACGGCATATTCGTTAACACAAAGCTTAAACCACCAATTAAAGCTAAAGTAATGGCGGTTACCACTACGCCTAATGCGACTGCACGAATTGATTGGCCTGCTAAGGTGACGGTTGTTTCGCCATATTGTTTAGAGAGTCGATTAGCAAATACATAAACATATTTGGTAATACTTTCACCTTTTAAGAAAAGTAACAGGCTAAAAATAATCATGACACCAGCATGGAAAATGAAAATACCTAAATTAGTTACTTGCTCGATCAACCATTTAATCATGGTGCCAATATAGGGTTGAACATTGCTCATTAAATCTGAACCATCGGTTTTGATCAGCTCTAACCATTTTTGATGTAATTCCTCACCAAACATAGGAATGCTATTTAGCCAATCAAGAGTGGGTAACTCGTGATGAGATAGTGATTTTGCCCATTCAATTAGATAGTGTCCATTTTGTGCTACACTACTAATAATGAGAAGAAAAGGAATGACACAAACAAAGGCTAAAATTAATGCCATAACCAACAAAGATAACCAGCGTTTATGGAAAAGTTTGTTTTGAATTTTAATCATAAGTGGCCAAGTTGCAATCACGACCATGACCGCCCAGAAGAATCCAAACAAAAAAGGTTCAACAATCCGATAAGTAATGATGATAAATAATCCAATTAATAGCAGATTAAGAATTAATTTTAATAAATCATTAGTATTTTTTTCTTTAGGCATTTTATAACCATAGTAAATAGTAAATATAATGCTATTATACGCATTATCATTTAAAAAGCATATCATGCAATATTAATGAACCTATTTTTACAGGAGACAAAAAAATGAAAAAAATAATATTGGTAGCCTTAATGGGCGTATCTTTATTTGCTTGTGCTGAAAAAACTAAATTGCCAGAAACAGTGCAAAATGTGAATGACATTGCACCTTATCCTGAAGCGAAAGCTGGTTACACCCGTTTTGCAATAAATCTACCTGCATTGCCTGATGAGAATAATGCTCGTATTGAATTACTAATTGGCAAAGAAATGAATGTTGATTGTAATTCTCAACGTTTGGCAGGGACAGTTAAAGAAGAAGAATTAAAAGGTTGGGGTTATTCTTATTATGTTGTAGAAGCCGGTAACGGTGTTCTATCAACCATGATGGCTTGCCCGGCAGGTTCTAATAAAAATCAGTTTGTTACTCTTCATCATAATTTGGGTTGGTTAAACTATAATAGTCGCTTACCAATTGTCATTTATGCACCAAATGATTTCCAAATTAAGTATCGTGTTTGGCAACCTGATGCAAAAATTCTACCAGCCAAGGCTGAATAAAATTGGAAAGGACGCTATTGGCGTTATCTATTTTTAGTATCGTTAAAAAGGGTTGAGTGAACAAAATATCGTCACTCAATCTCAAATCTTAAGTTATTTTACATTTTATGTAGACTTCTTTGAAAAAAAAGGTATTTTATGCCACGTAATGCAAAGCTAACCATTTATTTTTATCAATATAATAATAAATAATTTGCTTGCTTACCTCGGTTTCGCCAGACTATGTTTTTTAACAGGTTTTTGGTAAAATTTGGGGGTCCATTGTTTTGATTCAGTGGGCTTGTGTTTAACATGTAATATCCCTATTACTAGAGGAGAAGTGGTGAGCATGTTTACTCAACGTAAAACAATTCTTTCAATTCTTGCTGGTGTCACACTAGCGTTATCTCAATCTGCTATTGCTAAAGATCGTGTCGTACATTTTTATAATTGGGCAGGTCAAATTGGTCATGAAACCATTAATGATTTTGAAAAATCAACAGGTATTAAACTTGTTTATGATGTTTATGACTCTAATGAAGCACTTGAAGGAAAACTCATGGCGGGGCATTCCGGCTTTGATGTTGTTTCACCTTCTGATAGCTTTTTAGCAAGACAGATTAAGTCAGGTATTTATCTTCCATTAGATAAAAGTAAATTACCGAATTGGAAAAATCTTGATCCTAACTTAATGAAACTAATGGCGACCCATGACCCAGATAATACTTATGCTATTCCTTATGTCTGGATGACAACGGGTATCGGTTATAATATCGATAAAGTCAAAGAGCGTTTAGGTGAAGATGCCCCAGTTAATAGTTGGGATTTAGTCTTTAAACCTGAAAACATGGAAAAACTTAAAGATTGTGGTGTTGCATTTTTAGATGCGCCTACTGAAATTTTTGCCAGTGCGTTACAATATTTAGGTAAAGATCCTAATAGCACTGATGCCAAAGATTATACTGGTGCGGCTTATGATCTTTTAGCAAAAGTAAGACCGAATATTCGTTATTTTCATTCATCTCAATATATAACCGACCTTGCTAATGGTGATATTTGTGTCATTTTAGGTTGGTCTGGCGATATTTTGCAAGCACGAGATCGCGCAAATGAGGCTAAAAATGGTGTCCATATTGGTTATCAAATACCTAAAGAAGGGGCGTTAGTCTTTTTTGATACTTTTGCGATTCCAAAAGATGCGGCTAATGTTGATGAAGCCCATGAATTTTTAAACTTTATCATGAAGCCAGAAATCGCTGCTCAAGTGACGAATGATGTTAATTTTGCAAGTGCCAATAAAGTCGCAAATGACAATTTTGTTAAACCGGAAATTAAAAACGATCCTGCGGTTTATCCATCACCTGAAGTCATGGAAAAATTGTTTACATTAAAAGTTAAAGAACCTAAACTTGAACGCGTGATTACTCGTACGTGGACAAAACTTAAAACTGGTCGATAAAGTTTTAACAAATAATTGATTATTAAGTGTTATTTATTATAGACGGAGAGATTGATTTAATCTTTCCGTTTCGTTTTTTATGGCTTGTTGTTATGAGGAAAAAAGAGTGAATAATAAAACAACAATTCAGGTTCAGCCTAAAAAAAAGATGGTTACGCCATTATTGGAGATCAAAAATTTAACCAAAGTGTTTAATGATGATTATTATGCTGTTGATGATATTAATCTCACTATCTACACTGGCGAGATTTTTGCTTTGCTTGGTGCTTCAGGTAGTGGTAAATCGACCCTATTACGAATGTTAGCAGGATTTGAACAACCAACATCTGGGCAAATTATTTTAGATGGTAAAGATTTATCGCAAGTTCCGCCTTATAATCGTCCAATCAATATGATGTTTCAATCGTATGCTCTCTTTCCTCACATGACGGTTGAGCAAAATATTGCTTTTGGTTTAAAGCAAGATAGATTAGACAATAAAGAGATCAAACACCGTGTTGAAGAAATGCTTGCGCTTGTGCATATGGAACAATTTGGAAAACGTAAGCCACATCAATTATCTGGTGGTCAAAGACAACGCGTAGCGTTAGCACGTAGTTTAGCAAAACGTCCAAAATTATTGCTTCTTGACGAACCGATGGGGGCGTTAGATAAGCAACTTCGTGATCGTATGCAACTTGAAGTTGTCAGTATTTTAGAACAAGTAGGGGCAACTTGTGTTATGGTTACCCATGATCAAGAAGAAGCCATGACCATGGCTGGTCGTATTGCCATTATGAATAAAGGTCAATTTGTTCAAATTGGTGAGCCTGAAGAAATTTATGAACATCCAAACAGTCGTTATAGCGCTGAGTTTATTGGATCGGTAAATGTGTTTGATGGTATTTTACAAGAAACACTTGAAGACGGATTGATTATTAGCTGTCCAATGATAAAACATCCAATAAAAGTTGATTATGATTCACCAGCGGTTGAAGGTGTGCCAATTCAAGTTGCGCTTCGACCGGAAAAAATCAAATTATGTGACGACATTCCAGAAGACGGTTATAACGTTGCAACAGGTGAAGTAGTTGAAATTGCCTATTTAGGTGATTTATCAATATATCATGTTAAGTTATCAAGTGGGCAAATTATCATTGCACAACTACAAAATGAGCACCGTTATCGAAAAGGAATGCCTACTTGGGGAGATATAGTTAACCTAAGTTGGGAAGTTGATAGCTGTGTGGTACTTACCGAATAAACAAAAGAGGATATAACGATGCGTTCCATTTTTTGGAGTGTAGTAT
>CAMLAI010000060.1 GCA_946477995.1 uncultured Gilliamella sp. | reverse complement strand
TTAAATTGATGTAGTATATTGAATTACATATTATTTTTATTTGTATATAATTTTAATCACTTTTATCTATAGGATTTTTTTATGTTTTTAAAAAAACTTTGGCAAAAATTGCGACCACAAAATGTAGTCATTGCTCAACAATCAACACCAGATGATAACCTCAAAATAGCTATCCAATCCTTTTGGAATAAAGTTAAACAGTCAGAACAGTCTCTTAGTGAATTGCAACCTTTAGATTTAATGGAAAAGCTCAATAACTTGTTAAGTGAAAACCAATTAGACGTTATTGCCGAAATTATGGGGGGAGAGGTAAAAAAACATAAAATTATTTTTACTGCTGAAGGTAAAATTGAACGTTTTGAACTAGTAGTAGAAATTGTTAAATTAGCACCTAGTTTAGATCTATTTGAAATCGAGGCATTTCGTCAACGAGCTAATAAAATTTCTGATTTTGAAATAAATTTTAATGGTACCTCTTTTTCATTGGGGGCATCTGATTTATTGATTCAATATCATGAAGATCATCGTAAAATTGCTTTGGATTTAATGTTTGCTAAACCAATCGCCAAAGATCAAATAAATTATGCACAAACATTAGCTTTAGTCATTTTGGATCATCTTTTAGGGGAGTACGACTTAGCTATAAAAGTGCAATCAATTAATTTTGTCGACACAATGCCTGATTCTAATAGTATTACGGCTGAAGAGTTTGCTAAACGATTTGATGATATCTGGAAAAATGATTTAAAACACACCGGTATTTTTCCTATTTCTGAAAGTGAAGATCAATTGTTTGTATTTGAATTAGCAAGTAAAGATGATCCTGATGATACGACCTTAGTGCAGCGTAACGAAACGGCTAATGCATTGGCTTGTGATATTAATTATGGTTATGGACTTAATCTGAGTATAGAGCTAGATTGTAAAGAGACCTTATCGTTAGTTTACGATATAGAAGATGCCATTAGCGCCGCTTTCCGTGAAAATAGGAAAGGCATTCATGCCCAAAATTCTTTACACCAAGCAACAAGAACTATGCTTTGGTATGTAGAAGATAAACATTTTGCTACTCAAATAATTCAAAATATATTAAATCAATATCAAGATCTATCAGTAAAAATTGACTGTGAGTTTGATCCTGCTTGGATGGAGTATTTAGCTTGGGTAGACTAGTTTAGAACAAAGAAATTTGTTTTTTCATAAAAATAAACCCAGCATAAGCTGGGTTTTAATCATTCGATAATAAACTAAAATTACATTTTAGTTGTGAATGTACGAGCAATAACGTCGCGTTGTTGTTCAGCAGTTAATGAGTTGAAACGAACTGCATAACCAGAAACACGAATAGTTAATTGTGGATATTTTTCTGGGTGTTGAACAGCATCTTCTAAAGTTTCACGACGAAGAACATTCACATTTAAGTGTTGACCACCTTCAACTTTGATAGTTGGAGCAACATCTAATGGAACTTCACGATATTCGAATTGACCAAGTTCTGCAGTTGGGATAACTTGATCTTCTTTATAAACTGATTTTGCAGCGACACAACGAGCTTCTTTTGTAGAGTCGTCCAATAACCAGAAAGAGTTAAGAAGTGCTGCATTGTCTGCTTTAGTAATTTGGATACCTGTAATCATTTTTAAATCCTCCTAACGGGGCCTTATTGCCCTAAAATAATTAAGGTTAATATAGCACTTTCAAGTTTTGATTAAAGTCAAAAAAAGCTATTAATTCGATAAGTAATACCTTTGATAAAAATTGATTAATATTTTTTTTAAACTAATCAACTGATTGATATGTAAGATATTATTATTCAATTGTATTAAAATACTTTACAAGTAATAAAACGACGATTAATAAGTTAGGTAAATCAAGTTGCCTTAAAAACGGTATTTTTTACATCAATTTTAAGCGGTTCACTTAAGGTAAAAGTAAATTTTAATGCCACACCTAGCCTATTATCATTTAATAACTTTTTATCAATAGCAATACGATTATCAATACAAATATGATCTTATGCATATTTTATATTATTCATCTAAGTATACGCATTGCCAATAACCATAAATATCATTAATCCCTTTGGGATGATTACTTTGATGATGAGTGTGTTACTCATTAATAAAATTAATTAGATTATTAATCAATCCAAATTTCAGATCTTAATTCATAAACTTGGATTATTACAAAAATGATCGTTAAATATTGATGCTGAACGAGCAAGTTATGTCTAATTTATGTTTAATTGAATTTTTAAGCGTGTTTATTTAGATTAAACGGACTTGATTACTGTTAGGTTTATTATTATTTTTAGGTATAATTAATGTTATCGGCTGATAATGTTGTTGAGCCATATGAAATAATAATATAGGTATTGTATGAGTAATCAATTAACATGGCATGATGTCATTGGATCGGAAAAAGATAAACCTTATTTTCAACAAATATTGCAATTTGTCGCATCAGAACGAGCTAAAGGTAAAGTGATTTATCCTCCACAGCATGATGTGTTTAATGCATTCCGCTTTACGCCTTTTAATGACATTAAAGTCGTGATATTAGGACAAGATCCATATCATGGACCTAATCAAGCTCACGGTTTGTCGTTTTCAGTACTACCTGGCGTTAAACCACCACCATCGTTACTTAATATCTATAAAGAGCTTTCGACGGATATTGAGGGTTTCAAAATTCCTTCTTATGGTTATTTAGGTTCTTGGGCAAATCAAGGTGTTCTTTTATTAAATACGGTATTAACTGTTCAAGCTGGGCAAGCTCATTCCCACGCTAAAATAGGTTGGGAAACGTTTACTGACCATGTTATTGCGGCAATTGATAAATATCTTGAAGGTGTTGTATTTTTATTGTGGGGCTCACCCGCTCAAAAAAAAGGGCAATTTATCGATCGGCAAAAACATCATGTTTTAACGTCTGTGCATCCATCACCATTATCTGCACATCGTGGCTTTTTGGGTTGTAAGCATTTCTCAAAGGCAAACGATCTTATTATAAAACAGGGTAAAACACCGATTGATTGGCAGCCACAACTTCCGGAAAAACAGTGATGAGTTATAGTAAAAAACGGCGAACTGGTTTGCAAGAAATTGCTAATTTAATTGGCATAAGTAAAATGACAGTGAGTCGATATTTACGCGATCCTAATTTGGTGTCTAAACCATTACAGTCTCAAATTTCAGCGGCAATCGAGCAGCTTGGTTATATCCCTAATAAAGCGCCTGATATGTTATCAAATGCAAAAAGTAATGCGATTGGGGTTGTGTTTCCATCGTTAACCAACCAAGTTTTTGCGGATATTTTAAAAGGAATTGAGATGGTAACTGATGCCAAAGGATATCAGACCATGATTACTCATACAGGATACAATGCCGATAAAGAAGAGCAACGGGTTCGTTCATTACTTTCTTATAATATTGATGGATTAATCTTAACTGAAAGAATCCATAATCCTGCTACATTAAAAATGATCGAAATTTCGGGCGTTCCTGTGGTTGAAATTATGGATAGTGTGTCGCCGTGTATTGATATGGCCGTTGGATTTGATAATTTTACTGCAACCCGAAATATGATTCATCGTATGATCGAAAAAGGGCGTCGCAATATTGTTTATTTTAGCGCAAGGCAAGATCAACGTAGCATTATTCGTCAACAAGGCTATGAAAAAGCGATGCAAGAAGCAGGCTTAACGCCGCGTACGTTAGCGACTAAAGAAGCCTCATCTTATGAACTTGGCGCACGTTTTTTACACCAAATTTTAAAAGAGTTTCCTGCCGTTGATGGGATTTTTAGTACTAACGATGATTTGGCTTTAGGCGTACTGCTTGAATGCCAACGAATGGGCATTGAAATTCCTAAACAAATCGCTATTGTCGGTTTTCATGGGCATCAAATAGGTCAATATATGAATCCAAAATTAGCATCGATACATACTCCAAGAATTGAAATGGGTAAAATAGCTGCAGAACTATTATTAAAAAGAATTAATGGGGAAAGGATAGATCAAAAAGTGGTGGATTTGTCTGTTGAATATCTAGATGGAGAAAGTATTTAATTGCATAAAAATAATGTTGGAATAATAGAACCTCATCAATAAAATTGATGAGGTAAACAAGCAATTATAATCCTTTCGGATTATCACCATACTCGTTACTACCCGGTGTAGAATTTATACACATGAAAACAAGCAGTACAATACTACCAAATGGGATGAAACTAATTAAATACCACCAGCCTGATTTGTCGGTATCATGCAAACGACGTACCGTCACTGCTAAACTTGGAATAAAAAATGCTAATACTGCAACTACTCCAACTAAAAGCATTAATGATGACATAGCTTGGCTAAGCGAACTTAAAAACATTAATACGAAAAAAATATGATTACAAATAAGTTGAAAAGCCAATACTCTTTACGACGAGCTCGACCACTAAAGTTTGCATAATTTTTTGTCATACAACTGATAAACCAATTCATTGTTATAATTCCTTTTTTTTATTTATATTTGACTTTTGCTATTTAAAGCGGCGACTATTCTAATAAAAAAACATAAATAAAACAAAATATTTACACATAGTAACAATATATTAACAAACAATATGTTATTTTTATGTTTGCTATGTTTTGCTCACGATTATAGGTTTTCAGTTACAATGATCTATGTTAACATTATCGCTCAGTGGTTATTTATACCTACTAATAGATGATAAAAAGTAACACTGAGGCCCTCCCATGAAAATAGTTGAAGTAAAACATCCTCTAGTACGCCATAAAATTGGTTTAATGCGCGAACATGATATTAGCACTAAAGATTTTCGCGATCTTGCTAGTGAAGTTGGCAGTTTATTAACCTATGAAGCTACTGCTGACTTACCCACTGAAAAAGTGACCATTGAAGGCTGGTGTGGACCAGTACAAGTTGAACGAATTAAAGGTAAAAAAATTACCGTAGTACCTATTTTACGTGCCGGCTTAGGCATGATGGATGGTGTACTTGAGCATATACCTAGTGCACGTATAAGCGTTGTTGGTTTTTATCGTAATGAGGAAACGCTTGAACCTGTTCCTTATTTCCAAAAATTAACTTCTGACATTGATGAACGTATGGCTTTAGTTGTTGATCCGATGTTAGCAACGGGTGGTTCTATGGTTGCAACAATTGATCTACTAAAAAAAGCAGGTTGTAAAAATATTAAAGTGCTTGTTTTAGTGGCCGCACCAGAAGGTATTAAAGTATTGGAACAAGCTCATCCTGATGTTGAACTTTATACCGCTTCAATCGATGATAAATTGAACGATAAAGGTTATATATTACCAGGGCTTGGCGATGCTGGAGATAAGATATTCGGCACAAAATAAAATCTCAAATTTTAGACCGGTTTATCCGGTTTTTTTATGTCCGCTATTTAGTAAAGAAATAAATATCAATTAATAGAGTAATTAAGAGAGGACCACGTGACTAAAAATGCTCTTGATCAAATAAACAATAATATCTCGCCACTTAAACATGCTTGGCAAGATATTTTTACCGGTGCGCAAATGTTATTTGTTGCCTTTGGTGCATTGGTTTTAGTGCCACTTTTAACTGGATTAAATCCAAATGTTGCAATGTTTACAGCGGGTGTGGGTACGTTATTATTTCAATTAACCACTAAAGGAAAAGTGCCTGTATTTTTAGCTTCTTCATTTGCATTTATTGCACCTATCTCTTTTGGGGTTGCACAGTGGGGAATTCCAGCTACGTTAGGTGGATTAGTTGCGGCAGGTTTGGTTTTTATGTTTTTTGCTTTTTTAGTCAAAATTAATGGCAGCCATATTATTGATCGCATTTTACCTCCAGTTGTAACAGGGCCAATTATTATGGTTATTGGTTTATCTTTAGCGCCGGTAGCGGTTGGCATGGCAATGGGTAAAAATAGCGGTTTATCAGCAGAAAACTATCAATTGATTATTATTTCAATGGCTTCTTTATTAACGACGTTGATTGTAGCAATCTGGGCAAAAGGTTTTTTTAAATTAGTGCCAATTATTGCTGGAATTATTGTTGGTTACATGTTTTCTTGTATTTTTGGTATTGTCAACTTTCAACAAGTCATCGAAGCACCTTGGTTTAAAATTCCCGATTTCACTTTTCCTGAGTTTCAATGGCAAGCCATTTTATATATGATTCCGATCGTTATAGCACCAACAATCGAGCATGTTGGTGATATTATGGCCATTAGTTCTGTCACCGGTAAAGATTACACTAAAGAACCAGGATTACAGCGCACGTTACTGGGGGATGGGTTAGCAACATCTGCTGCTGGTTTCTTTGGTGGCCCGCCATGTATTACCTATGCAGAAGTTATTGGCGCAGTCACATTAACGCGTAATTTTAGAACTAGAGTAATGACCTGGGCAGCCATTTGGGCTATTTTAATGTCATTTATTGGTAAGATTGGTGCTTTTTTAAGCTCTATTCCGACAGTTGTAATGGGCGGAATTATGGTATTACTTTTTGGCTCGATAGCTTCGGTTGGCATTAATATTTTAGTCAAACATAAAGTTGATCTTTCTGTATCACGTAATATGTGTATCGTCTCGTTAGTACTTGTATTTGGTATTGGCGGCATGATTTTTGATTTTGGATCTTATGCTTTGCAAGGAATCAGTTTATGTGGAATTTTAGCGATTGTACTAAATTTAATTTTACCTCATAAATCAGCTGACTAATAAATAGCCGTTAATTATTAAGTTGATTAACGGCTAAAAATGTCGCTTATTTTTTCGAAAAGAGCGAGTGATATATTTTCGAATAAAAAAATAATC
>CAMLAI010000059.1 GCA_946477995.1 uncultured Gilliamella sp. | reverse complement strand
CTATAAGCAATATATTGACCATCATGTGAAGGATAAAAGTCATATATACCATAGCCAATAGGGGGATCGATTAATACTTTTTCATTATTGAAGCGATCTTTAACAAAAAGACGATTATACGGATGATCTGCTGTTTGTTTAAAATAAAAACAATTATCGCCTACGTATTGAATATCAGATATTCTAGGTTCAGCGCCAAAATCTGTTAACTCATCAAACCGCTGACTCACTGTTTTTTGCCAAGGTAACGCATTTAGTGTTTTGACAGTACGTTCAGATTCAGACAATAACCAATTATTGATTAACTGTGGTTGATTTTCCATCCAACGATATTTATCGTTCGTGTCGATTTGTTTTAATGTTAATTCATTATTAGTTTTACAACAGCTACAAATACTACTTAATAATAGAATCAATATGATGATAGCTGTTTTATCTTTGAATATAGTCAAATTTGCCTACCTATTTATTCGATGATCAATGTAAGGCTTTAAATAGAAAGGTATTACTCGTAATGGATAAAAGCAAATATAATTTTATTTGCGTTAAAAATATATTTGCCTTATTAAAGTTAAATTAATTGTTTTTTATTTGACCAGTTTAAAACTCTTCATCTTCTATTATTGATGACGTCATTGACACCATATTATAGTGTTCAATACTTTGTTTAGCGGTTTGCATTAGTTCTGGTAATAAATCATCTAACGCCATTTGCGTTCTTAGCATAAATGTTGCCAATAACATGGGTATATTCACCCCAGTAACAATTTCGAGATTTGGGTAATTTGCCATTAGTCTGGTTAATGTATTAAAGGGGGTGCCACCTTTTAAATCAACAAAACAAAGTAGAGTTTGTCCTTCCTGTGTTAGCATTGTCAATGTTTGTTCAATTTGCTGTTGAAAATCATCTAACGATTGCTCTGTTAAAAAAGGGACTGCTTCACATTGTGTTTGTTTACCACAAATCATTTCAGCACTTTCAATAATGCTGTTTGCCATTGGTCCATGGGTGCTGACTAATACTGCAATCATTGGCAATGTTCTCCTTAGTAATCTAAGCAACGATAATAACGACGAATTGACATTGGATGACGATTTAAGTGTTCGACATAAGCATCAATTCGATTATTGATAGTACGAAAAACAAACGGTGATAAGTGTCCACGATATTTTTCAGCGATACCCGGTAATTCATAATCTTTGGTATCAATAATGGTGTAATTTCCACAAATTTGTGGTAAGAATTTAGCGACACGTTCACTTAATGGACGCTGTGTATCTTCACCAACATAAACAGTAACTGCCGTATCACGATCGATCACTTCTAATGTACCATGAAAAAATTCAGCTGACTCAATGGATTTTGAACGTAACCAATGTTGCTCTTCCCAATAACACATAGCATGAGAATACGTTGCTCCCCATTGATTGCCCGCACCAACAAAATAGTGCATTGTATCGTTATGGTGTTTTTCAGCAACTTCTTGACCAAATTTATCGGCTTTTTTAGCAACAGCAACAATATTTTTAGCAAAGTGTTGATCCATTTGTTGATAAAACTCATCATAATCAGGGAACTCACCGGCTAAATACATTAAACGATCTGCTGTCATAAAGAATTTTAATTGTTCATTCATTGGGTAAGTAATAACATGGTGTGCCATTTTCCCTAATGGCGTATCAGCTTTATCCATGAAAGCGAATATGGTTGAACCCACTTCTTTTTGAATTTTCTCAATAGCTGCAACGACTTCCTGTGTGGTACCTGTGACAGATGAAATAATGATCAATGTGTCTTTAGTGATACGTTTGTTTCCTGTTACTAGATATTCAGCCGCATGTTGAACAAAAGTTTCAATGGCTGTTTTTTCTTTCATATGAACAACTGCTTGCATTGATGATGCATACGTACCACCAATACCTAACCAGCAAACATTGCTGTAACCACGTTTATGAATTTTATCAATAAACTCATTAATTTGTGGACGTAACGCTAATGCACCATTCATGCTGTCGAGTTCTTTTTGTTCGTCATATTTTCTCATACTGTAACCCTCTTTATTTTAGATTTAGTGATTTCATCAAATTCTGGATATGTTGATTTTTCTAGATTGTGACCTTTTAATTGCGACACTTGATAACTGAGTAAGTGAATTGGGATAGTCATAAACAGTGATGATAAAAGTTCATCACACTCAATATTTAAGCACAAATCGGCTGTTTTCGGTGTTTTGGTATCATGTGCATAAATAGTTGCAATGTTTTGCACATATTGTTTTAAAAACTGTTTTAACAACTCAGCTCTGTCCATGAGTCGACCTTGTGGCTCAATAAAAACGATATAATCATCGCGATGCAAGCCAAGATAAGGGCCATGCATATACTCTTCTAATTCTTTGCCAAATGCTGTATTGCGGACGGTTTCAGTGAATTTGGTTTCACCTTCGCGTGCAATGCCGTATGTTGCGCCATAACCGATAAAAATCACACGGTTAGTTTGATTGAATTGATCTTGATGTTTCGCAACCCAAGCTTGTGACTGCAAAATGGCTTGTGGCAATAGTTGGGTTATTTTTTGTATTTGTGTGAAATAACTTTCAAATTGTTGAGCGTTAATACGCGCTAGTTTTTGACTAATAGCTAAAGCGATTAACATCAAGTCGAGTATGGTTACACTATAACCTGCACTGACATAAGGCATCTCTTCAATTGGCATTCCCATTGATAAAATATGATTACTCACTTTATACAATGGACTGCTTGGATTGCTGGTTAAACTGTATATAGTTTGATTATTCTCAACAAATTGTTTAACTAAATGAATCGTTGAGTAGCTTTCACCGCCTTGCGAAATAGCAAAATATAAATTGTTGGGATCATTGTAATATGAATAATTAGCCGCAATAGAAGGATCTTCTATATAAACTGGCACGTTTAATATTTTACTCATAAAAGGGCGAGCGCTATAGGCCGCATTAGCGCTTGAACCTGTTGCAAAAATAACAATTGCGTTAAGTTGTTTGATCTGGCTTAAATCGATAATATTGGCAAATAACGTTTGGTAATTATCGAGTATATGTTGATAATACTCAGGTTCTAAAGCCACATAATCTGCGATACTTTTCATTGTTTTCCTCTCATTAACCTAACAAACCGCTCCAGGCACCAAAAATACCTATTGCCGCAATTAATAATAGAATCCAATGTGCTTTCACTTCTTTTTTAACAAGTACAAAAATAAACAGCGTAAAAAGTAACGGTAATATTTGTGGCACAATTCCATCAAATATATCTTGCAGTGATGCCGCGTCTGAACCTGAACCAATTTTTAATGGCATATTTAAGGTAACCATGGTGGCAACCATCGCCCCGACCACACAAAGCCCTAATACCGAAGCGCCATAGGATAATTTATCCATCAAACCTGTTTTTTGAACTTTGTCGATAAATGAAGTGCCGATGTTATAGCCTATGAGTAAGCCAAAATACCGCGCCAAAATTGCCGGGACATTAAAGATTAGTAAAAATAAAAGTGGGCCTAAAATATTGCCTTGCAACGCTAACGAGGTACCAATGCCTGTTGCGATGACACGTAGTGTTCCCCAAAAAAATGAGTCACCCAAACCACTTAATGGTCCCATTAGGGCAATTTTAACGTCATTGATTGAGTTTTTATCAAACTCACTGTCTGTAGCGTGTTGCTCTTCCATGGCAATGCAAATACCCAATGGAAAAGTGATTAACCATGGTGTGATATTATAAAATTCAAGGTGTCGTTGATAGGCATCGGTTAATTCTACTTTGTTATTGCTGTAGATTTTATCCAAAGCCGGACGCATAGCATAGGCATAGCCTAAATTCATTTGTCGTTCATAGTTCCATGACCATTCAGCGGTAAACGAGCGCCAAAAGGTTCTGTTTAATTCTTTATTGGTTACTAATTTAGAATTCTTCATTTTCATAATCGATCTCCTGTGATGCTAATGCATTACCCGTATTGGTATTGAGCTGTTGATTACCTTCGTCTATTGCGCCTTTTTTGCCATTAAATGCAGAATAACCGGTCAAAATTAAGGCAAGACAAGCGCCAAAAATAGCCACGCCGGTAACAGGTACTTTCATGTATACCGCTAATGCAAAGCCAAGAACAAAGAAGGTAGTATTGGTTTTTTTGATCATAATTTTCATTAACATTGCAAAACCAAAAGCTGGTAGTAGCCCTGTGGCAATACCTAAACCATCAATGATAAATTTAGGTATCATCTCTAATAAGTTGTTAACAGCGGCACTACCAAATAAATAGGAAAATCCGACAACTAACCCAATTGGAAGATTGATTGAGAAAAATCCACCTAAGATATTCATTCTATCCATCCCTTTACCATTGCCTTCACTGGCATATTTGTCTGCTTTGTGAACAAAATAAGGAAGAATAAAAAGGAAGCAGAGGTTTTTGACTAATAACACCAGTGACGCAATTGGAATACCTAATGTTAAAGCAATTTCGGTACTTTTGCCTGCACCAATAGCAAATGCGGTACCTAAAACACTGCCTGAAATTATTTCGGGTGGAATCGACCCCCCAATAGAAAACGATCCAACAAAAGCTAACTCTAAGGTTGCACCAATGATAATGCCTTGAGTGATATCCCCCATAACTAAACCTGCTAAAGTACAGGTGACAAGTGGGCGAGATAACATTGATGATCCTAAAAAGTATTCAGCATTTGCTAACATCGCAATTAAAGCTAATAGAAGTGCTGTTAATTCGATACTCATGTGTTGTATCCTCTAAATTATTTTTCAAATTTTTGCTTTGCTTCACTCGGAACTTGTTGAATGTAAATATCAATGCCATCTTGTTTTAATGCAGTTAATAAATCTGCTTCTTGTTCAGTTAGATTGATCGTTTTAGAGTAGCTCTTCGTGCCTTCGCGTGGTTTTGTGCCACCCAAATTGAGGCTGGTTATTTTTCCTTGAGTGCCTCTAATTAGCTTTTCAGCATCGGCAACCGATTCAACAACAATCAGCATTTGATATTTATCAGTGACACCCGAATTAATTGCCTCAATGCTGTCATCAATGGATTTCATGACTAATTTGCCATGTTCAGGTTTAGCTAATCGAATAGCTGATTTGCGTAGTTCGTCATTTGCCACCGTATCATTAGCGACCAAAATAGTATTGGCCCCAACGCTATCGAACCATGAAACAACAACTTGACCATGTAATAAACGATGATCAACACGTAATAATTTAATCATTAATTTTCCTCCTAGGTGAAATCGACAACATATTTAGTATTAGTAGCAAATTTATATTCAATGGCTATTGGTTCGCTGTTAATATCAAAATAGTGGTTAGAAATTTTAAATAATGGGTTATTAATTTTGATACCTAGCTGTTTGGCAAGTTCAGCATTGGCAACAATTAATTGTAAATCTTGTTCTAATTTATCAACTTTCTTTTTACTCGAATTGACAATTTCCAGCGCCGATAACACTTTTATGATGGAAAGTTGAAAATCAGGAAAATAGTTAAGAGGTAACAAAAATATAGCTTTTACGACACTGTTTTTTGCCACTTCAAGAAAGCTGATATAATAAATAAGCTCGGACGATTTTATTTTTAATAATTGACTGTAGTAGCTTCCTGCTTGTCTTAAATAAGACTCTTTAATCACTTTTTTATCATTTTGATAATCATAGGGTTTGATGATGCCCGTCATTTCTAGAATATTTTGCGTTGAAAGTTTAGGTGCGACAAATAAACCCACCCCTTTCTTTCTTACAACTTGATTTTTTTCAACTAATCGATCTATTGCTTTACGAATAGTTGTTCTACTTACGCCGTAGTTTTGTTGTAGCTGGCCTTCTGGCGGTAATGCGGCACCAACACCATACCTACCTGTATCTATTAGCTCGCCTAATTGAACTGCAATTTTTTCAAATAACTTCATTTATCTGTCTCGCTATAATTGAAGATATTTTTAGCCGATAAGTGATATTTAAATCGGTTACCTATTAAATATTGCTCAGTGTGTTCAAAAGGCTCAAAGTTATTATCGTAGTTATAACTTGAAACTTTATAGATTGGTGTTTGTTCTTTGATACCTAAATACTTGGCACATTCTTTAGTTGCGGTTTCGTAGGTAATTTCTTCCCGACCATGACTCGGGATGAGCTGGTAATGATCTTTTAAATATTGATAAAGCGACACATTGCTCAAATTTTGTGTTTCTAAACCTCTGAATTTTTCGAAGGGTAAATAACAGATCTCGTAAGATAAAGGCATTTCACCTAATACGCGTTGCCTAATTATTTTGAGTAATTGGTGATTAAAATTAAAGAATTTTGTCAATTCTGAGGGAATCTTGATAATTTGGTTGGAAAGAACTTTGATTTTAATTTGTTTAGGATTTTCTTTATCTATTTCTTCACTAAATGAAGACATTTTTAACATATTGATTTCAAAGATTGTTGGATATTGCGTATTTTTTTTATCAAAAAAAACATAGCCTTCCATGGCCAAATCATTTAACGCTTTTCTAACCGTTGTTCGACTGACGCCAAAATATTCGGCAAGCCCACGTTCTGTGAATTTATCCTTAATTATGGCTGGATTGGCTTTAATTTGCTCTTCAACAGCTGTTTTGACCGCAATATCACGATATTCCAATAGTCATCCCCTTCCTTTTTGGATCGTAATATCTAAAAGATATATCTTAAATCCATTTTTATTGGTTAAAAATTAATTAAAAAAATATATCTTGTCAATCTTAAGTACCAAAATTGTTGTTGTGATCACAATATTTATTGTTAGTAACATTAAATCAGTAAGATAATAAAAAATAGAGCGGGGGAAGAGAGGATGACTCGCATTTTATGCTCGCCC
>CAMLAI010000058.1 GCA_946477995.1 uncultured Gilliamella sp. | reverse complement strand
GATTTTTAATTCTAAAAAAGATCTGCTTAGCATAGGTGGTGTGTAACAATCGCCAACCAAGTTGGCAGTAGTTTATTGACACAATAATGTTATGTTAACGCCTTTTTATTGGGAAGAGCGATTTACTTAGGTATTGATATGATTGGTTTTCGATAGTGAAAATAAAGGGGAAGATAACGTGATTCTTTCCCCTTTGATGAATCATTAACACATGAGTGGTTTTAGTTGCTGATAAATCTGTCTAAAAATAGCGCGTTGTTGTTGATATAACTGATAATTGTCACGATTCGGTTGATGCAGTTGAATTACTTTTGGTGAAGGTAATAATTCGTTTATAGGGGTATCTGGATGGCAAGCAATTTGGGCTAGTTTAGCTGCCCCTAATGCCGGGCCGACTTCACCGCCTTCACAATATTCAATAGGATAACCAGAAATATCACAGATTAATTGTCGCCAGTAGGCACTTTTTGCCCCGCCACCAATTACCATTATTTTATCGGGCGAAATGCCGGTTTTCGCAACGACATCGATACCGTCAGCCAGTGCGTAACTGACACCTAACAATATGGCTTTAGCTAAGTCTACTTTGTTGTGCTGATTAGTTAAGCCAAAAAATACGCCTTTCGCTTCAGGATTATTATGTGGCGTTCTTTCGCCAGATAAATAAGGTAAAAATTGGACGGGAGGTTTAGCATCAGTTTGATCGGTTTGAATTAATGAAATTAGCGTAGGTACATCTTTGATTGATAATAATTGGCAGCCCCAATCAAGGCAAGATGCACAGCTTAACATTACGGACATAAGATGCCAACGATCTGGTAATGCATGACAAAAACTGTGAATGGCCTGTTCTGGTTGACTAACAAAATGATCTGTGACAGCAAAGTAGACGCCCGAGGTGCCAAGTGATAACATCGCTTGCCCTGATTGATAGAGCCCAACACCAATTGCGCCAGCTGCATTATCACCGCCACCAGCAACCACCGGAATGGTATTTATTCCCCAGCTTTTTGCAACTTTATCGTTGACATAACCGGTGATTTGATTACCTTCAAATAGCGTCGGCATATGATGCCTGCTTAGTCCGCAAGCGGCTAATAGATCATCATTCCAATCACGTTTTTCAACATCTAACCACATGGTACCGGCTGAATCTGACATGTCTGATGCCAATTGTCCGGTAATGTTAAGACGTAAATAATCTTTAGGCAGGAGTACTTTATCGATTTTGGCAAAAATGTCTGGCTCATGATTTTTAACCCATTTGATTTTAGGCGCAGTAAAGCCAGCCATCATTAAATTACCGGTAATTTTTCTTGAATTCGGGACTTGCTGTTCTAATTGATGACACTCGGCATCGCAGCGGCCATCATTCCATAAGATGGCTGGTCTTAAAATTTGCAATTGTTTATCTAATAATACTGCGCCATGCATTTGCCCACTTAAACCAATCGCTTTAACGTGTTGTAAATCATGCAGTGAACCAAGCTCATGCATTGCTATATTAGTCGCTTGCCACCATTGATTTGGATCTTGTTCTGACCAAAGCGGAAAAGGGCGAGACACGCTAAGAGGTTGTGTTGTCGATGCGATAATGTTTTGCTGTTCATCCATAAGAATGACTTTTATACCGGAAGTACCTAAATCAATACCAATATACATATATTTCTCCACTACAATGTTTATTAAGGCTACGGGTTTGTAGCCCTAATAAACTTATGTTGCCTAACGATTAGCCAAAAATGAACTTATTGACTAAGTTTTCAAGTTTTTCTTGCTCACCACTACGTGTTTTTGGTTGTAATTTATGTTTTAGACTATACTCTGCAATTTGTTGTAATGACATTTTTCCCTGTAATATATCGTTACCCAGTTGTTTATCCCAACCGGCATAACGATTGGTAACACATTGGTTTAATATTTGGCTTTCGAGCATTTTTGCCGCATTTTTTAATGATAACGCCATAGTATCAATGGCACCAATATGACCATAAAAGACATCGTACTTATCAACGCTTTGACGACGAATTTTGGCGTCAAAATTTAGCCCACCTGTTTTAAAGCCACCGCTTTTTAGGATTTCATACATGACAAGAGTATTTTCTTCGACACTATTTGGAAATTGATCGGTATCCCAACCTAATTGCGGATCGCCTCGATTGGCATCAAGCGAACCAAAAATATCAAGAGAGATAGCTGAGGCAACTTCATGTTGAAAAGAGTGACCAGCAAGAGTGGCATGATTAGCTTCGATGTTAACTTTTATCTCGTTTTCTAGTCCAAATTGTTTTAAGAAGCCATAAATAGTGGCAACATCATAATCATACTGATGTTTGGTGGGCTCTTGAGGTTTAGGTTCGATTAGTAACGCACCTTTGAAACCAATTTTATGTTTGTTTTCAACAACCAATTGCATAAATTTACCCAGTTGTTGTCTTTCTTTACGCAGATCGGTATTTAAAAGTGTTTCATAGCCTTCACGACCTCCCCATAGCACATAATTTTGTCCACCAAGTTTATGTGTGGCATTCATCGCATGGACAACTTGCGTTGCAGCACAAGCAAAAACTTCTGGATCAGGATTAGTTGCTGCACCCGCTGCATATTTCGGATTAGTGAAACAATTTGCTGTACCCCAAAGTAGGTTAACGCCCGTTTGTTGTTGTTTTTCTAGCAAAATGTCAGTCATCGTGGATAAATTATTGATGTATTCTTGAATTGAACTCCCCTCAGGTGAAACATCCACGTCATGAAAAGCATAAAAAGGAACATTCATTTTGTAGAAAAACTCAAAAGCAATCTCGGCTTTTGCTTTAGCATTGATTAAAGGATCACTACTTTTTTGCCAAGGATAATCAAACGAACCAGAACCAAACATATCGGTACCCGCCCAACAAAATGTATGCCAATAGCAGATTGAAAAACGTAAATGTTCAGCCATTGTTTTACCTAAAATTATCTGGTTTGGATCATAATGTCGAAATGCAAAAGGATTATCTGATTGTGTTCCTTCATAGTTGATTCTATCTATTTTGTCGTAATATTGATTCATAATATTCCTCTAAATGATGCCTAATAAGTTAATGAGAGAGTTATCTTTGCTTGTTTTAATTTAGTGTTAAGCACAGTTGTGTTAATACGTTGTAATCAATATGCATTAAATTTGAAACTAACGACAATTATTAAATTTTGTAATTATTTTATGTTTTTTTATTTTTGTGATGCAGATCAAACTCTATAAGCACGTCTAGTGACATGTTTGGTAATGAATGATTTTTTTGACTGAATAATGCGGATTTTTGAAGATTAGCTGGTTGGTAAGTAACTAAGCTATTACTACGGTGTTAATCGTAGCAATAGCTGTTTAAATTAGTGATGATCAATAAAGATAAATTTTAATGCGAACAATAATGCAAAAATAATTACACAAAGATTGAGTTCTTTAAATTTACCTGTACAGGTTTTTAATACCACATAGGAGATAAAACCAAGCGCAACACCTTCAGTAATTGCAAAGGCAAAAGGCATCATCAAAGCGGTAATAAATGCAGGCGTTGCATCGGTTAAATCAGACCAGTTAACTTTGACTAAACTTGAAACCATTAAAATACCGACAAATATGAGTGCGCCAGATGTGGCATAACTTGGTACTAAATGTGCAAGCGGTGATAAAAAGGTCATCAGTAAGAATAAGATTCCAACCACAACAGCTGTTAAGCCAGTCCGTCCACCAACCGAAATACCCGCAGAACTTTCAATATAAGTTAATACTGAAGATGTACCAAATAATCCACCTAGAGATGAGCTAAAGCTATCGATTAATAGTGCTTGACGCATTTTAGGAAAGCGTCCTTTTTCGTCCGAAATGCCTGCTTTGTCGGTTAAGGCTAAAATTGTGCCTGATGAATCAAATAAGCTAACAATCATCACTGAAAAAATCACACCCATAATACCAATGTTGAATGAGCCAGCAAGATCGACATGACCAACAACTGGTGCGACACTCGGTGGCACTGCCGCTACACCTTGATACGTAATATTAGGATCAAGCCATAACGCCAGTAGGGTGACTACAAATATTGAAATTAAAACCGCTGCATGAAAATTGCGCGCTGCTAAAATAATAATAATAAAAAAACCAAGAGAGCCTAATAAGACTTTGAGTGATAAGATATTGCCCATGGTTAAGAGTGTTGCCGGTGAACTCACGACTATGCCCATATTTTGGAAGCCCATAAAGGCAATAAATAGTCCAATACCTGCGCTAATTCCTACTCGTAAACATTGTGGAATATGCTCAATTAACCAATGACGTACTTTAAATAGTGATAAAGCGAAAAAGACTAAAGAACCCCAAAATATCGCGCCCATGCCAATTTGCCAGGAATAGCCCATTGCGCCGCAAATCCCATAAGCAAAAAAAACGTTAAGTCCCATCGCGGGGGCTAATGCGATTGGTAAATTGGCAAATAAACCCATTAAAATAGTGGCAACAGCTGTCACCACACAGGTGAGAACAAATACCGCAGAAGTATCCATGCCGGTTGCAGATAAGATAGACGGGTTAACAAAGATGATATAAACCATAGTAAGAAAGGTGGTACAACCAGCAATGATTTCGGTGCCAATGGTGGTTTTTTTCTCTCTCAATTGAAATACTTTTTCGAATATTGAATTCATAAGTTAAGGCCTAATTTTGATTGATAATAGTCAATGTGCATTTAGTGTGTTTTTGCTGTGTTTATCTAAAATTTTTGTAAGCCAAAAATAGAAAAGATGCGAAGTATTCGCTCCACATCTTACAATAAACAGAGTTTTTACTGCGTTATTATTGCCAGTTATTTATTTAGGTCAAGTGTTATTCTATCGGACTACCATTTCCTGCGGCAAGATTAGCATTTACCGGAATATCTATTTTAACTTTTAAATTATTGTTAGTATTTGAAGTTTCCATATCAATCGACATGGTTTGACTAACTTGATATTGATTATTTGTTTCATGTTCTTTATCAATATTAAGAAACTGTAAAAGGTGATTTGCAATCTCTTCTTCACCGGTAACAACTTTGGTTGCACCATGTTCTTCAATATATTCGATTTCATCTTCGTAAAATGCTCGTACATAAATTTCTAAATCAGGATTCACCGTTTTTGCCTGTTGCGATATTTCTGCTGATTTATAGCCATTTGGCGAGGTAATAATTAACCATTTGGCTGATTTGATATGAGCAAAATTGAGGATCCCCGGCTTTATTGCATTACCAAATACCGCAATTAATCCATCATGGCGAATTTTTTCAACTAAAGTTAGTGACGGCTCGATCACAATAAACGGCACGTGATGGGCAATTAATTTTTCGGCAATCATACTACCTAATCTATCATAGCCAATTAAAATAGCATGGTTTTTAACCTCGGGTATTTGTTGGTTAATTTCAATAATGGGATCAATCATTCTATCAACAATGTTTTCAGTGCGTGATAAGTAGTATTCGAGCAAATTAAATATGAAGGGATTTAGCACAATAGATATGATAGAACCAGCTAAAATTAGGCTATGCGCTTCATCAGGAAAGATCTGTAAAGTGATACCTAATGCCGCAAGAATATAAGCAAACTCACCAATTTGCGCCAGACTTGCTGAAATAGTTAAAGCGGTGCGTTTAGAATAACCAAATAATCTGACTATCAAATATGCAGCAAGTGATTTGCCTAAAATGATTATTACAATAACCGACAATACGGCAATAGGATGAATCAGTAATATTTGGGGTTTGAATAACATTCCAACTGAAACAAAAAATAGTACGGCAAAGGCATCTTTTAATGGCAAGATATTTTTAGCGGCCCGATGGCTGAGATCTGATTCAGTTAATACCATTCCGGCAAAAAAAGCGCCCAATGCAAATGAAGCGCCAAACAGTTGTACTGCTGCTAAAGCAATACCTAAAGCAATAGCAAGTACGGTTAGTGTGAACAGCTCTTCAGAACCTGTTGCGGCACTTTTGGCTAATAGCCAAGGAATTGTTCGTCGACCAATTACAATCATGATAGCGATAAAAAGAATTACAAGACCTATAGTTTTGGCGACTTCTTTGACAATATCGATTGTATTATAGTTATCGCTATCACTAAACATGGTAGCAATCGCCGGTAGCAATACTAACGTTAACACCATGACCAAATCTTCCACAATTAGCCATCCCACTGCAATTTTACCGCGACGACTCTCTATCAGATTTCGATCTTCTAGGGCTCTGAGTAATACAACTGTACTTGCAGTAGATAAGCACAGCCCAAACACTAATCCCGTTAAAATCGGCCATCCAATCAAGCTAGACATGCCCATTCCAAGTAATGTGGCAACGGTAATTTGAACAATTGCACCGGGAATAGCAATGTTTTTTACTTGCATAAGATCTTTTAATGAAAAGTGTAACCCTACACCAAACATTAATAAAATAATGCCAATTTCTGCTAGTTCTTGCACAATTGATGTATCTGCAACAAATCCAGGTGTTGTGGGGCCAACAATAATACCGGCAATAAGATAACCGACTAGCGGGGAAATACGTAAACGATTAGCGAGTAATCCAAGTAGGGTGGCAAGTACAATGCCGCCGATGATGGCAATGAGTAAAGGCCCGGTGTCATGCATGTATACCTCCTAGCTTTGTAAAGGGTGAGTTTGAAAGTATGGAGTGTGTTAATGTTAACATAACATGATGATTTTTTGAATTAATAGATACAGTTATTCACCAATCACTGTAACAGGTAAATAGTTTGGTTTAAGCTTTATTTACTGTTCTTTGATAGGAATACTTGCTCTCAAATAAAATCGGCAATTTAACTATTTTATGCTTTAAGTCGGACAGTTAAACGATGTAGCTTTGATTGGATAAACAAACGGCGCTTTTTAATCAAGAGTTAACTTAGTTT
>CAMLAI010000057.1 GCA_946477995.1 uncultured Gilliamella sp. | reverse complement strand
CAAAATCCGCCGCCCTTAAAAGCGTGTCGGTTCGAGTCCGACCACTGGCACCAATTCAATCCATAAACTCGTTCTTGCTACAACAGTTTTGACGATAACAGTTCCTGCGATAAATATTTGTAGCTGACTTTGACAGCGCTTTAAAAAAATAGGCAAATATTCAAAAATAATTCATTTAATGTGAAAGCAATACGTTCCTAAAAAGTTAACCATACTTTTTAAATCCCGTCGACTTATCCTTATATTCTCTTCTTATATCTTTATTCGCTCACATGATAAGGAATATCTAAGTGATTTAGATTTTATTTTATCATGCCGATCTATCACCAAATCCAGAATATCGTGCCACAATGTCAGCTTATATGCGTCTATTAAACGCTGTTATCTGTTATCATCGCTTAGATTAAGTCGCTAGGCTCTCGTTTTATTTTACTGTGAATAAAATAATGTTGATGTGTTAAAGAATAATAAGCATGCGTTTCATGACAGATAAATATCATCATTTGATATTTATCTGCCATGGTTAGTTAGTTGGCGCCGGCATTAAGATATTTTTGCATCTCCTCAGCTGGTACCATTCCGCCACCTGTTGCCCAAACCAGATGAGTAGCATGTTGTAGTTGTTGCGGTGTTAATTGCAGACGTTGCTGATACTGTAAATCGTGATTTACTATGATAGCGCCTTTCATACCAGCAAGAGCCGAAGGTTCTAATTGAATATTTTCGGTTTGATTGAGTAAAGATAATAAATCATACATCTCTTGGTCTGACAACGTATAATAACCGTCTAACAAACGTTCCATTGCACGACCGACAAAGCCTGATGCGCGTCCTACCGCCAGACCATCTGCCGCGGTTAGATTATCAATACCGATATCTTGCACTGAAATCTTATCGTGTAAGCCGGTATAAACACCTAAAAACATGCAAGGCGAGTGGGTGGGTTCAGCAAAGATACAATGGACATGATCACCAAACGCCATTTTTAAACCAAAAGCTACACCGCCAGGTCCGCCGCCTACACCACAAGGTAAATAAACAAATAAGGGATTTTCACGGTTAACGACAATGCCCATATGGTCAAATTGTTGTTTTAGACGTTCGCCAGCAACGGAATAACCCAAAAAAAGGGTTTTAGAATTTTCATCATCGATAAAAAAACAGCTAGGATCCGACTCAGCGGCTTTGCGACCTTGCTCGACAGCGACGCTGTAGTCATCTTCATATTCGATCACATTCACACCATGAGAACGTAACTTCTGTTTTTTCCATTCTCTTGCATCAGCTGACATATGAACACTAACATTAAAGCCCAATTTGGCGCTCATGATACCAATCGATAAGCCAAGATTACCCGTTGATCCTACCGCAATACTATATTGGTTGAAAAACTGTTTAAATTCATCAGAAAACAGTTTGCTGTAGTTATCTTCATAAGATAATAAACCTTGCTCAATGGCTAATTTTTCTGCATGCGTTAAAACCTCGTAGATACCTCCGCGTGCTTTTATTGAGCCGGAAATAGGTAAGTGGCTATCTTTTTTCAACAGTAACTTACCAGCAATATTTTGATTGTAACGTGCTTCTAAGGCTGTTTTCATATGATCTATTTCAACTACATCAGATTCAATAATGCCTTTTGTTGCTAAAGTTTCTGGAAAAGCAATGGCTAAATAAGGGGCAAATCGTTTTAAGCGATTGCTTGCCTCGGCAATATCTTGTTGATCAAGTCCCACATAATTTAATCCTATTTCTAATGTTGTAATATTAGGATTAAACCAGTAACAGGGTTCAAGTTTAATCAGTTTATCAACTAAAGGATTATCTTTGATAAGACATTCAATTTCGATTTGATTCATTTTGACTCCTTATGTTGAATGATTAAATCATACCTGATAATAAAAATGTGCAAAGTAACGCAACGACGGAAGCGATAAAAGTAGCACTGGTATAATATTTGAAGATTTCAGTCATTGTTGCGCCACAATATTGTTTAACCAGCCAAAATAATGAATCGGTCACAATTGTACAACCAATTGCACCTGAGCCAATTGCTAATGTGATAATTTCGGGACTGACATTAGGATACATGCTAAGCATAGGTGATACGATCGCTGTGGCTCCCATCATAGCAACCGTTGCAGAACCGACCGCAGCATGCAAAATAATGGCAACGAGCCAAGCTAATAAGATCGGATGCATATCTAATTGCGATAATATATTGGCTAAACTATCACTTAATCCACTGGTTTTTAAAATACTGTTAAATGCACCTCCAGCTCCGATGATTAGCAGAATATTAGCAATAGATGAAAAGCAATTTTCTGTATGATTTAATAATTTACTCATCCCTATATTGCGTCTAAGACCTAAAACATAATAAGCGACAAATGCACCAATAAACATTGCAGTAATAGGGTTTCCAATAAATTCCAGCGTTGCATACAAGGACGTAGTCTTATCAATATTTAACTCTGCTGTGGTTTTGATCAGCATTAATATTATGGGTAATAATACTGTAAACAACGTAGCAGCTAAGGAAGGTAATTCGTCTTCGGTACGCACTTTTAAATCAGAAAACTCTTCAGGGACTTTTTTAAATGGCATCTTATTTTTAATGATTCTTAAAAAAATGGGCCCCCCCACTAATGAGGCAATAAGTCCAATTAATAAGCCATATAAAATCACACTACCAATATCTGCCCCTAAAGCATTAGTAACATATAATGCGGCGGGATGAGGAGGAACAATACAATGCACAGCCATTAAAGCGGTACATAATGGAATAGCTAACATTAATAGCGAAGTCTGCGTTTTTTTGGCTATTGAAAAAGCTAAAGGAATAAGAAGCACTACGCCTACTTCAACAAATAGGGTAATACCACAAATTAAACCCACTAATACCATGATGACTTCGGGAGATAACCAACGACATTTTTGCAAAGTTATCCCAATGCGTTCTGCTGCACCGGATACTTCCATCATTTTGCCTAGAATCGTACCTAAACCAATTACGGCAGCCAAAAAACCAAGTGTTCCACCGATACCATCTTCAATTGCACTTATCATTGTTAATGGTTTCATGCCCATTAATATGCCCACATAAAAACTCGATAATAGCAGGGCTAAAAAAGGATGAAGCTTCAATTTTACAATACTGATAACTATTAACAAAATACTACTAATCAACACACCTAAAACCCATATTTGTGAATCCATCAAGAGCTCCTGTTCAATTAAAAAGTAGGGGGGATATTAGATTTTATGCACTCACGGCTGACAAATGATAAATAATCATGTTTGCATGAGTTGAATTCAGTTGAAAAAGTAGTCTGTATAGTGAAATTAATGATTAACTAATTAAATTTAATTGATTAAATTTAATTAAGCAAATGACATAAATAAGTAAAGAAAGTGCATAAAATGTGCAATAATGATCATTACATTACTAAAAAATGAGTTGTTTTTGATCATATATTGATCTGATCAATAAGGTTGAGCATTTTAAACTCACGCTTATTTTATCATTAGTCTATTGACGTAATATGTTTATGACTTAAATAGGACAACAAATGGGTACAAGCTGAATTATGGGAATGGATGCCATAACGTATTGAATCATTCCTATTTTAACGCTATTAAAACTAATTTAAATACAGTTAAATGTCCTTAAAGTTATGCATATTGACCGTATTGATGAATTTAATTCATGATACTATAAAAGAATCGCTGGTTTATCTCAATGACATTCCGTTTTAGAATAAATTTAACAATGTTCAATGCTCACTATTACAACTAGGTTGGGAAAAAGAGGGGATATGATGGAATATGTAAAACTAGGCAATACCGATATTGAAGTGTCACGATTTTGTTTGGGCTGTATGAGTTTTGGCGATCCTGCCAGTAAAATGCATGCATGGACACTTAATCCAAGTGAGAGTGAAGCGATCATTCAGCATGCGTTAAATTTGGGTATCAATTTTATTGATACAGCCAATATTTATTCAGCAGGAACCAGTGAAACGTATTTAGGTCAAGCAATCAAAAAAAATATTGCTCGTGATAAAGTTGTTTTAGCCACCAAAGTCTATTTTAATGACGGTCACTTATCAAAAGGGGCAATTGAAAAAGAGATAGACGGATCACTTAAACGGTTAGGTACGGATTACATCGATTTATATATTATACATCGTTTTGACTATACCACACCAATTACAGAAACAATGGAAGCATTACATAAGTTGGTTCAAATTGGAAAAGTTCGAGCACTAGGTGCTTCTGCGATGTATGGCTACCAATTTTATAACATGCAACTTGCTGCTGAGCAAAACGGTTGGACGAAATTTGTCTCGATGCAAAATCACTATAATTTATTGTATCGTGAAGATGAAAGAGAATTAATTCCAGTTTGTAAACAATTTAATGTTTCATTAACACCCTATAGTCCTTTAGCTGCTGGTCGTCTTGCTCGATTAGAGTGGACGACTGATACGTTACGTAGCAAAACGGATAAAACCGCTATCGAAAAATATGATAGTACCCAACAAACCGATACTAATATAGTAAAAAGAGTACATGAACTTGCTGAAAAATATGGCGTAACAATGACTCAAATAGCATTAGCATGGCAGTTTGCGAAAGGTGTTACCTCACCGATTATTGGTGCGACAAAAACGAAGTACTTAGATGATGCAGTTGGGTCGTTAAACGTCTCGTTAACCCCAGAGGATATCACTTATCTTGAAGAGTTATATATTCCGCATCGAATTGTAGGCGCATTATAAGTGAGCAAGTAGGTCAATTCTCCTTAATAGCATTATTCAGTATTAGGGAGAATCATATTAAATTAGCTTATTTGCACACTTTTAATAGTCAATTTTTCGTGAATTAAAATAAGTAAAATTCTCATTCATTTTTAAACAATATGACTTCGTCCAATCACCTTGTTCATTATATCCATAAAAGGAACATCTTTTTGTCTCTGTTGGTTTGGACTCTTTGTCATCAAAAAATTTAATGATAACTTTATCTAATTGATTTTTATCGTTATATAAAAATATCTTTTCTTCGCTTGACGTGTAAACATTGGCTAAATCCATTTTTAAGATATAAGTATTAACAATTCGAGAAATATTTCCATTTTCATACTGAATATCACTGATCGTCGATGGATTGGAAATACGCTCGATTTTTATTATTCTATTTTGATCATCATAAGTTGAAGACCATTCGATCTTTTTGGCTAAATCTTCTAAATGCAAAAGATTCTGCTTATCATCGAAATCCATATTTAAATCCAAATCATATTGATTATCTATCGAAAAATGGCTTTTTTTCGTCGCATAGTCGTTTGTGATCTTCACATGATCAATATTAACTGAGACAATGAAACCTTTATCATCTGATACATATTGTTGGCGATCGCTGCCAATAATCTTTTGTTGCTTAATCAGTTTTGAATACGGAATGTTCTCAACACTACTAAACAATAAATAGTTGTTAGTGAGCTCAACATTACTCAGTTTTTCGTTTTTATTGCAACCAAATAGAATGATTGATAAACCACATACGAAAATGATCCTTTTCATTGCTGTTTCCTTCATTAGTCATAGTATTCGAAAGAGCGTAAAATAAATCGCTTTGTTTCTTCTTGTTCGTTTAAACAATATAATTTTGTCCAATCACCATACTGGTTAGGATCATCGTAAACGCAGTTTAATTGCTCTGTGGGGATTAATTGATTGTGTTCATTGCTTTCATATTGACCATTTTGAGCAATAAAAGCATGTTCGACGCTATTAATGAGCTGCTTTTCTGCATTATAAAAGTATTGCTTTTTATTGAGGTAAAGTGGAACGATATTTGCTTCATCTGTTTTATCAAAAATTTCATAGTCTCTTTCAACAACTAATTCATTTTTATAAGTAATTTGATTAATAAATAGATAATTTGAACCACCAATAATGCTGTTTTCAAGTTTCACAACTCGTCCTTGTTCGTCATAAGTTGAGCGGATAACTTCGTTGCCGGATGAGTCAGTTATCGAAACAATATTTTGTTTATCATCAACATTAATTTTGTATTTTGAAAGTTCCTGATTTTTGATCATATATTGTGACTGCTGATAATCAAAATAGACTTTTTTATCGTTCAAATTGTAAAAGGTGATCAAACCATCTGCGTTCGTTTCAATCGTACCAAAATAACTTCCTTCAAACCGCTGCTTTTTAATCAGTTTTGAGTGAGGAGCAACATCATATTGACCATTATTAATATAATTATTGATGATGATTTTAGAATCGCTTTGCTTATTATCACATCCTAACAAAGTCAATAGTAAGCAACTATAGATGAGGGGGATTATATTTATTTTCATGCTTTTTAATCCTTTATATTTATTTGAACGTCCTGAATGACGAATATATTTAACCACAAATAGATCAGCGATTAAACAGAAAATTTATATATCTTAATCGAATAATGATATAAACTTAAAGTATTATCAAAATGAAAGCTTGATAATTATAATCCTAAATATCCTATCGTTATAAAAATAACACACATTAACAAAGAGTTATATTTTGTAAATATTGCAAACACAATCCAGAAGGAATGATAATGAAAAAATATTTATATTTACCTACTTTAATATTATTGGGGCTCGTGTTGATAGGTTGTGACACAGACAAAAGCAAGGACATAAAACAATCAGACAAAAAAGAGATCATAGTTGGATTACCCCCTAGTATGCACAACATTTTAATGGAGCGAGTGGTTAAGCCCGAATTAGAAAAAAAAGGCTACAGCGTCAAATTGGTCAATTTTAGTTCTTTGCGGGATGCCAATACCGCGCTGGTTGAAGGGAGTATTGATATGAATGCTGCACAGCATCAAGATTATCTTGACGTCTATAACAAAGAGACCCATAACGACCTTGTCTCTTTAGTACACATTCCTTCCATATCTGCCGCTCTATTTTCACAGAAACATCATTCAATCAATGATATTGCATCCAATCAAATCATTGCAATCCCGAATGATCCCTCCAACACTTCTCGATCATTATTGTTGTTACAAAAAATAGGTTGGATCAAGCTTAAACCAGACACACAATCAGGCATAATCACCTTAAATGATATTATAGAAAACAGCTATAATTTAAAATTTAAAACGCTTTTATCAGAAATTATTCCGCGAGTACTTGGCGAAGTTGATTACGCAATTATGCCAGGTGGTG
>CAMLAI010000056.1 GCA_946477995.1 uncultured Gilliamella sp. | reverse complement strand
TTGATGCTGTCATGGTGGCATCTTCATTTGTGATGAACATACAATCGATTGTCTCACGTGAAGTGTCTCCGCTTACCCCTGCGGTGGTCACCATAGGAAAAATGGATGTCGGCACTCGTTTCAATGTTATTGCGGAAAATGCGGTTTTAGAAGGTACAGTTCGCTGTTTTAGTGTTGAAGTGCGAAATAAAATTGAAGATGCTATTCGCCGTTATGCCAATCAAGTTGCTGCAATGTATCGTGCAACGGCTGAAGTAGAATACATTTATGGCACGTTACCCGTCATTAATGATGAACAATCTGCGCTATTAGCACAAAAAGTCATTGTTGAATCGTTTGGTGAACAAGCCCTTTATTTCGAGCCACCAACAACTGGCGGTGAAGACTTTAGTTTTTATACTGAAAACATTCCTGGTGCATTTGCATTAGTGGGTTCGGGTAATCCTGAAAAAGATACACAGTGGCCACATCACCATGGTTGTTTTAATGTTGATGAGGACGGCATGACAATGGGCGCAGAATTTTACGCACAATATGCTTGGTCATATTTGAATCAAAAATAAATATGAATAATCAACCATTATGGAATCGAAATAATGGTTGAGATTTATCTACTCAGGATTCAAATTTTCAACTACAATGAATCTGTATTAGTAAACACGCCCATATTTCTGAATAACTAACTACAACAAACTTAATTTATTCTTATCATTCATTTCTTATTAATAATCTATTTATTAAAAGCATTCATTAAAGTAAACGTCAATAATAAAAATTGACTGGATTCTCATTCAATAAAGTATTGTAAATTGTTTACTGTCATCTTAAAGACTAATTTTACGCTTTATGATATTATTGATGCCAAATTGATTAGTTATACGCAATGGTGAATATGAGTTATCAAGTTCTGGCACGCAAATGGCGACCAAAATCATTTACTGAAGTCGTAGGGCAACAGCATGTCCTCAAGATTCTATCAAATGCACTTTCGCTAGGTCGGGTTCATCATGCTTATCTATTTTCAGGCACGCGTGGTGTTGGAAAAACCTCCATTGCTCGCTTACTTGCTAAAGGCTTAAACTGCGAAACTGGGATTACTGCTACGCCTTGTGGGGTATGTGATAATTGTCGTGATATTGAGCAAGGCAGATTTGTCGATCTTTTAGAAATTGATGCCGCTTCACGAACTAAAGTTGAAGATACACGTGAAATATTAGATAACATTCAATACTTGCCAACTAAAGGGCGCTTTAAAGTCTATTTAATTGACGAAGTGCACATGTTATCTCGCAGCAGTTTTAATGCCTTGCTAAAAACATTAGAAGAACCACCAGAACATGTTAAATTTCTGTTGGCAACAACCGATCCACAAAAGTTACCGATTACCATATTATCACGCTGTCTACATTTACATTTAAATGTGCTTGATACTTCGCTTATATCGGAACAGCTTTCTCACATTTTACAACTTGAAAAAATTGAATCTGAACCGAAGGCGATTCAGTTATTAGCCAAAGCGGCTAATGGTAGTATGCGAGATGCCTTAAGTTTAACCGATCAGGCTATTGCCTTAGGTAATGGCGTTGTTGATGCGCAATCAGTCAGCGTTATGTTAGGAACACTGGATAAAACAATTCCTTTTTTATTGGTTGAGGCACTTTATCAAAATGATGGCAATGCTTTGATGCAACAGATTGAAGCAGCTGCAACACAAGGCGTGGATTGGGATAACTTATTGGCTGAAACCATTACGCTTTTGCATCAAATCGCTTTATTACAAATTGTACCAACAGCATTGGGTGATTATACCGATAATGAAGAACGAATACGCTTTTTAGCACAATACATTGCGCCAAATGATATTCAGTTATTTTATCAAATATTATTAATGGGGCGAAAAGAATTAGCCTATTCACCCGATAAAAAAATAGGTGTTGAAATGAGCTTTCTAAGAGCATTAGCATTTCAACCCAAAACTAATGATAACAATAAGTTAGTGTCAAATACAAAGCCAACGGTTCAGGCACCGCAGCCATCAAAGCCTTTACCTATTCAAGCATCAGCTAGTAAGAGTGACATATCAAACGCCACATCTGACTCGATGAGTAATGTACCGCCCGTGACTGATAATCATCAAAAATCAGCATCTGGCACACCACAATCAGAGCACAATTTTCAACAAGTTGAGTTAGAAAAGACATCACGTATTGAGAGTAACGCACAATCTGATATAAAACACTCTCAAAATAATTATCAACAACCGGCTAAACACGATATGCCGATCCCAGATGATGTCTCTTCAATGACGAAAAGTATTTTAGAAATGCGGATGCAATTAATACAAGAGGAACAAAATAAAAAAAAGTCTGAACTGGTTGAAAAAAATCAACCAATTCAGGCGAGTATCAATGCATCATTAGCGCATGGCACAGACAAACGTTCACACGTAGAATCAAATGAAAATAACTTAAATAAGCCCGATAAGGATGAAGAGCAAATTACCGCAGAAAATTATCAATGGCAGGCGTGTGGGCTGATGGAAACCAAAGATGAATTAATCATTGATACGAAAAGTTTTCGCGAATCATTAAATGGTGATAAAACGCCCGAAATGATGAAAAAATTAATTGATGAAATGGTGCAAAAAGACGCATGGTGTGCCGAAATTGAGCAACTCGATATTGCGCCTTTAATTAAGCAAATTGCGATAAATTGCTCTATTGAACAAATAGATGATGAAAATATCGTTTTACATTTGCGATCAGCGGTAAAACATCTCATTAATGCATCAGCAAATATTTCAAAATTAGAAAAAGCAATGTCGAATTATCGACAAAAACCGTTAAAAATTAACGTTATTATTGATGATAATCAAACGATAAAAACACCTTTGGAAATGCGTGAAGATCTTTATCAACAAAAACTTGCGCAAGCTAAAGTGACAATTAATCAAGATCCAAAAGTGGCAATGATCTGCCAATATTTTGAAGCCAAGATTGATGAAACAAGTATTCGTCCTGTATAATTATGGACTAAATATATTTAACGAGGAATAATTATGTTTTCAGGTGGAAAAGGCGGTTTGGGTAATTTAATGAAACAAGCCCAGCAAATGCAAGCAAAAATGCAGCAAGCGCAAGAAGAAATCGCCAAATTAGAAGTAACAGGAGAGTCGGGTGCAGGAATTGTTAAAGTCACCATTAATGGCGCTCATAACTGTAAACGAGTTGAATTAGATCCGTCATTATTGAATGAAGATGACAAAGAGATGTTAGAAGATCTTATTGCAGCAGCTTTTAATGATGCAACTCGCCGATTAGATGAAGCTCAAAAAGAGCGTATGGCTCAAGTTACAGGTGGAATGCAATTACCACCAGGTTTTAAAATGCCTTTTTAATTTAAGCAAATTATCATCTGTTTCTACTCACTATTTTGCCGAATTGGTCGGCAAAATTTTTCCTTTTATTGCCTGTCTATTTATACAGTTTTTCTTTATTATTTCAATTTCATCAGGTAAACTAAACAACAATAGTTTATACACTCGATATCAATGACAACATACACTTTACTCATTAATACTGTATTTGATTGAGTAATTATTCTTTTTTCATTGTTACATGTCATTGATAAATCTGATAACACTCAATATTAAGGATTAATTGTGATAGGTCGTTTACGCGGAATCATTATAGAAAAACAGCCACCCAAAGTGCTTATTGATGTGGGCGGTGTCGGTTACAATGTTTTTATGCCCATGACCTGTTTTTATGAATTACCCAACAATGGTCAAGAAGTTATCGTTTTAACACATCTGATTGTTCGTGAAGATGCCCAATTATTATATGGATTTAATCATGAACAAGAACGCGAATTGTTTCGTGAATTGATCAAAGTGAATGGCGTTGGACCAAAATTAGCATTGGCAATATTATCAGGAATGTCGGCTCAACAATTTATCGTGGCGGTTGAACAAGGTGAAATCAAAACGCTGGTTAAATTACCGGGCGTGGGGACTAAAACGGCAGAACGATTAATTGTGGAAATGAAAGATCGTGTTAAACGCTTTGGTGAAGAATTAACTGACTCAATGACCATTGTTGAAACTGGCAATATCAAAAAATCCTCAAATCAAATTGAAAGTGAAGCTGTTTCCGCCCTTATTGCTTTAGGCTATAAGCCACAAGAGGCTAGCCGTATAATCAGTAAAGTTATCAAGCCTGAAATGGATTGTGAAACGCTTATACGTGAAGCATTAAAATCAGCGTTATAAAAAGGTAAGCATTATGATTGAAGCGGATCGTTTAATAGCTCCACAAGCTCAAAAAGAAGAAGAGTCTCTAGATCGTGCAATTCGTCCCAAGTATCTGGATGAATATATCGGGCAACCTCATGTGCGTGAGCAAATGAAAATTTTTATTCAAGCCGCAAAACAGCGTAGTGATGCTCTCGATCATGTGCTTATCTTTGGCCCTCCTGGGCTGGGTAAAACAACCTTAGCAAATATTGTTGCTAATGAGATGAGTGTTAATTTGCGCACTACCTCTGGCCCAGTTTTAGAAAAAGCGGGTGATCTTGCTGCCATGTTAACTAATTTAGAGCCTAATGATGTCCTTTTTATCGATGAAATTCATCGATTATCGCCAGTCGTTGAAGAAATCTTATATCCGGCAATGGAAGATTATCAACTAGACATTATGATAGGTGAAGGCCCTGCTGCGCGTTCAATTAAAATCGATCTACCACCTTTTACCCTTATTGGTGCGACAACAAGAGCTGGTTCATTAACATCGCCATTACGTGATCGCTTTGGAATCGTACAACGCCTTGAATTTTATCGTGTTGAAGATCTGGAATATATCGTTAGTCGAAGTGCCAAATTTTTGGGTATGGATTTATCTTGTGAAGGGGCTCATTTAATTGCCAAACGTTCACGGGGTACCCCTCGAATAGCTAACCGTTTATTACGTCGGGTTAGAGATTATGCTGATGTAAAATCAAAAGGTATTATCGATGAAAAAATAGCAACCCAAGCACTCGATATGCTCGATGTCGATAATGAAGGCTTTGATTATATGGATCGTAAATTACTGCTAGCTATTATTGAAAAATTTATGGGTGGTCCGGTTGGTTTAGATAATATTGCTGCTGCAATTGGCGAAGAGCGAGAAACGATTGAAGATGTGCTTGAGCCTTTTTTAATTCAACAAGGTTATATTCAAAGAACACCAAGGGGCAGAATTGCAACACCGCATGCTTATCGGCATTTTGGCATTATTCACGAATAACGATTTTAATCAGTTTAAATTATTAATAGATCTCTAAATTAAGTGGATTAAATACCGTCAATTGACGGTATCTTTTATTTTAAGTCATCCTAATTCTTTTTCGGTAAAAATCCCGCTAAATAAGTCAGTACTTAAATAACGTTCACCCGATGAAGGTAATATTACCACAATGGTTTTATTGCTATTCTCCGGTAAGTTAGCCAATCTATCAGCGGCAAAAACTGCTGCTCCTGAAGAGATTCCCGCCAAAATTCCCTCCTTTTCCATTAAAATGCGCGCAGTTTCGATCGCTTCTTCATTCGATACTTTTTCCACTAAATCAATTAAACTCAAATCCAGATTAGCCGGAATAAAACCCGCTCCGATACCTTGAATTTTATGTGGCCCTGGTTTAAGCGGTTCGCCAGCAAGTGCTTGAGTGATTACAGGTGACTGGCTTGGTTCGACCGCAACCGCCATAATATTTCGACCTTGGGTATTTTTAATGTAACGTGTTACGCCTGTGAATGTTCCGCCTGTTCCAATCCCTGCGACAAAAATATCTATTTTTCCATCAGTATCAAGCCAAATTTCAGGCCCGGTTGTTTTTTCATGAATTTCGGGATTGGCTGGATTGCTAAATTGTTGTAGCATAATATTACGTTTGGGATTACTTGCTACCATTTCCTCAGCCTTTTCAATGGCGCCTTTCATTCCTTTTGACGCTTCTGTTAGAACTAAATTTGCACCTAATGCTTTCAATAATTTTCGTCGCTCAATGCTCATGCTTTCAGGCATGGTTAACGTTAATTTATAACCACGCGCTGCGGCAACGGCTGCTAATGCGATACCTGTGTTACCGCTGGTGGGTTCAATCAATTCAACATCCGGCGTTAATAAACCACGCTTCTCCGCATCCCAAATCATATTTGAAGCTATACGACATTTAACACTAAAACTGGGATTGCGTGACTCCACTTTAGCTAAAATATTACCATGACCAAAATGCTTTAAACGAACAAGAGGTGTATAACCAATAGTTTGAGAATTATCATCAAATATCTTACCCATGAATAAATCCTTATTAAAATATTAGAAAGGGATAGCATTGGAACATTATCGCTAATCATAGCTAATATTATAAATAGAACTCAAAAAGATGATACTAATTATTCATTATAACATTATGCATTTTAGCTATATCTTTGATCTAAGGAGTAATGCAATAAATCTAGACGCTGATTTAGCGATTATTTAAATGTTCATCGAAGTCAACAATATTCATTCCGTGTGCATTGGCATTTTTTTAATAAACACCGCTTTCCGTATCTAATTCCTGTTCAATGTTTTTGATCGCTTGTTCACACCGATGAATACGATTATCCAGTGTTGCAATCTTGATTGGATCGATTGACTCAGCAGAAAGTAATAACTCATATTTCATTTCTTGCAATCGACGCAAATAATCTAAATGGCGACAATGTTTTTCAGAGAGTGTTTCTTGAATTGAAAGTTTAGATTCTTCTTTTTTACGAAGTTGATGCGTCGCTAATTCACGGGTGAGGGCGGTGATTTGATTAACTAACATTTCAGACAAATAGACAATTTGTGCATCTTTTTGATTCATCACATTATTGACTAAAGCTTGAAAAGTTTGTTTGATTTTTTCTAAATAAAAAGCGTTATCCGTATTGATTTTGGTAGTATTAAATAAGTGTTCATCAAAATAGTGTTCTTGATAATTTTGTTGTTCAGATATATTGACTTGTTGTTCAAGTATATCAATTTGTTTTTTTAGTGATGCCAGCCGTTTCTGCATTTATTTTGATCTTAATAATGAGTTTCTGAACTATCATCTTGAGCAAAGTAATTGCCAAAATGCTTTTTTGATAAAGTTATCAGCTTCATAAATGATTCGAAGGTTAATTTTTCGTTCGTTTCTTTATTTTCTACCAAAATTTTTTTTTCAATTA
>CAMLAI010000055.1 GCA_946477995.1 uncultured Gilliamella sp. | reverse complement strand
TTGAAAATTGTTAATTACCAATTTTATTGTTTGTGATCTAGATCTAATTTTAAATTTGTTTGCTTTAATATTAAAATAACCTGTATAAAATGGGATATGCCTATCTAAAAAACAGAGAAGGGAAATAAATGTTAAAGTATCAGGATGTTGCAGAAAAAATTAAACGAACAATTTATCAACAAAAATTGCCAAAAGATACCCAATTACCCAATATTGAAGGGTTAATTAACCAATATCAAGTCAGTCGGACAACCATTATTAAAGCCTTGAATCAACTTGAACGCCATGGCGTAATCTATCAAATACAAGGTAGTGGTATTTTTGTCAGACAGCCTAAAAAAAGTGGATATCTCAATTTTCTAGAGAGTCACGGCTTTAGTGTAGATTTAAACGATCTTCCTGGTGCATCGCAAGTATTTAACGTAGATGTTATTGAACCAGACAAAAAAGTAAAAGAAAATCTAAGGTGTAGTGATGATGAACACGTTTATTACATCAAGCGTTTGCGATATGTGGACGGCGAAATATATGGATTTGAACAATCTTATTATCGCAAAAAACTGGTTTCATATTTGAATAAAGAAATTGCTGAGCATTCAATATTTAGTTATGTGAAAGATATCTGTAAAATTAGCATTGGTTTTTCAGATAAGTATTTCAAAGCGATAAAATTAGACGCTGAAATAGCGGAATATTTAGGCTTACAAGCAGGCGATCCGGCGTTATGTGTTGAAGAGATATTTTATACATCGGCAGGAGAACCATTCGATTTTTCAACAATTATCTACCATTACGACAATGCTAAATTTTATGTGCAGAGCCATTCTAAATGAATCGAAGTTTTAAAAGAGTAGCTTGAAAAAATGGATGATTGATTTAGTAAACTATTTGTACAATAAATACTTTAAATTATAAATAAAATGGTAAGTATATTTGGGTTTAAACGCTCTCCGACTATTTACCATTTAATTAAAGAGCTAACTAAGGAGAGCGTGTTCAATTGATGATAGGTTTATCTTAAAAGTTTATTGTATAGGTTTAAGTGTTTCAAAAATACCTGATAAAACAAGATTTATTTTATACTCTGTTGGAGCATAAATATTAACATCAGCCCTCATATTTCCATCAGCATACAATCTTTTCGCATAACGTTGAGATGGATTGTATTCGGAATGCAAATCAAATTCTCCACCGCTTATATCAAGTTGTATTGGTGCACCTAACAGATATTGTTTCGCCAGTAGTCTTTCAACTTTATTTTTAAGTTTAGCTAATAATATTGCTTCATGCTCTTCAACTGCTTTTTGAACGGCTTCTTTCGAAACGGTGTAATAAGTATCATCATTGACAACCATTTTTAATTCTTGAGCTTTAGCAATAATTTTACCAATAAGGTCAAGCTTAGTTGTTTTGACCATAAGATTATGCTGAACATAATATTGTTTTACAGTAATTCTTTCCGGTGATATTTTATCCGTATCTGAATTGGTTATGGTGAAATCAGTTAATTGAAGTTTTTTTAATTCATCGGTAATGGTTGAATATTTTTTATAAAGATTATCTTTGGCGTTATTTAAAGTTTGGGCTGTTTCGCGAATATTGAAAGCATAGAGATTTTTAACTTTATCGCTTTTTACTTGATGAATATCATTGATATTATATTTATCTAATATTTTATTGAGATCAACAAAGCTATCGTTATTATCAATCTTTATAACAATATTCATATTTGCTTGATATTTTGAATTTTCTTGACTATTTTCTTGATTTATCTCTCTCACATTGTTTTGATAACCAATTGTCTCTAAATTGTCTTCAGTTAAGCCCAACTTCAATAATTCATCTTTAAATTGTTTCATTATATTTACATTGAGATCTGAGGCATTGTTAGGTGTTGCGGCATCAGTTAGTAAAGTTACAGAAAATTGTACTGTGTCAGGTTTTAATACGACAGTTTCAGAAATTTTGGCTTCAACTTTTCCCACAGGTATTAAATTTTTGCCATATTTTAATTCTTGTAATTGAAGATAAGTATTATTGACATTCAATTCTTGATTAACTGAGTTAGCAGCATAACTATTAAAGGCGATACCAATATTGAGTAACATGGCAAATAAAATTGTTTTTTTCATCTTATTATCCTTAGTTAATGTTTATTTGTTTATAAAAATACTTGTTGAATTGCTAATAAAAGGCTAAATAAATCTAGTCTAGATTATAGATAAAAAGCAGATTAAATGTCTAAAAAATGTATGGGATTGTAAAAAGATGTAAAAGCGTTTTTCAACGCTTTTATTTCATTAGCTGATTGTGTAAGAGTTTACTTTAGTTTATACCATATTGCTCACGATAAGCTTCAACTAGTTTTACTTGATCTTGTCTGGTTGGATCTTGATAAAGATATTGGATCAAATCATCAAGTGTAATAATTGAAATCACTTCGCAATGATAAGTTTGTTTAATTTCTTGAATTGCAGAAAGATCGGCACGACCTTTTTCTTGTCGGTCTAAGCAAATTAATACGCCAGCTAATTTTGATTTATTATCTTCCAATATTCGCATTGATTCACGTATTGCGGTTCCGGCTGTAATAACATCATCCACCAGCATAACACGTTGTTCGTAAATCGAACTGCCGACCAAGTTACCTCCTTCACCATGATCTTTTGCCTCTTTACGATTAAAGCAGTAGGGAACATCAACGTTGTGATGTTCAGATAATGCAACGACAGTTGATGATACAATCGGAATCCCCTTATAAGCAGGACCAAAAATTACGTCATATTCGAGCTTGGCATCTAATAAAGCAGCAGCGTAAAAGCGACCTAAAAGCGCTAAATCTTTACCGGTGTTAAACAAACCCGCATTAAAAAAATAAGGACTTTTTCGACCTGATTTTAAGGTGAATTCGCCAAATTTCAATGCTTGCCGATTTAAAGCAAATTCAATAAATTCACTTTTGTATGATTTCATCGATCCTCTCCAATTAATCTTTTAAGGCCTGTCTTTGTGCATCAATAATTGTTGCAATGCCATTTTTAGCTAATTCTAATAATTTTAATAATTCGTCATGACTAAAAGGTTCACCTTCGGCAGTTCCTTGAACTTCAATAATTCGTCCGTCATCAGTCATTACTACATTCATATCAGTTTCAGCATTAGAATCTTCAATATATTCTAAATCACATACAGGTTGACCATCGACAATACCGACAGATACCGCTGCGACCAATGATTTAATCGGATTTTGTTTAACTTTACCTTCGGCAATCATTTTATTTATCGCATCATTTAGCGCTACACACGCGCCAGTAATTGAAGCTGTTCTTGTACCACCGTCAGCTTGAATGACATCGCAGTCTAAGGTAATGGTATATTCGCCTAAAAGTTTAAGATCTATCATTGCTCTTAATGAACGAGCAATTAATCGTTGAATTTCCATTGTGCGACCTGTTTGTTTACCTTTTGCCGCTTCCCGTTGCGTTCTTGAATTAGTCGCACGAGGCAACATACCATATTCAGCCGTGACCCAACCTTGATTTTGACCTTTTAAAAAACGGGGTACGCTTTCATCGACAGTTGCATTACACAGTACTTTTGTTTCACCGAACTCTACTAATACAGAACCTTCTGCATGCTTAGTGTAATGACGGGTAATTTTGATAGGGCGGACTTGTTCCGCAGATCGACCTGACGGGCGCATGCATTTCTCCAGCAGTTATATTTAAAAAATTATTTGAATTTACCATTTAGGAGGACATCAACAAGAAAAGGTTGATGTTTAGCCTAAGCTAAGAGCGCATTATACAGAATTTGTGATACAATGCCCAGCAAGTTTTTTACTAAATTTAGGAAGCCATTATGATTTCCAGTATGACCGCTTATGCCAGAAAAGAAGTAAATCAACCATGGGGGACCGCTTCTTGGGAGCTTCGTTCGGTCAACCAACGTTATTTAGAAACTTACATTCGTTTGCCTGAACAGTTTCGCTCACTTGAGCCTATTATTCGTGAACGGCTTCGTCATCGTTTAACGCGGGGTAAAATTGAATGCCATTTGCGTTTTGAATTGGATCCTGCTGCTCAACATCAAGAATTATCTTTAAACCAAGATCTAGCTAAACAAATTTTAAATGCAGCTAATTGGATTCAGTCAGAGCACAAATCCGGCGAAGTCAATCCTATCGATGTTTTACGTTGGCCAGGTGTATTATCAGCTAAAGAGCAAAATTTAGATACCATATCGCAAGAACTTTTAGCAATATTAGATTCGACAATTGATGAATTTATTACTGTACGTGAACGTGAAGGTAAAGCATTAGGTGAGCTTATCATCCAACGGCTCGAAGGGATAACGGAACAAGTTGAAAAGATTCGTCAATGGATGCCACAGATTTTGGAATGGCAAAAAGAGCGTCTACAATCTAAATTAGCTGAAGCCAATATCGAATTAGATAGCTCAAGGTTTGAACAAGAAATTGTCATGATGGCTCAACGTATTGATGTTGCTGAAGAGCTTGATCGTTTGATGACACACGTTAAAGAAACTTATGCAATTTTGAAAAAAAATGAAGCCATTGGACGTCGACTTGATTTTATGATGCAAGAATTCAACCGCGAATCGAATACCATTGCCTCAAAATCCATTAATGCCGATGTCACGGCAAGTGCCATTGAATTAAAAGTTTTAATAGAACAAATTCGAGAACAAGTACAAAATATCGAATAATTTTATTAATTAGATATAACAACGTAATTCTTCTCAATATCAATTGATTTTATTATCAAAATATTGAGAAGTTAATGAATTTAAAAATAGCTCGATTTTAACATTTAAAAAAATCCCTTTTTCTTTCCTTTTACTCATACTAAAATACGCCGCTCCCAAAAAAGCTTTGATATGTTTTATGAAAATAATGACGGTTTCACTTGCTGTCAATAATATAAATTATCTAATTTTTCTATTGAAATAATCAAAGTAGATTTATCTATAAATATAAGGAAAAATAATGAACACCTCAACTGAACACTATCAATTTTCAAATAAATTCAATCTGGGCTCTACGATTGTTTTAACTTTGCTGGGTATTTTTGTGGCTATTTTACTTGGCGTTGTATATGCCATAATCTCTCATTTTTCTCCATTAATTCTTATTGATATCGGTCTTATTGTGGGGATGTGTTATGTGATAATCATGTTGCAATCTAATTTATCTCAATTAGCGAAGATCCGTAATGTCAAAATCAATATATTAATGACTTTTTTAATCTGCTTGTTTGCCTATTATTCAAATTTGGTTACTTTTGAAGTTTTGTTATTTGACACTAATTATTTGTCCAATTGGATTTCACTGTTTTTATCGCCTATTGATACTATAACTTTATTAATAGATGATATCATTCCTTATCGTGAAATCACGATTACTAAAGGTAGCTCATCAAAAGGTTCAATTTCAGGGATGTTATTAGCTGGCGTTTATCTGATTGAATTCTTAGTCTTCTTTTACCCAATTTTAACAGCTTTATTTATAGAAGATGCCTTTTGTGAAGATTGCCAAACTTGGTACAAAAAATATTTTTTCCATTCTTTGTCTAGTGAAGAATTAGAAAACAATATTAATAATAGTCGTGTTGGTAATTATGCCGATGCATTAGCCAATGTAGAACTTCAAAAAGATATTCGGGATTTGCTCGTTAAAAAGACTGACGATAAAATGTCAATGCTAAATTATGAATATTGCCAATGTCCAAAATGTCAGCAAAAAAGTATTTTAACCATTACGAAAAAAATGTTAAAACAAACGGATAAAGGGCCTGAAGTTGAAGGTGTGAATGATGGAATACTTGTCAATCAAGCTTATCTTGATCACCAAACAGATCAACTTTTTTCAACAAAAATCTAGCATTACAACGATTAACTATTCTCTTTTAAAATCAGGTACTCTTAAGAGTGCCTGAAAACCCATATTTTAGCTGAAGTCTATTTCCTCAACTCAGTACATCGAAAATGTTATCTTCCCAATGTTAAATCTAAAAAAATAATGTTGTTATAAAAATCGTTTAATAAATAGCGCTGTAAATGTTAAAAAAATTTAATAAATATCATAGAGAAAAAATAAAATAATGGCTTACCATTTAAATTTTATTAAAAATTTATTTGCGTTGTCTATGTCAGCTAGCCAAGTTATCAACCGTTATAAATTGAGAAGTTTGGTGTGCAAAATAGGTCCAATGTTTATCACTTTTTAAGCGAAAATTAGATTAGCGGTTTTTACGTTTATCTGAAAATTATCTCATCAAAACTTTTCATTGTTTTTTCATTGAATTAATTAATATTTAATAAACAAAAACAATAGATTAAATAATGCTTACAATATTTATAAGAAATTTTCGATCGATTGAATATTGATTGATCATTTAATCCGATCAATAATATTTTTACATAACTTTCTAAAAGACTAGTGGTTATGTTTAATATCGTAAAATCAAGGAAATTTAATAAATGAATAAAATCTACAAAGTTTTAAAAAATAGACAAGGAATAAGCTTGGCAGTATCGGAACTAGCCAAAGGCAAAACAAAATCTTCAGTAAGTAAAATTGCAGCAGCCATCATGATTACAGCTGCTATGTCTGAAAGTGCATTAGCTGCACCAATTCATATCAATTCGAATGAAACAATCAAAGGTAATGGTACTGGCACAATTCAAAGTGGTCAAATAACCAATGAGGAATATTCATTAGGGTCAGGGACAAATGGAAAAGGACGTCTAACGATTAGTGATGGCGGTACGCTATCGTTAGCAAGAATTTTAGTTGGTCGAGGCGCAGGAAATTCAGGTGAATTAATTCTTGATAATGGACATCTTATTAATGCTCAGGGTGTTGCATACTTTGGTTTCCAAGGTGGTGATGCGAATGTATTAATCACAAATGGTGGTACTTTCACTAATACTGCTTGGGCTTCGCCAAGTATAGGAAGTGAGGCTGGTTCTAATACCACCCTAACAGTGAAAGGTAAAGGAAGCGCATTCATTCAAAAATCGAAAATTCAAGTATTTGTTGGCGCTAATGGTAATGCCAAAGTTGATGTCATAGAGGGCGGCTTATTTGATGCAAAAAATACGCTATTACTTGGATTTGCAAATGGTACTGCAATTTTTAATGTTATAGGTAAGGATTCAACATTAAATGCGGCCACTATGCGTGTAGGGCCAGAAAAAAATGTAAATACGGGTCATGCTGAGCTAAATATTTTAAATGGTGCTAAAGCCAATATTGGTGATACAGTCAACGGTACTTTAGTTGTTAGAAATGGCGGTAAAGTATTTGTTGATGGAACTGATTCTGCATTGAATGTGGTTAAGGATATATCAATTGGTAATAAAAGTGAAATCACGGTTTCTAATGATGCCAAAATAAACACAACTAAAAACGCTAATGGTGAAAATGATGGTATAACCATCAATGAGGGCGGTAAATTAAATATTGGTGGTAAACCAAATGAAG
>CAMLAI010000054.1 GCA_946477995.1 uncultured Gilliamella sp. | reverse complement strand
TAAAAATGGAGCGATTGATTAACTTAATTTATCAAAATTAAGGCATTAAATAGAGTTGCGGAACCAAAGCATTACTAGGGTGCGGAATAATACCTAATTCAACCCCATACCAATGATTAATATTTTCAACAGTTAATACTTCAGCAGGTACACCTTGCTTAACGATTTTTCCCTGACTAAGAAGCAACACTTTATCCGCATACAAGGCAGCCAAATTAAGATCATGTAACACACAACACACTGCCAGTTGCTGTTCTTTGGCGAGTTGTTTTAATAATCGCAATGTATGTTGCTGATGATACAAATCTAATGCTGAAGTGGGTTCATCTAAAAAAAGTAGCTTTTCAGTTGGCTCCTCTTGCCACAATTGGGCTAAAACGCGAGCCAATTGGACACGTTGCTGTTCTCCGCCTGACAAGCTACGGTAATCTCGGTTGGCCAACTTCAAGCAATCAGTTTGTTGCATAGTTTCGTGAATGGCTTGCTCGCAATGAAGTTTACCGTAAGGTGCTCGCCCCATTGCCACCACTTCTTTTACCGTAAAAGGAAACGTCATCTGGCTATGCTGTAACATCACCGTTCTCACTTTAGCTAATTGCTTAGCAGACCATTGTGTCATCGCTTTATCAAAAAGATAAATATCGCCTGATGATGGGGTCTGATAACCCGTTAAAAGCCGTAATAAAGTTGATTTACCTGCACCATTAGGACCAATGATAATGGCAATTTCGCCAGCTTGAATATCTAAAGACACATCATCGATTAAACACCGAGTACCACAATAAAAAGTTAAGTTTTTTGCTGTCAACATCGTCAAATTATACCCGTTATTTGTGCCTTAAAATGAGCCAAAGAAAATAAGGTCCACCAATTAAACTTGTCAATAACCCTACCGGTATTTCAGTCGGTGCAACAACCGTTCTTGCCAGAGTATCGGCAGAAAGTAATAAACAGCCACCTGCCAATGCCGATGCAGGTAATAACACGCTATGATTAGCCCCAATACGTAATCGAATCATATGAGGAACCACCAAACCAACAAAGGCAATAATGCCACTTACTGCTACCGATGTACCGATTAAAATAGCACTAAGCACCAACAAATATTGCTTCAAACGAATAACATTAATACCTAAATAGTGCGCATCTTCATCCCCCAATTGCAATATATTGAGCTGATGAGAAAGAACCAAAATGGCTAACAAAGCAGGGATAATTAACGAAGTAGCAACTAACACTAATTCCCACGATCCTTTACCCAAATGCCCCATTGACCAAAGTGATATTTGTCTTAATTGTGCTTCATCACTAATATAACTTAGGCATCCCATTACTGCTCCGATAATGGCATTGATTGCTACACCCAACAACACCATTTTGGCCAAATTACACTCGGCATGAAGACTGTAAAGATAGATCAGAAAACAGATGAATAAACTACCCAAAAAAGCAGCCAACATTTTTCCATACAGCATCATAATTGGTGGAAAGATAGTCGGAAATAAAACTGACAAACCAACCAACAAACCAGCGCCACTGCTGATACCCAACAAACCTGAATCCGCTAAAGGATTACGAAATAATCCTTGCATGACAGCGCCTGAAGTTGCTAATGCCATACCAACAATCACTGCTAATAAAATACGAGGTAAACGTATATTCAACCAAATATTCATCAATGGATCATCAAATGATAATGACAATAACTGAGAAACCGGAAATGTTAAAGCACCCGTATTAGCTGATAAAACCATCAAAACCAACAGCACGATAAACAGTCCCCATAACAATGAACGATGACTATAACGTTGCACTCACTATCCTCGCTAAAAATATGGATTTAATTACATTCATGCTATTTTAATGTTCAAATTTAAGATTCGGATCAATAACAGTATAAGCTTTATTATCAAGTTGCTGATGCGCTATTTTATCAATAATGACTTTCGCTAAATCGATACGATGAATCAGTCCATGTACCTCTTGCTGAAAATAGCATTTTGCATTACCTGTTAGTTCCCCATTTTGTAATCCACCCGGTCTTAATATAAGGTATTTTAGCGTGCTAGTTTGTAACCAAACTTCCGCTAACGATTTTTCACGTACCGCATGTCCAAACGCTTGTTTAGCTCGTAAAGATAATGTTGACCATGTATCACCACAACCTAAGGATGTGACTAACACCATCTGCCTTATATTGGCTTGTTCAGCACAATCAATAATAATACGTTGTGCCAGATAATTTCCGGTTTCCCCACCCAGTGTTGAAATAATTGTGGCGTCAGGTCCGGCTAATGCACAAAGCTGGCTAACCATAGATGAGTCGGTCGCATCACCGACATGACACTCAATACCTTGCTCACTTAACTGCTTGGCAAAAGTTTCGTCTCGTACCAATGCAATACAACGCCAACTTGGTTGGCACTGTTTAACTAACTGACAAATCTGATAACCCGTACCCAATTTTGGACTGACACCAAAAACTAATATTGTTTTCATGCTATTATCATCTCAACATTAGTTAATTTTATTTGCTAATGCTCTAAATTTTTCTAACTGATCTTGTTTTAACTGATGTTTTTCATCACGACCCACAAAAATTTTAAACATTGATTGTCCCATATGATTAAGAAAGATCATCGATGCTGTCGACATTTTCATAAATTTACGTTCAATAAAAGCAATATATTGACAATGTTCAGCTTTAATATGACCACTTAATCCTTTTTGATGACGTAAATTGAAATATTTTTGACTATGCGAACCTGGCGGTAATTCACCTGAAATTTCAGCAATGACATCACCGGTATGGATCAAAAATAGCACATCTCCCCAAGTTGTCACTTCATCCCAAATCATATCAAAATAAGAACCATCAACAATTTTCGCATCCGGTAAGGCTTGAATAACTTGCGTCAAAGTCACTTGATGATCTTGAGCAATTTTTTCTAATAACTCCTCGGGATTGGTTTGCATATAAGTTGAAAGATTACTGAGATGAGTTTGCTTATCTACCATGTTAATATCCTTTAATGATGTGAAATAGGTTGATTATTTTTCTTTTCAGAATGTGCACCAGGCATAGCAGGATGACCTTTCATTGCTTGTTTAGCCTTTGCCATTTTATGCTGTAATTCAATATGTTCGGGGTTGTTCAGTTGTAATAACAACTGCTGCAAAGCTTGTAAAATATTGCTTGACCAAAAACGACCAGATAATGTCAGTCGTAAACAATGATCCTCATCTTGAAGTAAACCAACTTGATGCCACTGTTTAATTAAAGGATCAAATAAATGACTATGCTCGGTCAATTTAGTCAAATCCACTCGACCTTTCTCAATGCCTGCTTGTAATTGATGTAACCAATCCCCTAATAAGGATTTACCTGTTAACATCATTAGGGGTTTTTTGCCCTGATCAAGTTGCATATAATACTGATTTAAGTCACGATGAAGCATATACGAATGCGTATCTAATTTACCACCAGCACACGATCCAAAGCCAAAAAAATGCGAACCTTGCTTAATCAAAAAGTTGTACAAGTTACGTTCACGACTTGTTTTAGCCCAATGCGCATTGGTCAAATGAACCCACCCCTGTTTAGCTAAAAACTCAGCACCTTGATGATAAAAATGACATTTGTCACTTACTGACGGCAACGCTATACGGTTGTTTTCTACCCCTTTTGCTAACGGTGTGGTAGGTAGTAAATTTAGTGAATAAAGATCAACACCATCTAACGGAAGATCATTGACGATTTCAAGATCACGTTGCCAAGTTTCAATAGTTTGATTAGGTAAACCAAACATCAAATCGCAGACTAATGCCACACTATCACGTGAAGCAATACGCTCAAAATTTTTGATAATTTCTTGTTCTGTTGATTGACGACCTAACTTCTGTCTGATTGTCGTATTGAAGGTTTGTATGCCAATTGAAAATCGATTAGCACCCGCCTCAATATAGCTATCCACTTTTTCATCATCAAAATCAGAAATACGCCCTTCTACCGTAATTTCGCAATCGGGGGCTAAAGGCGCATATTGCTTAAGATAACGGATAACGCGTGCTAATTGCCCGACAGCTAAAGCCGAAGGCGTACCACCGCCAAAATAAATGGCATGAACGGGGGCGGATTGCATGGCTTGATTATTAATTTCCAATGAAATTTCTTTCAATAAATAATCGATATAAGTACTTGTATCAAATTTACGCAAGGGGTTTTGATAAAAGCCACAAAATTGACAATGAATGTCACAAAAAGGAATATGAATATAAATAAGACGCTTTCGACCACGCAAATCAGCATTTTGAATTTCTTGCCATTTTTGTTCAATTTCGTGTGGGGCAACGGGTAAACTTGCCTGTAAGGGCATAACCGCCCAGCGATCCTTAAAAGGAAGTGCTGAATTTAACGCATAAAAAGGACTAACATCTAAAGATTTCATAACTGCCATTCTGATTAAATATTCTGTAAAGATTAAATAATAATTATTATCATTTATCAATATATTTTATTTAATTTTTTATTAACCATTTGATACTTTGATAGATATTTTTATTTTTTCAATGAGTGATGAGATTCTTTTACTACCAATTTGAATCTCCTTTTTTCAATTTTTTGCCATTTTTAACAAAATAATCACTTATAACATTCATTGTTCTTACTCTATTTCCCCTTAGTTTTAAACCGAATATCCAACTAAAACGTAAAAATATCACCATATCACTATTGATAATAGTTCTCATTTTCAATATAGTGTAATGCAACTGTATTTTAGCTATAGGAATTATGTAATGATTAAAAAAATATATACAAACCTGAGTGTTATTTTACTTATACTTACATTATCAGGTTTAATAAATATCAGTTCAGCTAATCAAAGAATTGTCATTGCTGGGGGATCGTTAACAGAGATTGTTTATGCTTTGGGAGAAGATCAACAAGTGGTCGGTGTTGATAAAACCAGTACGTATCCGGCAACAACTCAACATCTACCCCAAATTGGATATTGGAAACTGCTCAACATAGAAGGTATATTATCGCTTAAACCAACGCTATTTATTGCCTTTAATGATATTGAACCCGATAACGTTTTAACACAAATGCATCAAGCTAGCGTTGACGTATTGGCATTACCACGTGTCCCAGGCACAGTTGAATTACTTTATCAAAACATTGAAAAGATTGCTCAAAAACTCAACAAGCAACATGAGGGTAATCAATTAATTACCAGAATAAAAACCCATCTTTCCAAGCTACAAGACAAGATTAAAACGCATCCCCAAAAAACCAAAGTATTATTCATGATGACAATGGGAGGAAGTAATGCCATTGCCGGTAAAAATACCACCGCTGACGCCTTAATCACCATTGCAGGTGGTGAAAATCTAGCGACGCATAACAGCTATAAAAATTACAGCGCCGAATCGCTAATTGCGATGAATCCTGATGTAATTTTAATAAACAGCCATTCCATACAACAATTAGGGGGTATGGATAAATTACAAACGATATCTGGCATAACCGAAACATCGGCTTACAAAAATAATCGAATTAAAACCATTGATGACAGTTATCTTTTTGGCATTGGGCCACGAGTGGATGAAGTTGCTACCCAGCTTTATCAAATTTTTTACCCAGAATAATCAATTGAAAGTACTTTAGATTATTCAGCATTAAAGGCATTTAACAGTAACGATAAAACAATCAAGCATCACGAAAACTGTTTTTAACGAATGATAAAAATCATTTAATTTAGATTAGTAAGATTGAAGGTTAAACATGTTATACATTAAGAATTTAAAAAAAACGGGCACACTAGCTTTAGGCTTAACATTCGTTATGCCTGCCATAGCAACTGACAAACATGATGATGAAAAAATCAACGACATCATGACAGTAACGGCACACGAATCAATCAAACAACCGGGTATCAATACTGAAATTTCCGAACAGGATATTCGACGAGACGGCGGGACTAATTTTGGCACGCTTATGCGCTACCAACCATTGATTTCAGCATCGGGCAACATATCGGGTTCTGGCAGTGGTAAAAGTAGTTGGGACAGAGGAGGCTTTACAGGTTACAACATTCGAGGATTAGATGCTAATCGCGTTTCTATCGATATTGACGGAATGCCACTGCCTATTGCACAAGGACGCGTTAATTCTGTCGGGCGAGCAGGCTTTGGCTCGTATGGAATAGGACGCGATTACATCGATACCTATATGTATAACAAGGTCGATATTCAATCTGGCGCAACTTCGGTAAGTAATGCCAATAATGCACTTGGTGGATCGGTGTCGTTTCAAACTAAAACTGCTAGCTATTACCTCTATCCCGGAAAAACCAGCTATTTTGGATTCCAAAATAATTATGACAGCACCGACAGAAGCTATCATCAAGGTATCACATTAGCAGGCGGTGATGATGAACTAAACGGAATTATCGTATTAAGTCGTCGTGATGGACAGCAAGGAAGAAATTACGGAAACTCAATTAATAACTATCCGGAAAACTACCATTCAAATTCAATCCTTGCGGGTTTCAGTTGGCAAATGACCGATGGGCATCAGCTTAATACGACCATTGATTACAATAACAAAACCAAACATTCGCACTATGATACATGGGACAAAAATGGTAAAAAAATTGAATCGCATGATAAGCAACGAAGTAAAAACAACCGCTTCAATTTGGCGATAAAAGATATATGGACACCAACCAATATTAATTGGATTGATAGCCTGACAACGCAATTAAATTATCAACGCACGAATGTGTATGACAGCACCTATCTAAATCACACAACAAATGGTCAATATAACATTCAAACCAATTACAATACTAAAGCCTATAATTTTATTACCACCTTGCTAAAACAATATAATAATCAAAAAATAAGTGCTGGTTTAAATGGTAAATGGAGTGAAGACGAATCGCCATTTTATACATCAGCCAAACCAAGATATGGAAAGATTTTCCCTGACGGAGATTACACTAAACCCCAAGCTGACAGCCGTACTTATCAACTTGGTGGATTTATTGAAGACCGAATCGCCTTCAATATTAATGATCATCATAACTATTACTTAGTACCTGGCATTCGAGCAATTTATCAAAAAACAAAGCCACGTCATTTAGAAAATATGGCTGTCACCATTGCAGATGCATCTAGACTAAGCCAACAATATAAAAGTAACAGTGATTTCCAGCTATTACCTTCACTCGCTTTGATGTACGATATCAATCCTAATTTTACAGCTTACCTACAATATAAACGCAGCGCACAAATGCCAAACCAAAATCAACTTTATGGCTCTTATTTAGCGCATAGTACCATGTACGTACTGGTTGGTGATTCAAATCTCAAAACCGAAACAAGCGACAATTTTGAATTAGGTGTTAAAGGTCATCCCATGACAGGAATAACCTTATCAACGGCAGCTTTTTACAATAAATACAAAAACTTTATCGCTTACACTCGCTATAAAAAAGATTTTGTCGGAACCGGTAATCGACTGGTTTATCAAGCTGAAAACCGTGATAAAGCGTATATCTATGGTGCTGAATTAAGCAGTGAATTTAATTTTGGTTCATGGTTCGACCAAGCTAATGGCTTAACAGCTAAATTTGCAATTGGCTACAACCAAGGTAAATCAAAATCGAGCTATTTAGGTGATAAATACATTGAAATGGACTCTATTGCCCCACTCAAAAGTACCATTGGTTTAGCATGGGATGATCCAAATAAATTTTATGGTATTGCAATTAATGCAACTTTCCAAAAAGGCAAAAAAACCACCCCAACTTCACGGGAATCCTATAACAATGATGGTAAACCCATTCCTGATTCAAAAGAAGAATATTTTAGAATCGCAGGACATGGAGTCATTGACTTAACCAGCTATGTTAACATCACTAAAAACGTCAAGTTAAGTGGTGGTATTTATAATCTTACCGACCAAAAATACTGGGATTATTTAAGTAATAACAAGTTATATCGTTCATCTGATCGTAAATACCTCGATCTATTTACTGCACCGGGTCGAACATTCCAACTCGGCTTAGATATCGATTTTTAAAA
>CAMLAI010000053.1 GCA_946477995.1 uncultured Gilliamella sp. | reverse complement strand
CTTGGAATATGCCAGGTGAAGAAGCAGTTAAAGCTTATAAGAAAGGTGATGATATCGAAGCGGTTGTATTACAAGTTGATGCAGAACGTGAGCGTATCTCTTTAGGTATTAAACAACTTGAAGATGATCCATTTAGTAGCTTTGCTTCAAACTTCAAAAAAGGTTCAATTGTTAAAGGTCATGTAACAGCTGTTGATGCTAAAGGCGCAACAATTGAAATCGCAGAAGGCATTGAAGGTTACTTAAAAGCTCAAGATATCGCACGTGAACGTATTGAAGATGCAACAACTGCATTAAAAGTTGGTGATGAAGTCGAGGCTAAGATTGTTAATATCGATCGTAAAACTCGCGCAATTTCATTATCTGTACGTGCTAAAGATGAAGCTGACGAAAAAGAAGCACTTGCTGCTGTAAATAATACTTCAACTCAAGAAGAAGCATCATTTACTAATGCAATGGCTGAAGCATTCAAAGCTGCATCAAAAACCGAGTAAAAAATATTCAACTAAAAAGTAAAGAGGGCTTGCCCTCTTTTTCTTTTGTGGTATAAAATGAACAAATTATATATCACATACATAACTTAGGAGTGACCATGAACAGATCAGATTTAGTGGAAAAGATAGTCAACTGGCGGGCACACCTTCCTGTGCAACTTGTTGATGACGCTGTAAGAGATATTATTGAACAGATCGCTTTAGCTATGGAAAGCAACGATCGTGTAGAAATTCGAGGATTTGGTAGTTTCAGCTTAAATTATCGTGCACCACGTAAAGCGAGAAACCCAAGAACTGGTGGTAATGTTGAGGTGAAACATAAATACATTCCTCACTTTAAACCAGGTAAAGAATTACGTGAAAGAGTAAATAATGCCGCTAAAGCATAATATCTAAAATAGTATTTAGTTTAAAAGCCTTTGAGTTAACTCAAAGGCTTTTTTATTAATCCCTCAATTAATATATTGATTAAACATTAAAAAGTTATTTAAAAATAATTAAAAAGTTTGATGACTATTTAAAGTAATTTTAGTCTTAACACCTATCAAAATACATTTATAAATGTTCTTATCATAATGATCGATTTTTAACAAATGCGAATTAAGATTGGAACCAAGATCGCAATATCTATCAAAAGTTTCTGAGCATAATTTGTTGACAGGTTATGCTAACTTATTGTTAATTCGATAGCCTAATTTGAGTCAATGCGGCAAATTTATTCACATGATTTACTTATAATTACATTTTCATTAGGCTGCTTGCCATTAATGTTTATGTCTAAATTACTTTCAGACATATTTTGGTATGCGACAGCTTTTGGCGTGTTGATTATTGTCATTGCGAGTAAATTTCTATTTAGAAAAACGTTGTTACTTATTAGTATATTTATGTTAAGTTTCTTATGGTCGACGGCATATTCTAAACAGTATTTAATCAATATCGATCCTTACATTGACAAAACACTCGTCGTCAAAGCAAAAGTCGAAAGTATCAATATCCGGCATCCATCTCAGCAAATGAATCCTTACTATCTGCAATGGACTATTCTTGAAAGTAATCACCAAGCATCATCAACTCCTATCCCAATTTCAATTTATTGGGATAATGTTAATGTACCTAAAATAGGTCAAATTTGGCAATTAACGATAAAAACGAAAGTAATTCATAGTTATTTAAATGAAGGAGGATTTGATAGTCAGCGTTTTGCTATAGCCAATCGGACATTATTATCTGCAAAAATCAATAATGCTAAATTATTAAAAGATAAAAATGATATTAGACAAACTATTGTTGATCATGCTTTGCCTTATATGTATTTGTTTCATTACCGTGGGATATTATTTGCATTGGCTTTTGGTGATCGCTCTCAACTTGATCATCATTATCGGCAAATTATGATGAATACCGGCGTTGCTCACTTAATGGCGATATCAGGTATGCATATTTTGTTGGTCTTTGGTATGTGTTACAGTCTCGTCAAATTAATGTTATTTTTTATTCCACAGCGATTTAATAATTTATATGTCCCAATTATAATCGGATGGTTATGCGCCTGTTTTTATGCTTGGTTAACAGGATTCAATCCTCCTGCTTTACGTGCAATAATGGCATTAGGGATATGGATTTATTTACGCTGTCAAAATCAACATATCAGCGCATGGCAGAAAATTAATCGAATAATAGCCTTATTATTATTAACCGATCCGTTGATGATTTTATCTGAAAGTTTTTGGCTATCTTGTTATGCTGTTGTTAGCTTAATATTTTTATATCAATGGGTACCATTATCAAAAAAGATTCAAAATAACAAAAAGTGTTACCTAGTTAAATTAATACATCTACAATTAGGTTTAACGGCGTTATTGTTACCAATACAATTATTTGTTTTTCAAGGTGTCAGTACTATGGCTCTTTTGGCAAATTTAATTGCGATTCCAATCATATCGTTACTGACTTTTCCATCAATCTTGATAGCACTCTGTTTTAGTTTTTTTGATTGTTTCTATTTAGCATTATGGTTTTGGTTTATTGCTGAACAGTCACTTGATTATTTATTTTACTGTCTGAAGCTGATTGATTTCCCTTGGTTTACTACTTCATCTGATTTTTATTTATTAAGTATTATTGGATGGCTGGCCATAATTACTCTTAAAACGGAATTTTGGCGTCGTCATACTATAACCCTCTGCATTTTACTCATGATAATAGTGAGTCCATTTTTTAAAAAACAGCATTATCTATGGCGAATGGATATGTTAGATGTCGGTCATGGTCTGGCAATTGTCATACATGATGGGAAATCCGCAATATTGTATGATACGGGGGCGCAGTGGCAAAATAGTTCTGCCGCAGAACGTATAATCATTCCATTTTTACAATGGCACAATTTAGATGTAAAGGGAATTATTATTAGCCATCAACACAATGATCATATTGGTGGACTTTATCTACTTCAACAACATTATCCCAATGCATGGCTGATGAGTTCATCAGTAAAATTAAAAAATCACTATCACTGTTTATCAGAAAATCATCTGACATGGAATAATCTAAGTTTAACTGTATTATGGCCAACTCATCTAGCCGAATATGCGCAAAACGAAGATTCATGTGTAATACACATTACAGATGGTCAATTTTCAGTATTATTATCAGGTGACTTAGAAAAAAATCAAGAGTATCAATTGATTGAAAAATATCGAAATACACTTAAATCAACAATTTTACAAATTCCTCATCATGGTAGTAACACGTCATCAAGCTATGCTTTTTTAAACGCTGTTAATCCTAGCGTGTCCCTTTTGTCGACTTCCCGTTATAATCCTTGGAAATTGCCTTCCAATAAAGTTATAGCACGTTACAAAGATCGACAATTAAATTTTTATACCACATCTAAATCAGGACAAATAAGTTTAGTTTTTTATCATCATAAATGGGAGTTGAAAACAATGAGGAATGAAATAAATCCGCGTTGGTATCATAATTGGTTTGGTCATTTGCCTGTATATTAACTAAATTTTCCTTTTGAAAAGGATAGATTAATTTCTCCAATCATCTTCTCAAAAAATCTAACACATAATATTTGCTAACGGGAATTCAACACAGTGACTTATTTGTTAATTTTCTGTAATAAAAGCAAACTTATTTTACAAAATAAATTTTTATGCTCTTCTATAAAATCTCAGTAATAGCTTATTTGGCTAATAATATAATTAACTTGAGGATATTGAACTTACTTAAGTAAGTTATTTAAAATGATTCGCCATAATTATTCATGGAATTTTAGGGCGTTAATCGGCGTAAAAAATTGATCTAAAAGTTTCTAATTTATAGTTTAATAAAAGTGCAATATTCATTAAAGCTAATAAAGATAATGGTTTATTATAGTTTTTTTAGATGTTTTTATTTCTAAATAATATTTATTTGGAAATTTTTGAATAAAAAGGTTTCAATTTTTTTAATCAGTATTATAATAAGAATTCATCATATTTTCGTTAAGAAGATTGATGAATATTAATTTTTTATAAAAAATTGGAAAATAAATATAGTTATACTAAATTATGAATGTTTTTATAATTTAGTTTAAGGATGGATAAAGTGAAGTTGAATTCTGTTAAACGATCGATAAGATTTATATTATTGATCCTCTTTGTAATAGTAATAGCTTATGCATATTTTTTTGATGATCTTTTAGAAGCTATTAATCATAATAAAATTATCAATACCGCTATTATTTCAATGCAAGTTATTGGTGTAATTTATACTTTTATTGTTTCTGTTTCACTAATGAGCGGAATCAATAGCTGGAAAAAGTTTTTATCAGTAGCCTCAGAAAATCCCAATAATTTTGATAAATTAAATAACTTTCCTTTTAAAGGTGCAGTTAAAGGGTTAAGAGGGCGTGTATCTGATTTGGCACTTTCAGGTCCAGAAATCCGTAATTCTGTTCTAGACAAATTAAAAGATAGCTTTTCCCACCGTGTATCTGGCGCAGATTATTTATCAGGTTTATTAGTTGGTTTAGGGTTATTAGGTACGTTCATTGGATTAATCTTAACAATGGGCAGTATCCGTGAATCAATGGATATTGTTACTAATAATACCAGTGATATTTCAGCTTTACTTGGTGGTATTGCCGCACCTTTAGGTGGCATGTCAGCAGCATTTACTGCATCATTTCTTGGATTAATGGGTTCTTTAGTAATGGGCTTATTAGCGCATTTATTAGGCTCAATAGTTGATAATATCTATTTTTCAGTTGAAGATTGGGCTAAAACGAATGCTAATGATGTAGGCGTTTCTATATCAAGTGTAATTAATGGTTCTACTGAGTCTGCTCTTGCATCACCTTCGGACGTTAAATTGCAAACAACGAATTTAAATGCAGCTTTATTAGATTCATTTAATCAATTTCTTAATTATCAGAAAAAATTCGAAGATAATCAATTACAACAGATTGAAAGCACCAATAAATTATCTAATTATTTTGATAAGCTCATTCAACAGCAAGAGCAGAGTTTTGCCTCACAAAACCAAATATTCAATTCTATGCAATCTGTGTTGGGGCAAATACAAAGTGAGTTAGAAGGTGTCAATTCAATGCTTGCCTCTATTGATGGTCAACAACCTATTTTACGAAGTATTCAAGTCGAATTAGAAACAGCGAATAATGCGTTAAATGCAATTGATGAACATACGGTGAAAATTAATGAGGTTCAAAGTCAAACAATTGAAGTTATTGAAAATGTTTATACCTCAACAGATAGAAATCGTACTGCTCTAGTTGAAGCAATTGGTGGAATGAATGCGGATCGCATACAAATAGTTCAAACATTTAAAGAAGTAGCTGAAACACTGACATGTTTGCAATCTGAAATGGAAGGTGTTCGCCAACAGTTATTAACAATTGAATCCGTTGCTCGTATGAAAACAAGTGATTCCGAAGCAGTAGTACAAGTAGTGCGTCAACAAAATGAACTTTTGCAAGAATGTGTTAGTCAAATGACTACATTAAGAGCATCTGTTCAAAATTGAGTTAATACTTTGTGTAGCACAGTTAATTAACTCTATTTTATTAAAGATAAGATGGAGTTAATTATTTTTAAATAGTTATTTGTTATATGGATTATGTTGTGAAAAATAAAATTATCGTATTAAGTGTGCTTTCGTCCCTTATGATTGGTTGTACTGTTAAACATGAGCTACCAAATACCCAAAATACTTACGAAGCAAATGAAAATATTCTATTAGCTAATAAACAATTACCTAGTATATTGCAAAATGGTTTTGATATTGAATCAAGAGGATTATCTTTAGCAGAAGCCATAGAACTTGCTCAATATTACTCCTTGCGTACTGTTTCTGCGAACTCAAGATTAGAAGAAGCAGATGCAAGAATAGATGAAATGAAAGCAACATACTATCCTAAAGTTAATGTGTTAGCTAAAACCCGCGATAAAGCCTTCGATCGAATGAGCTCGATATCAAGGTCTAATGATGAATATGCTCAAGCTCAGGTCTCTTTTCAATATAACCTGCTTGATTTTGGTCGTACTCGTTATAGTGTAGATAGTGCAAAACAACTTCGTGAATCAGCTAAATATGTTGCTGATTATGAAAAAAATAAAGTTACGTTCAATGTAGTTAAAGCTTACTTTAATGTACGTCGTTACACGCAACAAAAAGATTACGCTCAAGATTATATAAAAGAAATGTCACAACTTGTAAATACTATTGGTGTACAAGTTACAGGAGGGCTTTCACCTCAGTCAGAATTAATCAGGGCACAATTAGCATTAACCAATGCACAAAATGCTTCTAAATCAATTGAACTTCAATTGAAAAAATCGATACAAGAGTTGAATTCTTTGTTGGGTCGTTCAGCGCCAACCCATCCTATAAAATTGAAAGAAGTATTTATTACAAGTCAATTATATGACCAAATCTTGAATAATGTGTTGGAAAATAACCCTGATATTAAATCTTCTGAGGCTCAGTTAAACAGTGCTCGTTCAGAAATTGAGGTAGCAAAAAGTGCACGATATCCTTCAGTTGATGCTGTCGGATCGTATAGTAAACCTTTCCAACATCCAAGTGATAAAAATGGCAATTTCATCGGTGGTAAAGTGTCACTACAAGTTAGTATGCCTGTCTTAGATGGTGGTATTAATTCATCAAGAATCAGTCAAGCAGTAGCTCGATATAGTTATAGTATGGCTTCTTACAATCAACTGGTACGTGATATTAAAGAGGTTTCAAATAATTTGGTAGAAGATGCGCTTAACTCTACTGATACTTACCTAATACAATCGAAAGCCGAAGATGATGCAAGTAGAACTCGCAAATTATATATGGATGAATTCATTTTAGGTAAACGTAATCTAAACGATTTATTAACCGTAGAAACAGATTACTTTAGTGCGAAAGTAAGTCGATCATCAGCATTATATGATTATTATCTTTCTACACTCGGTTTATATTTACTTGCTGATAAGTTAGATGATGGAATGTTCAAACTTAGCTTAAAATAATGAAAAGAAAGGTATTTCTATGAAATCAAATTCACATTTCTGGCCAGCATATGTTGATATGATGACAGTATTATTACTTGTATATCTTCTAATTACGTTACTTTTTCAAATATTAATGATTATTGCTCAACAAAATGTTGGGATTAAATTGCGTGAGCGTAATCAATTAGTGACTAATGTTTATAAGTATGATCAGGGTGTCAATCCAAATGAATTACGTCTGGATTTTCAGGGGCCTAAAAATCGAAATTTCTTAACAGAAGCAAATAAAGAAAAATTGATTCAATGGATTGATGCGAATAAAGACCAAATCGAGGAAAAAGGTGCTGTTATTTTTGCTACTTCGTCAGATGACGCACAAGTTGGTTTTTCTTTAAGTCTACAATATCAACGAAGTTTAGAAGTGTTTAGTATTTTACAATCTCGAAAAGTTTCCGTTCAAAAAGTAAAAATAGAAAATGCTTCTGTGAATAGGAGTGATATTGGATTTGTATCTATCCGTATATTACGTGATGATGAAGTCAATGTGGTTGAAAATCAGCCTTCAGAGATTCAAAGTCAAAGAATGATACAGAACTAAAATATAGGCGCAATAAATTACTAGAACAGGTAAATTAAAGTGGTCATCGCTGCCAACTGATACCAACAAATTAATGACAATATTTGAATCAAAATGAAAGATAGATTTAGAGAAAAATTTCAAGATGGAGTGGTAGTTTTAAAAAAACTAGCTAACTATATGCCAACAGGAATAGCAGGTAGAACACTACTTGTTATCGTTCTATTTCTAATTTGGATTTCATTATTTAAAGTTGATGTGTTAGTTAAAGGTGTTGGTGTTATTCGTGTCGAAAGTCGAAATATCACTCTTCAACACCCTGAAGGTGGCGTTATTCAACAACTTTTGGTGCATGAAGGGCAGCATGTTACAAAAGGACAATTAATTGCGATTGTTGATAATAGCTATGTTAATGAAAGCTTTGCCAAAAATGAAATTGAACGCAAAGCTTTATTGGTCAGAATAGAACGACTTAATGCAGAATTAAGTAATGAAAAATTTGAACCTAAATTTACAGGTGAAAAAT
>CAMLAI010000052.1 GCA_946477995.1 uncultured Gilliamella sp. | reverse complement strand
CCGATGCCCGATGCCCGATGCCCGATTAAGACCACATTTTAACATATTTTTACTAATCCTTGTAGTGATTTACTTAATTTTTTCATAAAATTCAATTAGATAAACATTAAAACCATTACAACAAACCTGTATAGGAGCTTGTAAAAGTTTTCGTCATAGTAAATAAGTTCGAAAATTTTGTAATGCTCATTTTGGTAAAGATATGTAAAAATTAATTTATTCAATAAGATAGATAAATAATAATGTGATCATAAATAACGTTTTTAAGTTCATTTAGTTTGCATAGATTAAAAAAGCGTATAGTCAATTATTCAGCTGTTAACAGAGTTATACGACTTTTTAAGTACAAAATACTTAGTAACAATAATCATTGTAATCAAGTAAATAACGTTGTATTTAACAATGAAAAATCAACAAGTTAAACAAGGCAATAGCTCAACTTTAAAAGTTTTGGCAAAAAAAACGATTTTGTTGTCAATAAGTCAGATTAATTATTCGTTTATAATCATAAAGCCAACCACTGAGCTAATTAAGATAGGTCATCACCTCAAAGTGTAATTAAGCGAGCAATATAGTTTAATTCTTCCACAGCAAGATAGGTTTTGATCCACTATATATTTAGTAAATTAAATGCCGATCAATAGCAAGTTAGATAAGAGAGAATATAAAATATTTTGTTCCTCAAAAAATGGATTACCCGTGTTTTTTTAGCAAAAATAGTTCATAGATGATTAATTTAATATAAAAATATAGAGTTATCATTCAAAGACCTTGCCAACATTTATCATAATTAAGCTAAATGATAAAACGTTAAACGTTTGCCTTTTCAAAAGGAAAACCCTATCGAAAATATTCATGCATAAAAGATCAAGTGTGAATAATTATCGATGCTGGATTTATTAATCACTATCAGCGATAATTTCAGGCAACTATACTAATTTTGATGTGATTATGTTTACCATTTACCATTCAAATCAAGTCGATTTACTCAAGTCTTTGGTAAGTCAATTAATGCAGCAACAACCATTAAATGATCTATTTATGCCAGACATGGTTATTGTGCAGAGTCAAGGAATGGCACAGTGGTTACAAATTGAGCTTGCTGATGAATTGGGAATTATAGCCAATGTTGAATTTCCTTTCCCTACTCAATTTATTTGGCAACTTTATCAAACGCTATTACCTAATGCTCCCATTGAAAATACGTTTAATCCTGAATCTATGGCTTGGCGCTTATATTATTTATTACCTAAAATTATTGATGAGCCTGAGTTTATTACCCTTAAACATTATTTAAATATTGATAAGCAAGATAGAAAGTTATATCAACTTGCAACGCGTATTGCACGTTTGTTCGACCAATATTTAGTTTATCGTCCTGATTGGCTGGCACAATGGGAAGCCAATAACACAGTTCAAGAATTAAACTTACATGCCGATGAAGTTTGGCAAGCAAAGCTCTGGCGTAAATTAATATCAATTAGTCAACCTTACCATCGCGCTAATATCTATCAACAAATGTTGGAGATTCTAGCAGATCCTCATTTCGATCCAGCACGGCTGACGCCATTACCAAAACGAATTTTTATTTTTGGTATAACTTCACTTCCACCAATTTATTTATCACTACTTTCAGCATTAGGACAACATATTGATGTCCATTTAATGTTTAATAACCCGTGTAAATGGTATTGGGGAGATATCGTTGAGAAACAATTATCACAATCACATAATGACCCAACCCAAATACCCAATGCTTTATTAACCTCGTGGGGAAAATTAGGTCGAGACAATCTATTTTTATTGCAAGAATGTATGAATAAGCAAGATATTGATGTGTTTGTCGATCAACAACGTGATTGTTTATTACACTCTATTCAACAAGATATTTTGGATCTTTATCCCCAAGTGGCAACCCAACACCCCATTCAAACTCAAGACCGCTCTATCTCTATCCATGCTTGTCATAGTGAACAACGCGAAGTTGAAGTGTTATATGACTATCTTTTGTCAATTTTTGATGCCGATCCATCACTTGAGTTACGAGATTGTATTGTAATGGTATCGGATATTGACAAATACGTTCCTTATATTCGTTCAGTTTTTGGTAATGCTTATGGGCAACGCTATTTACCTTTTACAATTTCAGATCAAAAAGCTCGCAATATTGATCCAATAGTACAGGGCTTCTTTGCGATATTGAATTTTCCACAAAGCCGATTTACTGCTGAAGATTTGTTTAATTTACTTGAAATACCAGCCATTTCTAAACAATTTTCAATCGATGAATCACAATTATCACTATTACGAATTTGGATTGTTGAATCTGGCATTCGTTTTGGGCTTGAACATAACCACAGTTGGCTATTTGGGCTTGAACGATTGCTACTGGGTTATACCATGACAAGCGATCAAGGTGGTTGGCAACAAATTTTACCTTATGATGGTGCAACGGGTTTAGATGCTGAATTAATAGGTCAATTAGCTGAATTTATTGGTGTAGTCAGTAAATGGTTAGTGTTATTAGATGAAGATAAACCTTTGGCAGAATGGCAAAGCTGCTGCCTTGAAATTATCAATGACTTTTTTTTCAAAGATGCCCAAAACGAATCAATATTATTGATGATTGAACAAGAGTGGCAAAAGCTGATAAATAGTGGGTTAACAGCTAATTTTTCTGACAAAATTTCAATTACAATTTTACATGATGCAATGCAGGCACGTTTGGAACAAAATCATTTAGCCCATCGCTTTTTAATTGGTAAAATTAACTTTTGTACTATGATGCCGATGCGTTCAATTCCCTTTAAAGTGGTGTGTCTACTGGGTATGAATGATGGTGATTATCCTAGGACTTCATTACCACTAGATTTTGATTTAATTGCAGAACATCCAAGACGAGGGGATCGAAGTCGTCGTAATGATGATCGCTATCTTTTTTTAGAAGCGATATTATCGGCTGAAAATCAATTATATATCAGCTATATTGGTCGTGATATGAAAGATGATAGTGAGCGCTATCCATCTGTTTTAGTTGATGAACTTTGTGATTATATTGCGCAATACTATTGTGAAGAAGGTGCTGAAAAAACAGAAAATACAAAACATTTTCCTGATTTTTTATGTATCCATCATACTCGAACCCCTTTTAATCCACAAAACTTTTTACAAGATCCAAGAAGTTATGCCGATGAATGGTTACCTGCCGCATTACAGCAAGGTAAAACTGTACCTTTTATCAGCCAAATTACCACTATCACAGTAGATAGTATTAATCTTGATGAACTAAAAAGGTTTTATCAGCATTCAATAAGGTTTTTTTTACAAAAACGCTTCCATTTTTATATCCATTATTTAGATGATAACTTACCCGATGCAGAAAATTTTAATTTAGATAACTTAAAGCGTTATCAATTAAATATAGCAATACTTGAACAACTAATTACAAAAGATGGCAATAATTCACAAGACGATCTTTATCAACGTTTAGCATTAAGTGGGGATTTGCCCGATGGCGCTTTTGGACAGATCATCTATGATGAGCAAAATCAAGCTATGCACACTTTAGCTGATAAAATTAATCAAGAACGCCTAAACTTTACTACTCAAGAAGTTAATTTAACTATTTCTACAAGTCAATACGATTGTCAGTTGCAAGGATGGTTAACCCATATTCAACAAGATGGTATTTTAACTTGGCGCCCATCTAAATTATCAATTCGTAATGGGATTTCGTTATGGATTGATCACTTACTCTATTGTATTTTAAATCCCGATACACTCGACACTCAAAGCCGTATGTATGGTCGAGAAGAGACTCAATGGCGTTTTTCATATTTAAACGCTAATCAAGCCTTAGGTTTTCTGACTGATTTAGTCGAAGGGTATTTACAGGGGATAAATGAACCATTATTTATGCCAATCGAAAGTGCGTGGAGTTGGTTAATAACAGCCTACAACCCGAAAACCGGTGAAATTGTGCCGAGTGAAAAAGCCAATAATAAATTGTTAAGTACTTGGCAAGGTGGTTTGTATTATCCAGCTGAATGTGATAGTTACTATCAAAGGCTTTATCCTGAACTAACTCAAAATTTGATAGAACAAATTATTGTTTTAGCTAAGCGGTTTTTATTGCCGATCTTATTGCATCAAACAACAGTTGAATAGGAGGCATTATGTTTATTGATACACATTGTCATTTTGATTTTCCACTGTTTACCAATCATTTAGACGAATCAATAAATTATATCCGACAAGCAAATATTACCGGATTGATTATCCCGGCGGTTGCCGCTCATCATTTTGATACGGTGCTACAATTAGCCAATCATTATAACGAAATTTATGCTGCATTAGGATTACACCCAATATATAGCCATACTGAAGCTGATTTAGAACAATTACGTAATCGACTCAGCCATCTACCCCAAAAAGTGGTTGCAATTGGTGAAATAGGTTTAGATAAATATAATCTGACGATCGACTGGCAACAACAGTTATTCTTTTTTAGATCACAATTAATGTTGGCTAAACAATTCGATTTACCGGTACTTATCCATTCACGTAAAACTCATGATATTATGTATCACGAGTTACGCCAAGCCGATCTGCCTTGTCGTGGCGTGATACATGGTTTTTCAGGTAGCTATCAACAAGCGATGCAATTTATTAAGCTTGGTTATTCTATTGGTGTTGGAGGAGTCATTAGTTATGATCGCGCAAACAAAACACGCAACACAATTGCTAACTTGCCGCTTGCAAGCCTTGTACTCGAAACTGATGCGCCCGATATGCCATTAAGTGGCAAGCAAGGTCAAGCAAATCGACCTGAAAATATCGTCGAGATATTTAAAATTTTAACTGAATTACGCAGTGAATCACCCGAGCAAATACTTAACACTATCTTAACAAATACCTTGACGCTATTTAGTAGAATTAATAGAATGACCACACTGTGCAAAAAATAAATAACTAATTAATTATTATAAAGATATTTTATTTAACTAACCAGATGGTGTTTTTTTATGGCGAAACGTTATAACCAATTTTTTATTCAATCACTCATATCCCTTACACGCTTATTCCCGCTGTGGGCAATACTTTGTGCCGTAGCAGCCTATTTTTTCCCAAGCACATTTTTACCTGTGCGCCCTCATACATCACAGTTATTAATGTTTGTAATGTTTACTATGGGCGTAACGTTAAGTATTGATGATTTTAAACGCGTCGTTACCAAACCTAAAGCGGTAATAATTTGTACCCTACTGCATTATATCGTCATGCCACTGACCGCTTTAATCCTATCTAAATTGTTTACCATGCGACCTGAGTTATTAGTTGGCATGGTTTTAGTCGGTAGTGTTGCGAGTGGTACCGCATCAAATGTTATGATCTATTTAGCAAAAGGCGATGTCGCGTTATCTGTCACAATTTCGTCAGTATCTACCTTAGTTGGCGTAGTTGTTACCCCGCTACTCACGTTATTATTAGTTGGTACCACTGTTGAAGTTCCGGTTCTGGATATGCTTGTTCATATTGTGCAAATTGTGTTAATTCCAATTATATTAGGTTTATTGGTGCACCATTTACTCAACCCATTAGTAAAAAAATGTGAACGTTTTTTACCACTTTTATCGATGATCTGTATTTTATTAATACTTTGTGTTGTAGTTGCAGGTAGCCATGCACAAATAGGACAAGTTGGTTTTACAGTTATTTTTGCAGTTATTATTCATAATGGCTTAGGATTACTGGGTGGTTATTGGGGTGGACGTCTATTTGGATTTGACGAATCAACCTGTCGAACTATGTCACTGGAAGTAGGTATGCAAAACTCAGCATTAGCAGCAACCCTTGGTACAACTTATTTTTCAGCATTATCCGCTTTACCAGCAGCAGTATTCTCAGTTTGGCATAATATTTCAGGTTCATTACTTGCAGGATATTGGCAAGGCAAACCCGTTAAAAATAAGAAAAAAGCCAACAATTAACAAATATTATTGTAGAATAACCTTCAGTACTTTGTCTGACTTAATAATCGATTAAGCCAGGCAAAACAATATACATTCAGGGCTGATATTTTTCCCCTGTTAAGCCCAGTATTCCGATGAATTTTAGGTTAATTAAAATGAATAGCGAATTACAATTATCCCCTTTTGTGTATCGCATATTACCGTGGATCGCGGCATTTGCTTTTTTTATGCAATCGCTCGATACCTCGATATTAAACACTGCACTGCCAACCATGGCTAAAGACCTTAATCAATCACCGTTAAATATGCAATCAGCTGTCATTAGTTATGCTTTAACACTTGCATTGTTTATTCCGGTTAGTGGTTTTTTATCTGACAAATTTGGTACCAGAAATATTTTTGTTATGGCGGTGGGGCTATTTACTTTAGGGTCATTACTTTGTGCTTCATCCAATTCATTAATTTTCTTAGATATCTCACGCGTTATTCAAGGTATTGGTGGCTCCATGATGGTTCCAGTATCACGTTTGGTGCTCATCAAGTCATTTAAACGGAGCGACTTTTTAGTCGCCTTAAACACTGCAACTATTCCCGGTTTAATTGGACCGGTATTAGGGCCGGTACTAGGCGGTTATTTAGTTGACATGGTCAGTTGGCATTGGGTATTTTTGATCAACCTACCTATTGGTTTATTAGGAATGATAATTAGTTTCCGATATATGCCCAACATAAAAGGCGTGCGAATGCCTTTTGATTTATTTGGTTTTATATTTATTGTCATTACTTTTATTAGTGCAACGTTAAGTGTTGAACTTTTAAACCAAAATCAACAATATCAGCTACCCTTGTTACTTGTAATAATTAGTATTGTGTTTTTGTTTATTTATCGAGGATATGCAAATAAAAAACCAGCGCCGTTATTCCCTTTATCACTATTTAAGATTCGTACATTCAAAATAGGAATTATTGGCAATCTAATTTGTCGTTTAGGCATATCGGGGGTGCCTTTTTTAATTCCTCTATTATTACAAGTAGGATTTGGTTATTCAGCCATTTTTGCAGGTATGATGTTGGTACCAATGGCGCTAGCTTCAATCTGTACCAGAATATTCATTCCTCGAATTTTAGGGCGTTTAGGTTACCGTTTTGTATTAGTTGCTAACACCATATTTGCAGGCATTATGATTGCTTTAATGTCACTTTTGAATTCATCATCACCGCTTATCTTTATGTGTTTATTGCTATTTTGTATTGGTGGCATTAACTCTATTCAGTATACAGCGATGAATAGCATCACATTAGCAAATTTAGAAGGCGAAAATACCAGCAGTGGTAATAGTTTAATGGCAGTAAACCAACAATTAGCGATCAGTTTTGGTACAGGATTTGGCGCAGTATTGGTACGATTGATTAGTCATTCAACCAGTACTATTCATGCATTTCAATATACCTTTATTATACTCGGCGTTGTTACCATATTATCAAGCATGATCTTTGCCCAGTTAAAAAAAGAGGATGGACAAAATCTAACCTCTCATCATCAAGAAACAAGGAGATAACAATATGTTCCAGTATCAAATCATTCCAGTTACAGCTTTCCAAGAAAATTGTAGCATCATTTGGTGTGATAAAACCATGGAAGGCGCAATTATCGATCCTGGTGGTGAGCCTGAATTATTAGAAAAAGCAGTAGAAAAGTTAGGCGTTAACATAAAACAAATTTTGCTAACACATGGGCATTTAGATCATGTAGGTGCAGCAGTTACATTAGCAACTAATTTTGGTGTGAAGGTTATCGGACCTAGTCATGAAGATGAGTTTTTATTTAATGCCTTACCACAACAATCAATGCAATTTGGTTTTCCCTATACCGAAAGTTTTTTACCCGATCGTTGGCTGAAAGAAGGCGATAAAATCCAAGTCGGCAACATTACACTTGATGTACTTTTTTGCCCCGGCCATACTCCAGGACATATCGTATTTATTAATGCAAAAGATAAAATTGCATTTGTTGGTGATGTACTATTTAAAAGTAGCATTGGACGAACCGATTTTCCTCGTGGAAATCATGCTGATTTAATCTCATCAATAACCCATAAACTTTTCCCACTGGGTGATGATTTTATCTTTGTTCCTGGCCATGGACCTATGTCGAGCTTTGGCAATGAACGAATGACTAACCCTTTTTTAGTCTAAGACAACTATTGGTTTAAATAAAAAGCAACATTAATAATGTAAACTTTTTAATGTTAAAATAGTTTACATTATAGTTTTTTGTATTATTATTGCACTACTGTTTATTTTTTAATGGTAGAAAATAATGAAACTCACAACATATTATCCAACTTATATCAATA
>CAMLAI010000051.1 GCA_946477995.1 uncultured Gilliamella sp. | reverse complement strand
TAATCCTAAACAGATTGCCTTGATGAATCGCCACACCCATTGCGATAAAAAAGCCAATTGTTGCTAAATCACCAAAAGGTAATACCTCATTACCGGGAAGAACGATTGCAATAAAAATACTTAATGGAATAAAAATTAAACTGGCAGATACGACTGTTGAGTGACCGAGTAATAAGGCAGGATCTAAACCAATTAAAAAGTCTTGCCCGCCAAATTTTGACTGTAAATGTTTACGTGCTTGTTTAGAAATAGGAGTTAATCCATCCATGATGGGTTTAATCACTCTTGGCATTAATAACATGACTGCCGCGGTTTGAATCGCCAGTTGTAATGTTTGTTTGACGCCATAACCTGCAAGTAATCCTAACAATATCCCCATAAATAAACCAACTGTAACCGGTTCGCCAAATGCGCCAAACCGTTTTTGCATATCAACAGCATTAAAATTAATTTTGTTAATGAAAGGGATTTTTTCAATTACTGTATCAACAAACACAGCTATCGGACCACAATATGCTGAGGTACCATGAGGCACGGCAATTCCATCTAACTCAAAAAAATCTTTTGTATCGTTAGCAAACCAATCACCTAATTTATAAGCAATAATGGCATGAACAATAACACCTAAAATACCTAACCAATAAGAACCAGTCGCGATATAAACAAGTGCACCTGTAAATGTCATGTGCCAGATATTCCAAATATCAACATTCACCACACGCGTCAATTTTAAAATTAACATAACTATATTGACGACAATGGCGATAGGAATGGCAACTAAGGCAATTTGTGAGGCCCAAGTCATTGGCGCTGCACCTGGCCATCCAACATCAACAATACTAAGACTAATATCAAACCGTTCCGCCATTGCTTGCGCCGCAGGTCCGACCGAACTAGTTAATAAACCAACAACCAATCCAATACCGACAAAACCAATACCTATATGGATTCCAGCTTTTAATGAATCACCCAGTTTCATTCTTAATGCTAACGAAAATAGGATAATGACAATAGGTAACATTACTGATGGACCTAGATCCAAAATGTACTGCATAATTTCAGTAAACATAGATTTATCCTTTTAAAATAGATAAGATTTTTTGTTTGAGTTGATCGATACCTACACCAGACACAAAAGGCATGCCATGTACAATAGGAATATCACCAAACTGTTGATCCATCTTTGCTGTAGTACAAATTAAGTCGACATCATCAATAAACGTGTTTATTTCGTTTATACGACATTGAATAAGATCAAGTTGAATATTATTTTCATTGCATAGTTCTTTTATTTCTTCCGCGGCTAATGTCGAAGTTGCAACAGCACCACCACAGGCAACAATAATCTTTTTTTTCATAAAAACTCCTGTAACTCATTGATGAAATATTACATTTTCAAAATGCGTCGTAATTTGTTCTTGCGATGCATTTAGAAGAAACTGATAAAATTCTTCATGTTGCAAATTAGTAAATAAGGCTTTTAAAAGCGCTAATTGATCTGCAGGCGAGGTAACAACTAACGAAATAATTAGCGAGACATCAACTAAACTATCATCATCAGCCCGATTGAAAGCAACCGGTGAACCTGTTCGCAAAATAAAAATAGCAGGGGTATTGGCATGTTCAGCTTCACAGTGAGGAATCGCAACAGCATAATTATCAAATGCAATGCCGGTTGGAAAGGCATTTTCTCTTGCGATAAGTGCTTGCAAATGACTTTTTTTAACAATTGTTTTTTGCTGCAATTGCTCACTGATATAGGTTAATGCTTCTAATTGATTTTTAAAAACAAGGTTGTCTTCGAAAAGAAGCCGGCATTTTTTCATAATTAATCTCCATACTTGATTTATGTTATTTCGAAAACAAAAGCTATATCGAAAGATTATTTTCTTTCGAATATAAAAGCAAACAGCAATAATAAGTTTTGTGATCGAAATCTATTTTTTTCAAATAAAGAGAAATAAATCATCTCCATCTAATTGAGATAGCAAGAGATAAAATCTGATCACGATCACAAAAAAATGTTTTATCTATTGCAAAAAAAGATTAATGTGACAAAATGTTACCCGTAACAAAGGAATAATAAGGATAAACAATGACTAAAAAAAATAAACAAGTTTTTGTTTTTATGGGAGTATCTGGTTGCGGAAAATCAGCAGTCGCAAAGCAAGTGGCTTATGACTTTGATGCTGCTTTTCTTGATGGTGATTTTTTACACTCTAAAGCAAATATCATAAAAATGCGTAATGGTATCCCATTAAATGATGATGATCGTATGCCTTGGCTCCATTTAATCAGTAATGCAGCATTTGCAATGAGTAATGTTAATAATATTTCGATCATAATTTGTTCATCGTTAAAAAAACGCTATCGAGATATTATTCGGGGTGAAAATGAAAATGTTCACTTTATATACTTAAAAGGCAGCTTTGATGTTATTGCTGAACGGTTAGCAAAACGTGAAGGGCATTATCAAAAAGCCAATATGTTGCAATCACAATTTGATACCTTAGAAGAGCCGACGCCTGATGAAAAAGAGGTTTATACCATCAATATCGAACAGCCATTAGCAGGGGTTATCAACGATACTGAAAACGTCATCCGTTCAATTTGCCACTGCTTTTAACATATAAAAATTAAAAGAATATAACAATAAAAATTAAGAGGTTAATGTGAATCCAACAGTTCAAGCAGTTACACAGCGTATTATAGCGCGCTCAAAAGCTTCGCGTGAAGCTTATTTACAGAAAATAGAACATGCCATGTCTAACAGAGTCAATCGAGCCAATCTGCCTTGCAGTAATTTAGCACATGGTTTTGCCGCTTGTTGTATTGATGATAAAAATGACTTAAAAAATATATTAAAAAGTAATATTGGCATTATTAGTGCTTATAACGATATGTTATCAGCACATAAACCTTATGAGTTTTATCCAGAACAGATACGAAAAGTGCTGCATAAACTAGGTGCTGTTGGCCAAATGGCTGGCGGTGTACCGGCCATGTGTGATGGCGTTACGCAAGGTGAGCCGGGGATGGAACTTTCGTTAATGAGTCGAGATATCATTGCTATGTCAGTTGCTATTGGTTTGTCACACAATATGTTTGATGGCGCTTTATATCTTGGTATATGTGATAAAATTGTACCAGGATTATTTATCGGCGCGCTCACTTTTGGGCACTTACCTGCTATTTTTATACCAGCCGGCCCAATGCCTTCAGGTTTGCCAAATAAAGAAAAAGTTCGTATACGCCAGCTCTATTCAGAAGGAAAAGCTTCTCGCGAAGATTTATTAGAATCTGAATCAGCGTCATACCATACCAGTGGAACGTGTACTTTTTATGGCACCGCAAATAGTAATCAAATGGTCATTGAACTTATGGGATTACATTTACCCGGAGCCGCATTTGTCCATCCAGAAACAGCATTACGTTTTGAGTTAACTAATGCAGCCGCGCAGCAAATTACCCGCCTCACAAATCAATCAGGTAATTATATGCCTGTTGGTAAAATGGTTGATGAAAAAGTAATTGTAAATGGTTTAGTTGCATTACTCGCGACAGGTGGCTCAACCAATCTAACAATGCATATTGTTGCTATGGCTAAGGCTGCTGGGATTATCGTTAATTGGGATGATATTTCGGATCTTTCAACAGTTGTTCCACTCTTATGTCGAATTTATCCAAATGGCCCAGCTGATATTAATTATTTTCAAGCTGCCGGAGGAACATCACTACTTGTCAGAGAATTGCTTGAAGGTGGTCTATTACACGAAGATGTTGAAACTGTTGTTGGGCGAGGTCTTAGCCACTATACCAAAGAGCCTATTTTAGAAAATGGTAAATTAATTTTCCGCGAAGGTCCAAACAAATCACTCGACGAAAATGTTATCGCATCAATTAAAAAGCCATTTGATTCACATGGCGGCTTAAAAGTCATGTCTGGCAATTTAGGGCGAGCTATTATGAAAACCTCAGCTATCGCTAAAGAGCATCAAATAATTGAAGCACCAGCAGTAATATTTAATAGTCAATATGATTTAGATGCAGATTATAAAGCAGGTAAGTTAGATAAAGATTGTGTTGTTGTTGTGCGTTATCAAGGACCAAAAGCAATTGGTATGCCTGAATTACATAAACTGATTACACCACTCGGTGTTTTACAAGATCGTGGGTACAAAGTTGCGTTATTAACGGATGGTCGATTATCTGGTGCATCAGGCAAAGTACCAGCAGCAATTCATGTGACGCCAGAAGCTTACGAAGGGGGATTGTTAAGTAAAGTGCAAGAGGGTGATATTATTCGAGTTAATGGTCAAACGGGTGAAATCACTTTACTTGTAGATGAAGCTGAACTCGCTAAGCGTCAACCTTATGCGTTTGATTTACATGATTCTCATTATGGCTATGGCCGTGAGCTTTTTTCGGTTATTCGGGAAAATTTAACTTCAGCAGAACAAGGGGCGGTGAGCTTTTAATTCGATTTTCTGCCGCATGTTGCGGCAGAAATCTTAATATATCATGTAATTAGCCTTTATCTTAAACTTCATGATACATCATTAGGCGACTTAGCATGAATTATTTTTTAATGAAATTATCCACTAACAAATCAACTACATCTCCCATTTTGCCGTGCAATGAGGCTTTTACACTATAAAGTGCCATGCCCATCACTTGTGACGCTTGGATTTCAGGTGGCATAACAAGCTCATTTGAGCTGGTTTTCACATCCAACAATGCAGGGCCTGGGTGTGATAAAAATGATTGCATTGCTGCTTCAAGCAGATCAGAGTCTTCTACACTTATTGCAAACAATCCCATAGATTCAGCAACTTTAGCAAAATTAGGGTTTTGTAGGTCGGTATAATGATCAACCAATCCTTCTACTTTCTGCTCTAATTCAACAAAATTAAGTGAACCATTGTTAAGTACGATAATTTTTATTGGTAATTTTTCTTGGATGGTGGTTAATAAATCCCCCATCAACATACTAATACCACCGTCACCAGATAAAGTTATGACTTGGCGATTAGGAAATGCCTTTTGTACACCTAACGCTTGAGGCATCGCATTTGCCATTGTGCCATGTTTTAAACTAATTACGGTGCGTCTTTTACCATTAGTATTAAAATGTCTACATGCCCAAACCATAGCAGATCCAACATCAGCACAAAGAACCGCATCATCTGTTGCATATTTATCCACTAATTCAGTTAAATATTGAGGATGAATGGTTGCTTTTGAAGGCATTGATTTTTTATTTAATTTATTCATTGACTTGGTGTATAGCTCACGACATTTCACTAAGAAAGCTGTCTCTTGCTTTTCGTTAATTAATGGCAATAAAGCTGTAATTGTTGGTTTAGTACTACCAACAACGCCCACACTCACAGGATGACGTCGTCCAAGATGCGTAGCATCAATGTCAACTTGGATAATGATTGCTTTATTTGGGTAAAATTGTGACCAAGCAAAATCAGCACCTAACATCAGTAGTACGTCACAATCTTTGATTGCGGTCGAACCTGATTCAACCCCAAACATACCAGTCATACCCACATTATATGGGTTATCATATTCAACAAAATCTTTGGCTCTTGATGTATGCACAATTGGCGCTTTTAGTTTTTCTGCAAGACCAATTAATTCATCATGAGCCTCATGAGCGCCTTGTCCGGCAAAGATTGCTATCTTATGATTTTTATTTAATATATCGGCAATTTGATTAAGTTCTTCGTTAGAAGGATGAATAATTGGTTTAGGATGGTAAATTTTATGACCACTATTATCTTCTACTTTTTCTAAACTAATATTATAAGGAATGACTAAAACAGCAACGCCTCGTTGATTAATCGCAGCTTGAACTGCCGCTGTGGTTATTTGTCTTGCTTGTGTTGGATCATTTATTTCCTGACAAAATACCGAACAATTTTTATAAACAGATGGAAAATCAACTTCTTGTGGAAAATCAGTTCCTCTTTGTGAAGTAACCAATTGGCTTGCTAATAAAATAACCGGCACTTTATTACGTTGCGCTTCGTAAATACCATTAATAAAGTGTAAGCTTCCTGGTCCACATGAACCTGCACATGCAGTTATTTGATCAGTTAGATAAGCTTCAGCGCCTGCAGCAAAAGCCCCCACTTCCTCATGACGAACGTGCACCCACTCAATATCACTTTTTTTAATGGCAGATGTAATTTGGTTTAATGTATCGCCCACAATCCCATAACAATGTTTAACTCCGGCTTCACCTAAAACATCGACTATAATTTGTGCTACTGATTTTTTTGATGACATAGTTTCTCCTAAAAACTTTTATTGTTTTATTCCACTTTTAGATGCATAAATTACACCTACTTTGCCATAATGCGAATAGGTTATAAAAAAAACAGCAGAAAATGTTAAAAATGTAATAATAAAGTGGGCAATTTTAAGATAACTTGACTGGATAATATTCCCTATTACAATAAATCAATGTATTATGTTTAACATAGTATTTACTTCATAGAGTTGCTTTTGTGAAACAATTGTCATCTGAGCATGGGTTAATATCATCAATTTCTGCTCTGTTACCTGATTATTTATCCCAATATTTTCCATTATTAATTATTTGTATATTGTTATTGATCGCAATTTTACTATTTTCGTTTAGTAAATTGAGAATGGACATAATAGCGATACTGACAATTACCGCTATTACCATTACAGGTATATTAACACCATCTGAAGCATTAGCCGGATTTAGCGATCCCAATATCGTTCTTATTGCATTATTATTTATCATTGGTGAAAGCCTAGTTAGAACCGGTATATCGTTTAAAATGAGTGAATATATCCTAAAAATAGCGGGTAAGAACGATATTCGTATCATCATTTATATTATGCTGGGCTCTGCTCTACTCGGTTCAATAATGAGTTCTACTGGCGTAGTTGCGATTTTTATTCCGGTTGCTATCAGTATTGCCAATCATACGGGTATTCATGTCAAAAAATTGATGATGCCACTTTGTATTGCCGCTCTTATTAGCGGTATGATGACTTTAGTTGCAACTGCACCAAATTTAGTCGTAAATAGTGAACTTAGCCATTTTAAATTAACTGAGTTTGGTTTTTTCTCAATTACGCCAATAGGTTTAGGCGTATTGTTTGTTGGTCTTATTTACTGTGTATTAACTCGTAACTGGTTGCTTACCGCAGATCAACTTGCGCCAACAACAATTCAACCGCAAAGACGACGAATTACGGATTTGATTCGTGACTATAAATTAATTGGTCGAGCACATCGTGCGCAAATTTTAGCGGGTTCACCTTTTGTTGGTCGAACCATCGATGGCCTACACTTGCGTAGTGAACATGGCGTAAATGTTATTGGTATTGAACGTTGGCGTAAATTCCAAAAGGTTCTTATTCCCGTCAATGGTTCAACGGAATTTAGAGAAAACGATATATTACTGCTTGATATGTCACACTCCGAAGCTGACTATCGTACTTTTCTAAATACCAATAATCTTGAACCTAAGGTATTGCGTGGTGAATATTTTTCAGAACAAGTTAAAGAGGTCGGTATGGCTGAAGTTGCCTTATTACCGGAATCAAGCTTATGTGGTAAAACACTTAATGAAATCGATTTTCGTAGTAAATATTTTTTGACCGTAATCGGTATTTGGCGCAATCATGCTCCTGTTGAAACTAATAACTTATTCCAAGAACGATTAGAAATGAGTGATACCCTGTTAGTCTGTGGAGATTGGGGATCAATTCAAAAACTACAAACCCGTACCAGTGATTTTGTAGTACTCGATTATCCTTCCGATATCGATGACATTGCTCCAGCAAGCTCACAAGCTTATGCTGCCTTAATTAATTTAGCTATCATGATTATATTAATGGTAACCGGTATTGTGCCAAATGTTGTTGCAGCACTTATTGCCTGTTTATTAATGGGCGCAACAAAATGCATTGATATGACTAACGCCTACAAGTCAATACACTGGCCAACATTAATTTTAATTATAGGGATGATGCCTTTTGCATTAGCACTAAATAAAACTGGTGGTATATCACTCATTTCGGCTTGGCTTGAAGTCCATTTACGATCTTTTGGTCCATATATGGTACTTACCTTTGTTTTTTTATTATGTTCAATTGTCGGATTATTTATTTCTAATACAGCGACCGCCATATTAATCGCGCCAATTGCGATTGATTTAGCCTTAAAATTTGGTTATTCCCCTTATCCATTCGCTATGACTGTTGCCATCGCAACCTCTGCGTCGTTTATCACACCCGTTTCTTCGCCAGTTAAAACGATGGTAGTTGCGCCTGGGGGGTATAGTTTTAGTGATTTTGTTAAAGTTGGCGTACCATTAACCTTTTTAGTGATGGCGGTTGATATTGCTTTAGTGCCAATATTCTTCCCGTTTTAA
>CAMLAI010000050.1 GCA_946477995.1 uncultured Gilliamella sp. | reverse complement strand
CGGGTTATGAGCCCGACGAGCTACCAAGCTGCTCCACCCCGCGATAGATGGTTGAAGATTATACCTTATTTTAAATAAAGTGCAACGTGTAATAATGTTAATTTTAGCAAATATAGCTGAAGTAATTGATTAATCTAACAGAATAAATTTCAGTCTTTTTTACAAAACAAATGTAAAATAAGTAAGCAAAATGGCATAACCAAATCTATAAAAAAATAAAATATTCCGCTGAATTCTCAGCGGAAAAAAATTATTTAGACGTCGCTAATTTCATCTTTTTAACAAACTCGGTCATTTCATTGAGCATTTTTTCAGGTTCATCTAAATTTTTCTCGATAATTTTGACTGTCGCAGATCCGGCGATCGCACCAGCTGCTCCTGATTTAATTGCTTCACTCACTTGTGAGGGTTCTGAGATACCAAATCCTTGAATCGCTGGCGGCGCGCCGTACTGAGTCAATTTTTGGATTAAATGCGTTAAAGGTTTATTGGCGCGATTTTCAGTACCGGTTACACCAGCACGTGACACAAGATAGGTGTAACCTTTACCCAATTCAGCTATTTTTTTAATAACTTCGTCATCAGCATTTGGTGGGCAAATAAAGATTGGCGCAATCTTATATTTTTCTGCATGTTTGGTAAATTCTTGTGCATACTCAACCGGTAAATCAGCAATTAATACTGAATCTACGCCTGCTTTTGCACATTTCGCATAGAAGTTATCAATACCATTTTTAAAAACTAAATTAGCATAGATGAGTAAGCCAATAGGAATATCAGTATGATAGCTTCTGATTTGAGTTAATATTTCAAAACATTTTTCAACACTAATACCACCTTTAAAAGCGCGAATATTCGCATTTTGAATGGTTGGTCCATCGGCCATAGGGTCAGAAAACGGAATACCCAGCTCTAATGCATCCGCACCAGCATCAATTAAAGTTTGTATTATTTGTAAAGAGAGTTCTGGATTAGGATCCCCAACAGGAACAAAAGGAACAAATGCGCCCCGCTTTTCTTGATTTAATTTATCAAATAATTTTTGATAACGGTTCATTCAATTTCTCCTTTTGCTTTTAAAATATCATAAACAGTAAAGATATCTTTATCTCCGCGGCCCGATAGATTGACAATCAACAGCTGTTCTTTATTAGGATTTTCTTTGATCATCTTTAGTGCATAAGCTAAAGCATGCGATGATTCTAACGCAGGAATAATACCCTCATGACGCGACAACGCTTTAAAGGCATCTAACGCTTCATCATCGGTAATCGAAACATATTGCGCACGGCCGATACTATCTAAATAAGCATGTTGAGGTCCAACCGATGGAAAATCAAGGCCCGCTGATATCGAATACGACTCTTCAATTTGCCCTTCATCAGTTTGCATCATTGGCGATTTCATACCAAAGTAGATACCCAATTTACCATGTTTTAATGATGCACCATGTTCACCGCTTTCAATGCCGTGTCCACCCGGTTCAACACCAATTAAGCGTACTGATTTTTCTTCAATAAAATTCGCAAACATACCAATTGCATTAGATCCACCGCCAACACAAGCAATCACGGCATCAGGCAAACGTCCTTCTTTTTCCATAATTTGTTGTTTGGCTTCGCGGCTAATCATCTGCTGAAATTCACGTACAATAGTCGGGAAAGGATGCGGACCTGCTGCGGTACCTAGCATATAGTGAGCCTTTTCATAACTTCCTGACCAGTCACGCAGTGCTTCGTTACAAGCATCTTTCAAGGTAGCTGAACCTGTTTCAACCGGAATCACAGTCGCTCCCATTAAACGCATTCTAAACACATTAGGCGCTTGCCGTTTAACATCTTTTGCGCCCATATAAATACGGCATTTTAAGCCAAGTAACGCACAGGCCAGTGCTGATGCAACGCCATGCTGCCCTGCACCGGTTTCGGCAATAATTTCGGTTTTGCCCATACGTTTGGCAAGTAACGCTTGCCCTAATACTTGATTGGTCTTGTGCGCACCGCCATGTACAAGATCTTCACGTTTTAAATAGAGTTTAGTTTTAGTGCCTGCTGTTAAGTTTTTACATAAAGTAAGCGCAGTTGGTCGACCGGCATAATTGACTAATAAATCATTAAACTCTTTTTGAAAACTTGGATCATGAATCGCTGATAAAAAAGCATCCTCAAGTTGCTCAAGCACCGGCATCAATATTTGAGGGACATACTGCCCACCAAACTCACCAAAATAAGGATTTAATTTTGACATAACTATTCCTTTTAACATTAATTAAATTTGTTCAAATACAGCTTGAATTTTGTGTTTATCTTTAATACCCGGCGAAATTTCGACACCAGAATTTAAATCCACCCCAATCACATTTGTAGCTAAAGCATTTTTTATATTTTGCGGATTAATGCCGCCGGCTAAAATCACATTAGTTAAATCTTGCCCAGCTAGTAGTGACCAATCAAAGCTTTTACCCGTTCCCCCGGCGCCATGATCAAATATATAACGACTGACTAACGGATTATTGTGTTCGGGGATGGTATTGCTGATACTTAATGCTTTCCAAATCTGACAATTTTTAGGTAATTTTTCACGTAATAATTGGATATATTGGTTATCTTCATCACCATGCAATTGAACAGCATAAAGTGAAAGTTGTTCGGCTATTTGACAAACTTGATCTATCGTTTCATTTTTAAACACACCTACCCAATTTAGCGGCGCAGCTGAAATGACTCTACGGGCATTTATTGGCGAGAGATAACGAGGTGATTTTGGTGCAAATATTAATCCACCATATACCGCACCGGCTTGGTAAGCTGCTATCGCATCTTCAGCGCGAGTTAAACCACAAACTTTATTTTCACCCAGCATGACTTTACGAATCGCTAAGGTTAAATTAGGTTCTGACATCAGCGCGCTACCAATTAAAAAACCATTAGCAAACTGACTTAATTCTTTAACCTGATTATGTGTGTAAATCCCCGATTCGCTGATAATAATGCGATCATCAGGAATCGTTTTCGATAGATTTTTAACGCGATTTAAATCGACACTCAAATCACGCAAATTACGATTATTAATGCCTATCACTTTAGCACCAAGTGCAATTGCTCGTTCCACTTCGGCTTGCGTGCTTGCTTCGGTTAATATGCCCATATTGAGTTGATGAGCGATACGGCTTAAGTGACGATACTCATCGTCATTGACGACTGATAGCATTAATAAAATGGCATCGGCCTGATAATAACGCGCTAAGTAAATTTGATATTCATCAATAATAAAGTCTTTGCAAAGAACAGGCTGAGTTACCTCATTACGTACGATAGGCAAAAACTCAAAACGTCCTTGAAAGTATTTTTCGTCGGTCAACACCGAAATAGCCGAAGCATAATCTTTATACACTTTGGCAATAGTTGCAGGATCAAAATCATCCCGAATTAACCCTTTTGACGGTGAGGCTTTTTTACATTCTAAAATAAATGCTGTTTTAGTTTGATTCAATGATTGATAAAAATCACGATCACTAGGCTTCACATCCATTTTAAATGTTTCAAGCGGTTTTGATGCTTGCTGTGAGACTAACCAACTTTGTTTATCTTCGATGATTTTTTTCAATACGGTTGCCATTTCAACATTTTCCGTTAATGCTGCAATTGCCATATTTTTCTCCACTGTTATCTTGCCGCTAATTGCTGTAATAGTTGATAAGCTTTACCACTACGCATCATTTCAATCGCTTGTTTAGCATTTTGTTTTAAATCGGACTGACCAAACAAACTCATTAACATCGCAACGTTAGCGGCGATCGCTGCTTCATGAGCCGGTTTGCCATGTCCTTGTAAAATCGCAATTAACATATCACGATTCATCTCTGGCGTGCCACCTTCAATATCTTTTAATGTATATTGCTGTAAGCCAAAATCTTGCGGTGTTAACGTAAAGTAACGAATTTTGCCATTATGCACTTCAGCCACTTGCGTTTCACCATGAATCGCAACTTCATCCATTCCTGAACCATGTACCACATAGGCATGGGTATAACCTAACATAGTTAACGTTTCAGCAATCGGTTTGATTAAATCTGGGTGATATACCCCTAATAAAATTCGTTTAGGACGAGACGGATTAATGAGCGGCCCTAGTACATTAAAAATCGTTCGAGTCTTCAATTGCTGACGAACCGGCGCGGCATGACGAAAACCTGAATGATATTGCTGAGCAAATAAAAAACATACACCAAGCTCATCCAACGCCTTACGCGAATCTTCGGCCGGCATATTTAATTTAATGCCTAAAGCAGACAACACGTCTGATGAACCTGATTTACTCGACACCCCACGGTTACCATGTTTAGCCACCTTATAACCTAACGCAGCAGCCACAAAGGCACTGGCGGTTGAAATATTAATACTGTTGGTACCATCACCACCTGTTCCGACAATGTCGGTAAACGCATAATCTGGAATAGCAAAACTATCGGCATTTTCAAGCAGTGCTTGCGCAGCTCCTGCGATTTCATCTGGCTTTTCACCGCGAACTTTCATACTAATTATTGCAGTTGCCAATACCGTCGGTTCGATTTTACCTTGAATAATTAAGTTGAACAGTATTTTACTTTCTTGTTGGCTTAATACCTGTCCTAAATATAACTTATTGAGAATAGGTTGAATATTATACTCTTGCTTATCAATAATGGCTTCTTGTTTTGGTTGCGCTGTTTTTTGTGATGGATTAAGCGCCCACTCAATGGTTTGCTCAAGCAGTTTTACGCCTTGAATAGTTAAAATTGATTCGGGATGAAACTGAAAACCACACACCCGATCCTCATCATTACGCACCGCCATCACAATATTGTTACACAAGGCATTAATGGTTAGAGTTTTAGGAATATTTTCGCCTTTTAATGAATGATACCGCGCGACCGGTAATGGATTAGGTAAGCCTTTAAACATGGCTTGTTCATCGTGTTCAATAAGTGAAGCTTTGCCATGTAAAATATCACCCGCTGGTACAATGCTTCCACCATAAGACTCAACAATCGCCTGATGACCAAGGCAGATACCTATAATCGGTAATTTACCTTTTAGGCGTTTAAGTAATTCTGGCATACAACCTGCTTCACTTGGTGCGCCGGGTCCTGGCGATAACATCAAAATCGGATTTTGCATTTGTGAGAGTTTTTCAACTATCACATCAGCCGGGATCGTATTACGGTAAATCGTCACATGATGTTGGCTATTACGTAGTTGATCGACGAGGTTATAAGTAAAAGAATCAATATTATCAATAAATAAAATATTAGCCATTAGAATACACCTTCTACATTATGTGCTGCCATAATTGCTCTAACCACAGCGCGCGCTTTATTACGTGATTCGTCGGATTCAAATTGTGGTTCAGAATCTAAAACCACGCCGCCACCAGCTTGAACAGTCGCTATGCCGTTTTCAACATAAGCACTACGAATCACAATACACGTATCAAGGTCACCATTGGCAGTAAAATACCCTACTGCCCCACCATAGCTACCCCGTTTAACTTTTTCTGATTCGGCAATCAATTGCATTGCACGAATTTTGGGCGCACCGGTTAATGTCCCCATATTCATGGTCGCTTGATAAGCATGAAGTGCATCTAAATCTTCACGTAATTGACCAATGACTTTTGACACCAAATGCATCACAAACGAATAGCGATCAACTTTGAGTAAATCTTTAGTATATCGTGTACCCGGCTGACAAATACGTGCTAAATCATTACGAGCTAAATCGACTAACATTAAATGTTCTGCTAGTTCTTTCTTGTCGGTACGCATATCTAACTCTAAACGACTATCTAAATCATAATCAATGTCGCCATTAGCGGTTAAGCCTCGAGGACGCGTTCCGGCAATAGGATAGATTTCAACTTGATTGGTGGCTTTACTATATTTAAGTGCGCTTTCTGGTGAAGCACCAAATAACACAAAATCCTTATCTTGCATATAAAACATATAAGGGCTTGGATTATTAGTTTTAAGAAGTTGATAGGCAGACAAAGGCTTAGGACAAGGCAGTGTAAATCGACGAGATGGCACTGCTTGAAATATTTCGCCTTGTTGAATCGCATCTTGCATCTTTTTAACTATGGTATTAAAGTCATCATCACTTTTATTACAATCAACAATAATATTGGCAAGGGATTGAGTAGGAATTGGCTTTATCGGTTGGTTTAACAAAGTTTGCAGCTCATCAATACGTTTAGTTAAACGTTCCACTTCGTTTGGATCAGCCGTGAAAGCGGTCGCTTTTAATATTGAAACGTGATTTTGATGATTAATTTCTAATAACGTTTCGGCTAAATAAAAACAAAAATCTTGGCAGCGCATATCAGTAGGGAGTTTAGGTAAATTTTCAAAACCAGCCACCAAATCATAACTAAATAGCCCGCCAACAAAAATCGCATCATGGCTTGCTTGTTTCGAATAATTCACAAGACTAAGTAGCGTTCTTAACGCATCAAAAACGGATAGCGATTTTAATCGAGAATCCTCATCTTGCATGGCATCAACTTGAGGAAACACCAATGTCAACTTTGACGTTTCAGCTTCAACTTTCACAGTACTTGCTGAAAATGCATCGGCAAGTAAAGGTAACAACGTTTGCCCATTTGAAGTTAAAGCTTCAAATATCACCTGCTGATCGATTGCCGAAATGCGTAACGCACTATCCACAATCATCACACTTTTTATGCCTTGCTTGTTATCGATTTCGGCTGATTCAAGCAGCAATGTAGCTGGCCTGTCATGACATAATTGATAAAATACCTGAGTCGGATCTTGATAATAACCAATGGTTTTGGTTATCTGCGTTAATGTTGGCTTATTCATTGTTGACTCTCTATTTTTAAATTTTTATTTAAACTATGCATTTGATTATTAAAAACTAAAAACCCGCGCTAAGCGGGTTTTATAAACAAAGACAATGCTTTATCAAATCACCCGCCCAAAGTGATACGCCACCAACCAAAATTAGCGAATTTGCAAGCAATCAAATAACAGTATTGTGATTTCATGATTATTATTAATGTAAAATGAATGTTGTACTATTAAACTAGTTCATTGATGCAATGTCAAGTGAATATTTTGTGTGCAAAAATAAAATTTATTTTAGTATATCAATAGCAAGTTTAACCAAAGGATGCTATTTGTTATAAAGCATCCTTTGTAAAAATTAGCGCAACGGCATTTCGGATTGAATCACTTTAACCAACTTAGATCTTGGTTTTGACGAAATACGAAAGTGGTTAGTAATCCATAATTTATGATGTGCTTCACATTGCGGACCTAAATAAATCTTCTCAATATAATCTTCCACCGTTTTGTAATTAATAAATAAACTGCTGGCTTGAACATAATCTGTCGGCGCTTGAATTTTTTCATCGGCAATATTTGTGATATAAATCATTCGACATTCATCTTCATCTTCAAATGCAGCATGCTTGATTAAGCACGAGATAGGCATGACGGCTAAGGTAATTAATTGATCGAGAATAGAAAGATTTTTTACCTGTCCGTTTGCCTTTAATTTTTTTATTTTTTGTTTTATTTGATTTAATATCTCTCTAATTGTTTTAATTTTATGCTTTTCATCTAATTGTTTTAGGTAGTCATTCCATTTTTTTTCAATCTCAGCTGCAGAACTTTCTCGGTGCTCCAGATAAAAAGAAAATTTATTACGTTTGGCAAGACTAATATATTCATTATTTGGATCAAAATACAAACAACGGAACAAAGGTAGATCATGAAAGGAGGATTGTGTTAACGGTTCGTTCTTCTCATTAGCATCAGTTTTATTATCAATAAAATCTTGTCTTGCCATTTTAACTGATGTGAATTTATTTAAATGATTAATACCATCAGGATTGATGCTTTGCTGAACATCGTCGCCAAAAAAATTTTGATTAAATACGACACTGACACTCGAGCCGACAATATTGTTTTCATTGCCATATAAACGAAATTGATTTAACGAATTATGATTAAATGAAAAACTGGCTAAAAAGCTTTTAATTTCACTATCCCTATCGGTTTTAATATCGAGCCAATTAGTCAGGATCTGATTTTCAGTGGGATCGTTCATAAAATCAACCACATTTAAACGAAAATCGCTAGGCTCATTTTTTAAAAGACTAAATAACACGCCCGGTCTAGTATAATGCGCAACCTGCCGTTCATATTGTTTCTCTTCACTTTTTAAGTTTTCATTTAATTTAAATGTAACCAGTAACTGCTCCTGAATATTTTGTGCTAATGTTCTGATATAACAAATGTACTGAGTAACGGATTGCTCGCGTTTATTGGCATCGGCAAATAGTGAAGAAGCTTCATTATTATTATCAATGACTGATAACATGATTTGAGCAATAATATAATGTTTAAATAAATCATTGGAATAAGACACTTTCAGATAATATTCTTCTGCTTTTTTTAAACTCCCTTCTGTTTTTTTAAAATAGATATTATCCCCTAAATAAA
>CAMLAI010000049.1 GCA_946477995.1 uncultured Gilliamella sp. | reverse complement strand
CTTATCTAGTCGGTCAAATTGATTCTGAAATCAATGAAGATGATTTGAGTGATTTTACTTTATAATTTACGCTGTCATTAAAACTTCCTATCCTGACTTGCACAGGTTTAGTACTAAAGCCTGTGCATGTTTTGTCTTTAGCGGTTAACCAAATCCAAGTAATTACAATCCAATTTCTTTTTTTAATTTATATTACATTTCTTAATGTTTGATTAATAATCTTTTTAATTGTATTATTTAACCAATATTAGTTAAATAAATCAAAAGGAAGTAAGAAGTAAAATGAATAAATTCATGATAAGTTTAATTGCTATTACGTTACTATCAGGTTGTAAAGTTGAATTAGCACCGACAGTAAACCTTAGCGACGTGCAAAGTGAAACAGTAAAAACCGTACAGTCAAAAATATTGATTGAAGTTTCATCATGTACTGACTTTAAAGATTCACGACAAGAATCATCCACGTTAATAAAAGCCAAAAATGAAATTCAAAAAATTTTTGCGGATGCAAAATATATTGAATGTTATCGAGAAAAAATGGATTCTAAAGCAGTATTTGAAATACCGATTATGGTAGGAGGAAAAACGGGTAATGGCGATATCCAAATACGCAATAACGAGTCAGGCGGTATGGTTGTTGAAATATCAAAAAAATTAGAACAAAAGATCAGTAATCACCAAAATTCGACATTTCGCAAAATCAATACATTAATCAGTATTAACGTCAATAATGATTTGAATCAATCACAACAAATTATTGGTTATGCTATCTATCTTGATAACAATGCGATTCCTGTATCTAAGTATGATTTAAAACCAGGTCAGCATACGATTAAATTATCTGATGTTTCGGTCTCTGCAATATTAACTAAGGGTTCCGCTTTAGTTTATGAAAATGCTAATGATTCAATCGATACAAAAAATTAGCTTTAACTAAAATAAAAGCCCATCAACGCTTTTATTTAGTTTATGATATTTAAAATGTAAGGTAAAAACTATCGAATTGCTTTTTAGCTTGACGAAATTATGTTGTTTTTTTGGGGTATAAATCATAATAGATAACAGTAAATGTTTTCGTGTTAATTACTATCAATATTTGAAGCATAATTAAATAAAACTGTGTTATATTGTAGTTGCACTAACGTTTGAAACAGTACTATTCATCGATCTTGAAAAAACTTACTTCATTTTTACTTACATTAATTATAGGTTTTAATATGAAAAAACTTTTATTGAGTAGTCTTGTCGGTTTAGTTTTGGTTGGTTGTGGTGAAAAAAAAGTAACTGAAGAAATGCTTATTGGTGAGTGGGATTGCACATTTTCAGGGCAAGAGGCAAAATGGGAAAATGGTAAATTTTCTGACTATGCACCACTCAAACAAGATAAAGGGATGATTAAGTATTTTATGAAGGACAATACCTTATTTTTCAATTTTGGTACAGATACATCTTATCCATATAATTTAAAAGCTTATTATAATGATTCAATGGATATAAAATCCAATAATGGTGTTACATCAAAAACGCAAAAGACCATGAACTATTTATCACCAGACAAATTCAAAACAACGGAAGTAACTGAAATTCTTATCGATAATGCTCCAAACGCAAATCGAAAAATGAATGTAGAAATAAATTGTGATCGTGTAAAAAATTAAAACAAAAGTTCAAGCAACAAACTAAACTGTTGCTTGACAGTCTGTGAAAATCAGGTAACGATATGATTATTGAATGGTCTTAATTTTATTCCCATGACGCAAGTGCATTTAATTTATCCTATTTCACCACTTGATTTTAGTGATGCTGAGATAAATATTAACTTTCTCAAACAACACCTTGACCAATTTCAACAATGGTCGATGAAGCAATTTAAACAAAATGCAGATATTGATGAATTAGTGCATCTACGCAGTCAATTTATCGATAAATTACTTGCACGATTATGGTGCTATTTTCAAATTCCCGATCAAACTTCATCAACTTTAAAAAATAATCGTATTGCATTAATCGCTGTCGGGGGGTATGGGCGAGCAGAGCTACACCCTTTGTCAGATATTGATATTTTGATATTAAGTGATTACCCGCTTAATTATGACATCGAAAAACAAATCGGCAAGTTAGTACGGCTGCTTTGGGATCTTCATTTGGATATAGGTCATAGTGTCAGAACGCTAAAAACGTGTTTGCAAGAAGCTAAAAACGATATTACTATCATGACCAATTTAATTGAATCAAGATGGGTTGCGGGTAATAATCCATTATTACAAACCCTTCGACAACACATTTTTAGTGATAAAATTTGGCCTTCTCCTGCTTTTTATCGTGCTAAAATTGCCGAACAACAAGCCCGACATCAGCAATATCACAGTACAACTTATAATCTTGAACCTGATTTAAAAAATAGTCCGGGCGGTCTACGGGATATGCAAATTATTCAATGGATTGCGATTCGTCACTTTGGCGATGAATTTTTGCAAAAAATTGCTGATTTTCATTACCTCACTCCAGAAGAGGTAGACGAATTTAGAACTTGTCGTAAATTTTTATGGCGTATTCGTTTTGCGCTTCATAGTGTCATTACTCGCTATGACAACCGATTGCTTTTTGATCGCCAATTAAGTATCGCCAAGCTGTTAGGCTATCAAGGTCAAGGAAACGCACCTGTTGAACAAATGATGCATGATTACTATCGAATTGCACATAACGTTACCGAACTAAATCAGATGTTACTGCAATTATTTGATGAATCTATTCTTGAAGTTAATCCAAGCAATAAACCCTATGATATCGATGAGCACTTTCAAATCCGAGAAAAATTAATTGATGTAAAAGATGATAGTATCTTTAAAAAAGATCCGACAATGATATTACAGCTGTTTTACACCATTTTGCTCAATCCTCAAATCATCGGTCTCTATTCTAATACCATTCGTCAGTTACGCTCTGCAAGGCGAAAACTTACCACATTATTATGTGAACACCCTAAAGCCAGAACACTATTTATGTTAATCATTAAGCATCCGGATGCCATTGCAAAAGCAATTTTACCCATGCATCGTTATGGTATTTTAGCGGTCTATATACCTGGTTGGAAACATATCGCTGGTATGATGCAATTTGATCTATTTCATACCTATACAGTTGATGAACATACGGTACGATTATTAATAGAGCTTGATAGTTTAAAATCAGAACAAGGGAAACAAAAGCATCCTAATAGCTCAAACGTTTTTGCTAAATTATCCAAACCTGAACTGTTAATTATTACGGGTTTATTTCATGATATCGGTAAAGGTCGACATGGTGATCATTCTGAAATTGGTGCTAAATTAGTTGAAAAATTTTGTCAATTACATGAGCTTGAAACAAAAGATACTGATCTGATTATTTGGTTAGTACGCTATCATTTACTGATGTCAGTCACGGCACAAAATCGAGACTTACAAGATCCTGCTGTGATTCAAGAATTTGTTCAACAAGTTAAAAGTCGGCGTCGCCTTCAATATTTACTCTGCTTAACCGTTGCTGATGTGTGTGCGACGAACGAAACACTTTGGAACAGTTGGAAACAAAGCTTAATACGTCAACTGTATTTTAATGCCGAACACTTATTTGATATTGGAATAAACCAAATACCGGAACAGCGGAGTATTGCTCGTCAACACAAGCAAGAAGCACTATCCATCTTAATCGCTCAAAATTATGATGAGCAACACATCAAAAACTTTTGGCTAAACTATCGGGTGGATTACTTTTTGCGCTACACTACCGAACAGATTGTGTGGCATGCTCAAAATTTGTTAAACCACGACTTAACGCAAACACTAGTTATGATCAATCCGACGCCGTATCATGGTGGTACAGAAATCGTTATTTACTCACCAGACCGACCTTATTTGTTTGCTACCGTCTGCAACAACTTAAGTATGCACAATTTAAATATACTTGAAGCGCTTATCATCACTAATAAACAAGGATTTGCGCTTGATACCTTTATTGTACTGGAACCTAACGGCAATACCGTTCAATCTGATCGCCATGAAGGTATAATAAATGCACTTGAAAAAACATTACAACAACCGACTTATAAAGGTGTTACGGTAAAACCGCCTAAACAACGATTACGCTATTTTTCAGTGCCGACACAAATTAACTTTTTATCATCCTTTAACGAAAGTCAAACCTATATGGAATTGATTGCTTTAGATAGACCAGGACTTTTGGCGTGCGTTGGTGAGGTTTTTGCCAACTTGGAGATTTCGTTAAGAAGTGCGAAAATTGCGACTATCGGCGAACATATCGAGGATTTGTTTATTTTAACCAACAAACATAACCATGCCCTTGATGATGATACCTGTCATAAACTAAAACAATCCATCATTGTTGCACTTGATGCAATGAATTAATCAATTAAATTAAAGATAAAACCTATGCAATTTTTTACTATTTTGTTTCCTATTTTTTGTATTTTCGTGGTGGGATTTATTGCGCAGAAAAAATTACATTTTGATGTGGCAAACCTGTCCAAAATGTCACTGTATGTGCTTTCACCCTTTTTGGCATTTAAAACATTTTATACACATACCTTAACAACAGAATACTTATTCTATATTTGCTATATTTTTGGTCTCTGTTTTGCTCTAGTCATCATTATTTCGATTTGGTCTATTTTGATGAAATATTCCAGCAAAGAACGCTGTGCAATGATTTTAAGCGCTTGCTTTATGAACAATGGTAATTATGGCACACCCGTATTGCTTGTCTTTTTTGGCACAATAGGATTTGATCTGGGCGTAATTATGATGGTGCTACAACAATTTGTCATGAGTACTGTTGGTATCTATTATGCGGCAAAAGGTAGCGCACGAGATGATATCGTTACGCAAAAAGATGTCATTAACAAAGTTATTCGAATGCCTGTGGCGTATGGGGCGTTTTTAGGTATCCTTTTTCAACTTTGTAACATTCCCTTATCTAAATCGATTATGACGTCCATTGGGATGATTGGTGACGCATCCATCGTGGTGATTATGATTATATTAGGTATGCAATTAGCGAAAATAAAAATCACCCAACTGGATTATCCTAAATTATCTTTTGCACTCCTCACTCGGATGATTCTATCGCCAATTGTTGCTTGTGCCATGGTCTACTTCATGCCTATTGCACCGGTATATAAGCAAGTGCTAATAGTACTAGCGGCGATGCCAAGTGCAGCAAACACGACATTAATGTCGGTACAATTTGACACACACCCTGAACTTGTATCAAGTGCCACTTTTTTCAGTACTTTAATCAGTTTAATTACCCTACCGATTGTTCTATCTTTGGTTGGAGCACCTATCCCATATTGATTCATGATCTCTCGATCTGAGAGATCTTATCTTTCACCATCAAAAACCATTTTTTTGATAAACGTTATCTGGATTCGGCCCTACGCGTAGATTTTGGTTAAGTCCATTAATCGCTTGTATTTCATCTGGAGTGAGTTCGAAATCAAAAATATTGGCATTCTGCACAATTCGATCCGGATGTGCTGATTTAGGGATCACAATGTAACCATTTTGAATATGCCAGCGTAATGTCACTTGTGATGCTGATTTCTGATATTTATTACCAATTTTAATAAGAAGCGGATCATTAATGACTTTGTTACGAGCCAACGGTGACCAAGCTTCAATAGCAATCTTTTGTTGTCGTAAATATTCCACTAATTCGATTTGAGTTAAATAAGGATGAATCTCGATTTGATTAAGCATGGGTTTAATATTTGCTTTGGTTGAGAGTAATTCTAAATGCGAGATTTGAAAATTACAAACGCCGATTGCCCGCACACGCTTTTCTTCATACAGTTTTTCGAATGCCTTCCATGTATCAAAAAAAGTGTCACTTAATGGCCAGTGAACTAAAAAAAGATCGAGGTAATCAAGCTGTAAATCTTTTAGCGACTGATCAAAACCCGCTAATGTTTTATCATAACCTTGATTGCTATTATTGATTTTAGTGGTAATAAACAATTTATCACGTGCGACATGGCAATCTTTAAGAATTTGCCCGAGTTGCTTTTCGTTCTGGTAAAGCTGAGCGGTATCAAACGCTCGATACCCCGCATTAATAGCCGCATTTACTGCACATGATAATTCATCAAAATCAGTTAATTGATAAGTGCCAAAACCGAGTTGCTGCATTGCTACATGATGACTAAGCATTACTTTACTGTTGATCGAAATCGTCATGATAACCCCTTCTATTTTATTCAGATTATTGATCAATTATATCGATCATATCGATATTATCAATTAATTTAGAATATTATCTATTCTTCATCACCATCCCACTCTTTTTCGAATTGCTTCACAAACTCAACCAATATAGCGTGACGTTTTAATGCGATTTTTTTAGCAATTTGTGTATTCATCCTATCTTTGAGTAAAAAGAGTTTTTCATAAAAATGGTTTATTACTGTATTAGGTTGTTTATAGTTTTCTTCATTTAATGATGTTCTGGGTAATATAGTGGGATCATACATAATATTGTGCTTGTTACCCCCATAGTAAAACGTCCGAGCGATACCAATAGCACCAATGGCATCCAATCGATCTGCATCTTGTACAATTTGCCCTTCTAACGACAATTCTTTTTTTTGAGTAAGATTTTTTCGATATGACATATTTTCAATAATGTCAAAAATGTGTTTAATTTCGCTTTGACTGATCGTTTGTTGATTTAAAAAATCGTGTAACTCACTCATGGCGTGATTCACATCTGATACCACTTTTTCATCGATAACATCATGAAGATAGGCACTTAAAATCACGATAAAGTCATTGGCTGTTGGCTCATGTTTTAAAATTTGTTTTGCCAATTTAACCACTCTTTCAATATGCGCCATATCATGACCAGAAAAATCGTCAGCAAGTTTTTGTTTAACAAAAGTTTGAACATTATTGATAATTTTTTGTTGATCGACCATTTTCTTTGATTCCTGACTCATACGATTTATCACTTCCTTAATGTGGGACACTATTTTGAGATATAATTAACATTTAGGTCAAATTATGCTTGATGCCATTGATAAGCGAATAAACTAAGATGACCTAAAATTTTAGTTAGCAAAAAAAAGAGGCGATTTTTTTCTACTTTTTTGATTTGGTAGAATGATATAAATCAAACTATCTTTTTAATTTAACTTTTCGCTCGGATAATAACACACCACAGAGCGTAAATAATGTGCCAAACGCAGCAAGCCAAGTAAACGGCTCATTCAATATAATTACCGCACCAATAATCGTTAACACAGGAACCAGATAGAGATAAATGCTAATCTTTACAGCCCCCACTAATTTCACCGCATAATTCCAAGATGCAAAACAAATTGCAGATGCCCCTACGCCTAAAAACAGGATATTAAATAGATTGGTTGTATTGCTAAATCGGGCTAAATTTAGTTTAAAATCGAATAAATAAAGTGCTGGAAGCATGAGCAATAAACCATAAAAAAAGAATCGTCGGGTTAATAAAATCGTGTTATACCCTCGATGACTACTTTTTTTAGTTAAAATCGAATAACATGCCCAAAATAAACAGGCTAGCATAGCGAGCAGATCACCAAGCGGATTCATGGCAAGCACATATTTGCCATTAAAGCAGATTAATCCAACGCCAATCGAGGCAAATAAACAACCAACGTAAAAACGCTTAGGTGGTGTTTCAGCCTTGAGAAAAAACATAGCTAATAGCGCAGTAAATATGGGGGCTAATGTTGTGATAATTCCTACATTTGAAGCAGTAGTATAGGTTAATGCAATATTTTCACATAAAAAATAACAGGTAATCCCACATAATCCAGCACATAAAAACATGAACTCTTGTTTTACTCCTTGCCAAACTAACAAACGAGGGCATAGAATCCAGAGCGTTACATAACCCAGTAAAAAACGAAAAAATAAAATCTCTATCGGTTTAAACTCAATTAATAATGTTTTGGTGGAAATAAACGTCGTTCCCCAAAAAAACACAGTCATTAATGCAATTAAATGCCCCTGTGTTCTTTTTGTTAATAACATAAAGACCTCAATCTTACAGCAATGTAGCCCTTTCTGAGTAAATTTTTACTCACTTTTCAAAGGCATTGATAAATATATTAGGAATAATACAAAAATTATGTCTAGTGCTTACTTGATTTTGTTAAAAATAATGCTATTTAAGAATATGCACTTATACTAACGCTATGCTCTTTTGTGTGCAAACAATTTCAAGTCATTATAATGATAGGTAAATATGAAGTAGAAAGATGACAGATAAAAAAAATCCACCCGAAATTCGAGTGGAGGGCAAAAAATGAAAAAACGTAATCTGTTAATATAGACAAGCAAAAACCCAAAAAGTTCAATTTAATTTCAGATATTTTTGAAATTTTATTAAAATAATTTTTAATTATTTGATTTATTTTTATTTGTTTAATTAAATTTTTTTCAAAAAAAGTAAAATTTTTTACTTTTTCAACATCCACTAATTATTCATGTCAGCTTTGTAACCCATCCCCTCTAACGCTAGTTATAAAGTCACATTTACAAATGAAACTATTTAACGCTTTTAATAAGAGCAAAACTATCATAAAACAAACATTTGATTGGCTAACCCAAACTAAGCTAACTTGTATTCATGCTTGATTTCACCTATAATGTCCCGATATTGTATTACGTTACTTATCACAATTGGGGCTGATTCTGGATTCGACGGGATTTGCGAAACCCAAGGTGCATGCCGAGGTGCGGTAGGCCTCGTAAATAAACCGCAAAAAAATAGTCGCAAACGACGAAAACTACGCACTAGCAGCTTAATAACCTGCATAGAGCCTTCTCTCCCTAGCCTCCGCTCGTAGGACGGGGATAAAGAGGAGTCAAACCCAAACGAGATCGTGTGGAAGCCTTGCTTGGGGCGGAAGCATTAAACTTAATCAAGCTAGTCTATCGGTAGCGTGTTTGTCCGCAGCAGGTAGGCGAAATTTAAAGACAAACTACGCATGTAGTACCAAGGATGTAGAAATTTCGGACGCGGGTTCAACTCCCGCCAGCTCCACCA
>CAMLAI010000048.1 GCA_946477995.1 uncultured Gilliamella sp. | reverse complement strand
CCTTTTATCAAAGTAACGACGAATTTATGGCGAATCATTGGATCGAAATAGCCTCGATTGACTATAGCTTTAAAATTTTAATTTGTGGATTATTCTTCTTACCCCTTTATGGTGTTATTTTAAATTTTTTAATGAAAAGATTAATGACGTTAGCTAGCGCCAATTCATAATTTTGTTCGCTTTTGTAACGAAGCGCCTTCCACTATTTACAAAACTCATTTATTTTCATGAATAAATGAGTTTTGTCTCTTCATATAATGGCAATGGTTTCTATTAACAATATGTTTTAATAAAAGATAATTTTTTTATCAGACATACTCGAAGGAGTGGCATTGTCTTTAAAAACAACTTTTGCCAAACGTTTTTAGGCAGTGCATAATATAGATAATCGAAAAATGTTGATAATGTAATATTTGGAATAGAAAATAGGTGAAAAATAATGAGCTTTATTAAAGGGTTAAGCGTGTTGAGCTTAATTTTGGTTTTAATCGGTTGTGATAATAATAATAAATCTGCATCGATAGCTAATGAAAACAAAGATAGTCAGACAACAACTCAATCTGTCAATGACAATACTTCAAAGATTAATTCGAATCAAAATAATCAAACTCAAAGTATATTTACTGTTACTCCTGAGTTAAAAGAAAAATATAAAAATAACCCTTTTACTGTCCTTGATACCTCAGAAATGATACTTGATGGTTCGAGTACTTTAGTTGTTACGTTTTCTGTTCCGGTTAACCCTAAACTCAATTTTTCCAATCTTCTAAGACTTGTCGATAAGGAAAAAGGAACGGTTGATGGCGCATGGGAGCTTTCAAATAACGGTTTGGAATTAAGGCATCGATTCCTTGAACCGAATCGTAAGTTAACCTTGACCATTGATAAAATGTTATCTGCTATCAATGATAAGAGTTTATCCTCAGTATATCAAATTGAAATTAATACCCAAAATCGTGAGCCTTTTATCGCTTTTTCAAGTAGTGGAGTATTATTACCCAGCAAATCCATGAATGGTTTACCGGTTACGACACTGAATATTGATAAAGTCGATATAAATTTTTATCGAATCAAACCAGAAAAGTTAGCTAAATTTATTACGAATTACGGATTTATAAACCGTTATTATACTTGGCGTTCACAAAATTTTGAAGAATATATGGATTTATCTTTTTCTTCAAGGTTTGATCTGAATCCTACACCCAATACTCAAGAAACACTATTACTGGATTTATCTAAGTTTTCAGAAATAAATAAAGAAGGCATTTATCTTGCAATAATGGATAAAGCTGGATCTTATAATGATGAATTGCCTGCCACATTATTTTCAATCAGTAATATTGGGATAGCTATTCATGCTTACAACAATGGTAAATTATTGGTGATGACTCATGGATTAGATAATGGCAAACCGTTACCAAACATAAATTTATCGCTACTTTGTGTTAACTCCTCAAATGACAACAATAATAATTGTAATACCCTTTCATTCCAAACGAATAATGAAGGTTTTGCTGAGATCACATTACCAGAAGGATCTAATTATTCTTTATTAACAGCCGATGATGGAAGCCAGACTTCATTTGTCACCATTAATCGTAATGCCCTAAATTTAACGGACTTTAATCTATCTGGTTCAACTTTTTATTCAAAACAATTATTTATTTTTGGGCCTCGCGATTTATATCGTCCCGGTGAAAAGGTTTATTTTAACGCATTATTACGTGATGCTGACGGACAACAATTACCTGATCAACCAATCATGGTTGAGGTGCTCTCTTCTGACGATAATGTTATAGCAAGTGGTTACGTAAAAAAAGAACCAGACACGCATGGTTTATATCAAGTTGAGTTCACGATACCAAATGATGCGCCAACAGGTAAATGGTCACTTCGTATTAATGTCGGTGATGACAACTATCGTTTTTCTTATTTTAAAGTAGAAGAGTTCCTGCCCGAAAGAATGGCAATGGAAATCAAAGCGCCTTCTAATGAACCTATATCATTTGATCAAGACGTGGAATTTAGTATAAAAGGTTGGTATCTCTATGGTGCACCAGCTTCTGGGAATAAATTGAATGGTAGGAACTATTATAAAAATTTAAGAACTGTTCAGGGATTAAATGATTTTAAAATCGGAAATGTTCAAGGTGAGACAGATTATACTGAGTTGTCCGAAATTGATGAAACTTTGGATAATAATGGTAAAACAGAAATCAAGCTTAGTGCAGATCAGTGGGCTCGTGTAAAAAAACCTATTAGAATCGTGACAAATATAAGTTTATTGGATTCGGGTGGAAGACCAGTTACTCGTTATACAACTCAAGATATTTGGCCAGCAAATCAACTTCCCGCTTTACGTACTTTATTTAGTGACGAACCTTATTACAATTGGCAGATGGATACTTATAGTGAGCGTCCAACTGTTGACATTGGCGCTTTAGCGGAGTTTGAAGTCGCTTACGTGAATAAGCAAGGTGAAAAACTTGCTACAAATAATTTAATAGCCCGTGTAGTGCGTGAGCGTCGAAATTATTATTGGTCTTGGTCTGATGGTAGTGGTTGGGAGCAACATTCAACTTTAAAAGAGTTTGTTGTTTCAGAAAATAGGATTTCCATTGATGAAAACGCTACAGCTAAAGTCAGCTATCAACCTGATGATTATGGGGCATATCGAATGGAAATTGTGGATCCAAATACCAATGTAGTAAGTAACATTCGTTTTTGGGCTGGCTATGACTGGGAAGATAATACTCAAGGTACAAATAATTTGCGTCCAGATCAGGTAAAATTGAGTATAGACAAAGCATTTTATTCGGTTGGTGATACAGCAAAAGTACACGTACAAGCGCCGGCTGCCGGTTCAGGTTACATATCACTTGAAACCAACGATGGAACATTATGGAAAAAAGAAATTACCGTTGACGATGAAGGTCTTGAAGTTGAAATCCCAATTAATGATTGGAAACGTCACGATATTTATATAAATGCAATGATTATCCGACCATCGACGAATGCTGAAGTACAAACGGTTAAACGGGCGGTTGGTCTACTTTATTTACCGTTAGACACGTCAAATCGTCAATTAAATATCACGATTGACGCACCGAATAAAACCGAGCCAGAAAAAACCATTCCAATTAAAATAAAAATGGATAAACAAGCAATTAATAAAGATCAGACCGTAACAGTTTTAGTTTCTGCGGTAGATGCAGGCGTGTTGAATATAACTAATTTCGCAACGCCCGATCCTTATACCTCATTTTTAGGACGTAAACGATATGATGTTGATCAGTATGACGTATACGGCAAGTTAATTGAGGCAAAAGGACGAAACATTAAAATGAGTTTTGGTGGTGATGCGGTAGCCGCAGGCGGTAAAAGACCATTAACGGAAGTAAACATCGTTGCTCAACAACTCAAAACGATCCAATTAAATGAAAATGGTGAAGGAATTGTTGAGTTAGCATTACCAAATTTTAATGGAGAATTACGTTTAATGGCGCAAGCATGGGATGACAACCGCTTTGGTAAAGCTGAGCAAGCGATGATTGTTGCTTCTCCTGTGATTGCTGAATTGTCTATTCCTCGATTCATATCAGGTGGAGATCGTGCTGAATTAGCATTAGATATCCATAATTTGACTGATACAACTCAAACCATGAAAATTGATGTCGCAACCTCAGGACTGGTTTATCAAACAGAATCGAAATCTATCAATCTTAAGCTTGATACAAAGCAGAAAAATATTATTCAAATCCCTATTATTGCTGATTACGGCTATGGTCAAGGAACCATAACAGTCACCGTAACAGGAATTAAATTGAATGATGGATCGGATTATAAAATCAACCGTTCATGGAAATTAGGAGTCAGGCCTGCCTATTCTGCAACCTACAAAAGTTATGTTGAAGCAATTGATGCAGGTGAAAGTTGGATGCTATCTCCATCTAATTTAGATAATTTAATTGATAATACTGTTAGCGCTCAATTAATTGTTTCTAATCAGCCACCGTTAAATGTTGCCCAATATATCAAAGAATTGTTTGCGTATCCTTATGGATGTCTGGAACAAACTACAAGTGGCTTATTTCCATCTTTATATGCTAATAGTGAACAGCTAGCTGCATTAGGCATCAAAACCGATTCGGATGAAGAACGTCGTCAAAATGTTCAATTAGGGATTTCTCGTATTTTATCAATGCAAAGAAGTAATGGTAGTTTTGGTCTTTGGAGTAGTGAAAGTAATGAGGAATATTGGCTTACTGTCTATGCCACTGATTTTCTACTTCAAGCTAAAGAACGAGGTTATCAAGTGAATGATAAAGCACTCAATTCAGCGATGACACGAATTGGAGAGTATATCTATTCCGCTTCAGTTCTTGATAACATGAGATATTATTATCAAAATTCAGATAGATATGATCATGTAGAGCTTTCGATAAAAGCTTATGCGTTAATGTTAATGGCAAAACAAGATAAAATTACTTCGATAATGCGTAATGAAATTAAAAATCTATCTCGAAAAATTATAGACAACAACATAGCGTTATCTCCACTACCTATAATGCAGTTAGCATTAACGGCAAAACTTACCGGTTATGAAGAATTATATCGAGCTTTGATGGAAGAAGTGAAAAATACAAATTACGAAAACGACATTAATTATTATGGTGATTACGGTAGTGAACTTCGTGATGATGCTTTAGTATTAGCGATTCTTGTTGAAAATAAAATTGGTACGAATTTGCAAACTGAATATCTATTTAAATTATCTGATTTATTAAGTGACAAACGTTATCTATCAACGCAAGAATTAAATTCACTGTTTATTGCGGGTTGGTCGTTAGAACAACGCAAAAGCACACAGAAGTTTAAAGTGGCAGTGAATAATGAAGTCAGTTCGGCTAGTGGTTCGTTTAAACGTAATTTTAATTTTAACGATATAAATCATGGATTAACTATCAGTAACCCACAAAATGATAAACCGCTATATATTAAATTAACCGTATCAGGTTATGCTAAAACAGCGCCTGCACCAACATCAAATGGGAACATCTTAAGGATCAGTCGAAGTTATTATGATATGAAAGGCAACCCTATTATTCCTACAGATGTAAAAGTGGGTACAATGATGCTTGTCATCTTAGATGTAAAATCGCGAGAAAGAATTCAAGATGCGTTAATTGTTGATTTCTTACCTGCTGGATTAGAATTGGAAAATCAAAATCTTATAGGCAGTAATGTCAGTTTAGATTCTATTCCTGGGTTAGCCAATTTACTCAATAATCAAGATAGTAGTCATATTCGTTATCAGCAATATCGTGATGATAGGTACGTAGCGGCTGTTGATATCCAAAATTATATCGGCAGAAATTTGTACGGTGAACGTATGGCTTATTTAGTTAGAGCAGTGACGCCAGGTAGCTATATGGTGCCTTCTCCATTTGTTGAATCAATGTATCGTCCGGAAAGATTTGCGATTGGTCAAACACTAGATATGATGACAATATTTCAACCTAAAATTAAAAATGATTAGTAGTATAAATTCATTAAATTAATTATCATCAAAACATCCGCCAAATAAAATTGGCGGTGTTTTTTGTGTAAAAATCTCTGTTAACCCCTGAAATTAGATAATGACAATGAAGATAATAAAACGCCTTTTTAAACTTCTTATTTGGCTATTCATTTTCGGATTTTTTGGGTTAATTATGTTTCTCATCGCTGATTACCTTTTTCCCATATCAATTTCAAAAAATAAACCTACTCAAACAATAGTTGCACAAGACGGAACACCTTTGTGGCGATTTGCTGATGAAAATGGTATTTGGCGTTATTCCGTAAAACTCGATGAAGTCCCTGATTATTATCTGGATGTTTTATTAAATTACGAAGATCGCTATTTTTATGAACATGTTGGGATAAACCCTTTTTCTTTGCTTCGTGCTGCTTGGCAAAATATCAATAATGATAGAATTATATCTGGTGGTAGTACAATATCAATGCAAGTTGCCAGATTACTCTATCCTCATGAACGAACGCTTTCAGGTAAATTAAAGCAAATATTTCGAACTTTACAACTTGAACTGCATTACAGTAAAAAAGAAATACTCACGCTATATATTAACCATGCTCCTTATGGGGGAACAATAGAAGGTATTGGTGCTGCGAGCTGGTCATATTTTGGTAAAAAACCCAGTGCGTTAACTCGTAGCGAAGCTGCTTTATTAGCGGTTTTACCCCAAGCGCCAAGCCGATTAAGACCGGATAAATATCCAGAGCGAGCCAAACAAGCACGCGACAAAGTCTTGGATCGCCTAGCAACATATCAAGTCTGGACACCAGCAATTATTGAGCAAGTTAAGCAAGATGAAGTGTGGGTACATCCTCGCAAATCCCCACAACTTGCCCCATTGCTATCTTATCGTTTAAAGCAGCAATATCCTAATGATGAAATTATTCATTCAACTATTGATCCTTCACTTCAATATCATCTTGAAGATATGGTATTAAACCGCAAAAAACAGTTACCCCCTAAAACATCGCTTGCGATATTAGTTGTCGATCATACTGATATGACGGTGAAAGCATATTTAGGATCAGCGGATTTTAATGATAAAGAACGCTTTGGACAGATTGATATGATTAAAGCACTACGATCACCAGGCTCAACATTAAAACCCTTTATCTATGCTTTTGCGATTGATGATGGAATGATTCATTCTGAATCTTTACTGCAAGATGTGCCGCGTATAAGTACTGATTATCGACCCACTAATTTTGACGAAGATTTTAACGGGCCCGTCAGCGCCTCAAATGCACTGCGAAAATCCCTTAATCTTCCGGCAGTACAACTTATTGAACTCTATGGTCCAAAACGATTTGCAGCTAAACTTTTTAGCGTGGGGTTGCCATTGATTTCACAAGGCAACAATCCTAATATCGCTTATATTTTAGGTGGGGCTTCGTTAAGAATGGATAACTTAGTGAGTGCTTACAGTGCCTTTGCTCGACAAGGTGAAGTTAGCCCATTAAGATTTACTCAAAATGAACCTATCATTAATCAACCGTTTATTTCTGAGGGTAGTGCATGGATCACAAAACAAATGCTTATTAATAATAATCGCGTTTATTATAAAACAGGAACCAGCTATGGATATCGAGACGCATGGGCTGTCGGCATCAATCCTCGTTACTTAATTGGAGTATGGGTTGGTCGTCCTGACGGAACACCAGTAATAGGTCAATATGGTGCAATTACCGCTACCCCAATTTTGCAACAAGTAAACTCAATATTATTAAATAAAGAAAATCGAATTAATCGACCGTTACCAATTTCGGTTAAACCGGACTCGGTCACATCAGAAAAAATATGTTGGCCTACTGGACAAATATTACCTGTAACAGATGATAATTGTCACCGTCAAAAAACGGCTTGGGTATTAAATAACATGATTCCACCAACGCAAAATTCATTAAATGAACTTAAAACTATTTATCGCACTGGTTGGATAAATGTATGGATTAATGATCAAGGAAAACGTGTTGCGCCTGATTGTGCTGGTGCTCAGAAAAAAACAATAGCACTTTGGCCTATAGCACTGGAAAACTGGTTATTACCGAAAGAGCGAAGAAATTCACTTATTCCTCCAATCGATAAAGATTGTCCTATAATGGAAAAAAATATTTTTTCTACATTAACGATTATCGGATTGAAAAACCAGCAATTTGTTAAATCGCTACCGGGACAAAATCAAATAAATATCGAACTGTTTGCCGAAGGTGGAGTGGGCGAAAAATGGTGGTTTCTAGATGGAGAACTTGTTGCCCAATCAAATGATAATGATAAAATCGCATTAACAATCGTTAAAAAAGGACAACATCGATTATTATTACTCGATGAAAGTGGACAAATAACACGAATCCAATTTACTTCAGATTAACAAGGATAACGCACAATGACTATTGAACGTACTTTATCAATTATTAAACCCAATGCCATAAAAAAACATTTAATGGGCGAAATAGAAACTCGAATAACTCAAGCAAATCTTAATATCATTGCAATAAAAATGCTTAAATTGACCCAAACACAAGCTGAAGGTTTCTATGCCGAACATCAAGGAAAACCGTTTTTCAATAACTTAATTAAATTTATGATCTCTGGTCCGATTATAGTACAAGTATTAGAGGGTGAAAATGCTATCAAACGTTATCGTGATCTTATGGGTCCAACGGATTTATCAAAAGCCCCTACAGGCACATTACGTGCAGATTTTGCTGACAACGTAACTGAAAATGCCGTGCATGGTTCTGACTCATTATCATCAGCTGAAAAAGAAATTGCCTATTTTTTTGTGGACAGTGAAATCGTCGGCAGCGACCGTGTTTCCCCGCATACACAGGGATAAATCACCAATATACCCCAAATGACATAGCGTTAAAACAAAATGATAAAACACCTTTTCTTATCTATTTTTTTATTTCTGGTAGGTAGTTATACAACAAATAGTGAAGCTAATAATCTAAAAAAGTTTTCAATAAACTTTATAGAAAAAAAAGCAGCGCAGAAGAATTCCGTCATATGAAAAAAATTTATGACCCAATGATTGAAAAAAATGATAAAAGATTCATAAAAACAGAATTATACCTAAAAGTGAACAATAAAACCTATATAAATAATTTGAACGATAACGAATCCATGAAAATTTATGACTATTATGGTTATTGGAAACCCTTGAATAAGGATATTATTAAAGTTTCATATTATGAAGATAGTGAGGTTAAAATTCAGGATAACAAAAATAATACCATTACTTTACAAGGAATACCCTATATAAATAAGGCAAAAACGCATTTTACTACCTTTTATTTAGATTATGAAGGATCAAAATCAATTATAGACTTATATAAGATTAAACATGATCATATAGAGCATAATTTTTGTTTCGAAACAGAAAAATGGATTATTTGGGATTTGGTTTGGAATGACAATATCCTATACATAAAAGTCACGGATACTATATGGAACGAAAAAGGTTCTTTTAGTACTGATTATAAATATAAAAAATTAATTATTGAGAAACTTAATTAACCCCCCAATGAAAACAGTAAAAGCTATCTTATTGTTACTTCTAAAAGCATAACACCTTCTATTAAAGGTCAAAGAATAATATAGATTGACCTTAAAATTTAGGGCATGTGACTAAATATACAAAA
>CAMLAI010000047.1 GCA_946477995.1 uncultured Gilliamella sp. | reverse complement strand
TTACTGATTACTTTATTGGTAATCGAACAATGGGGGGATTTTTGCTCGCCATGACACTGGCGGCAACTTACATCAGTGCCAGCTCGTTTATTGGTGGTCCCGGTGCGGCTTACAAATTTGGACTGGGTTGGGTTCTGCTGTCTATGATTCAAGTCCCTACTGTCTTGCTATCTTTGGGAATTTTGGGCAAAAAATTTGCCATTCTAGCGCGCAAGTATAATGCTATCACGCTAAGTGATATGCTCTATGCTCATTATAAAAGTAAAACCATTGTCTGGTTTGCCAGTATTGCTTTAGTCGTCGCCTTTGTCGGTGCAATGACTGTCCAGTTTGTCGGTGGTGCCCGTTTATTAGAATCTTCAGTAGGCATACCTTATAAAGTCGGTCTACTTATTTTCGGTATTGGTACGGTGATATATACTGCATTTGGTGGATTTCGAGCAAGTATCTTAAACGATGCTTTCCAAGGTTTAGTGATGATCATTGGCTCAATATTACTTTTAACCGCCATTATTTATGCTGGTGGTGGATTAACGGCTATTGTTGAGCGTTTAAAAGAAATTGATCCTGCATTATTAACCCCACAAGGCCCTGGCAATTTTATGGACTTTCCATTTATGGCATCATTCTGGATTTTAGTCTGTTTTGGTGTGGTTGGTTTACCGCATACAGCAGTACGTTGTATGGCGTATAAAGACAGTAAAGCGGTACATCGGGGCATCATTATCGGTACGATTGTTGTTACAGTTATTATGTTAACCATGCACCTTTCTGGTGCACTTGGGCGAGCAATTATTGATGATTTAACCATTCCCGATCAAATTGTCCCAACTTTAATTATTAAAGTGATGTCGCCACTCGCAGCAGGCATCTTTTTGGCTGCTCCTCTGGCTGCGATTATGTCAACCATTAACGCACAACTGTTACAAGTCTCTTCAGTGATTATAAAAGATCTGTTTTTAAGCATAAAACCTGAAACAAAATGCAGTGACAAAACCTTAACGCGAATATCAGTTATCATTACCTTTATTTTTGGCGCACTGCTCATTTTAGCAGCTTGGAATCCACCGGATATGATAATTTGGTTAAATTTACTTGCTTTTGGTGGGCTGGAAGCGGTATTTTTATGGCCTTTGGTACTTGGCTTATATTGGAAGAAAGCTAATGCAACTGGCGCATTATGTTCAATGTTTGCTGGAGCCATTAGTTATACCTTTTTAGCCGCTTATAACATTAAAATTTGTTCTTTCCATCCAATTGTTCCTTCATTAATTATTGGATTGGTTGTTTTTATCATCGCCAATATATTTGGTAACTTAAGGAAAAATTATGCCTTGGATTCAACTCAAAATTAACACAACAAGTGATCTTGCTGAACCAATAAGTGAGCTTTTGGAAGAATCAGGGGCGTTATCTGTCACATTTCAAGATACCTATGATACGCCTGTGTATGAACCCTTACCCGGTGAAACAAAACTTTGGGGTAATACAGATGTAATTGGGCTTTACGATGCTCAAACTGATTTAGATGAATTGAAAGCAATATTAAATCTTGATCAATATTCTTATAAATTCGAACAATTAGAGGATAAAGATTGGGAACGCGAGTGGATGGACAATTTTCATCCTATGCAATTTGGTCAACGCTTATGGATTTGTCCAAGTTGGCGCCCAGTCCCTGATCCTAATGCGATCAATGTTATGTTAGATCCAGGTTTAGCTTTTGGAACAGGTACCCACCCTACCACTGCGTTATGTCTTAAATGGCTTGATAGCTTAGACTTAAAAGATAAATTAGTGATTGATTACGGTTGTGGTTCGGGAATTCTCGCCATTGCTGCACTAAAACTAGGAGCAAAACGTGTCATCGGCATTGACATTGATCCTCAAGCTATTCAAGCCAGTCGAGATAATGCAGAACGTAACAATGTAAGTCATGACATTGAACTTTATTTAACTGAAGATATTCCTGATAATTTACAAGCTGATGTTTTAGTCGCCAACATTTTGGCTGGACCACTAAAAGAACTTGAACCTAATATCAATAGTCTGATTAAACCAGCGGGATTACTTGGATTATCGGGTATTTTGACTTCTCAATCTCAAAGCGTCTGTACCGCTTACCAACCCCATTTTGATCTTGATCCCGTCGCTGAGCAAGAAGAATGGTGTCGAATTACTGGCAAAAAAAAGTAAAAAAATGACATTACCCCCTTTTAAGTTCGAGAAAAAATGCGTAATATAGCCGACCTTAAATTACTAAGCATTGGTAAGGTCACATTAAGAAATAATTTAATCGCCGCACCAATGGCAGGAATTAGTGACAGACCATTTCGAAATTTATGCTACCAGTTTGGTGCTGGTCTGACTATTTCAGAGATGTTTTTAGCTAATTCAGATGTTTGGCAAACAGATAAATCTGCTTTAAGAATGGTCTCAACGCAAGATTTGGGCATTCGCGCAGTACAAATAGTGGGTGCCGATCCTGACGAAATGGCTAAAGCGGCAGAATTTAATGCCAAACATGGGGCTGAGTTAATTGACATTAACATGGGATGCCCTGCAAAAAAGGTTAATAAAAAATTGGCAGGTTCTGCTTTAATGCAGTACCCGCAATTAATTGAACAGATTTTGCAAAAAGTTGTTGGTGCCGTTGATGTGCCAGTAACATTAAAAATGCGGACTGGATGGGATAAAAATCATAGAAATTGCATTGAAATCGCACAAATTGCGCAGGATTGTGGCGTAAAGGCGATTACTATTCACGGGCGCACCCGTGAATGTCTATTTAAGGGTGTAGCTGAATATGAATCAATTAAAGCAGTGAAAAAAAAGGTATCCATTCCAGTCATTGCTAATGGTGATATTTGCACCCCTGAACAGGCAAAAGATGTTTTTCAATATACGCAAGCTGATGCTATAATGATCGGCCGAGCGGCACAAGGGCGACCTTGGATATTTGAAGAAATTGCATTCTATTTAACACATGGAAAGTTACAAAAAGAAAAGACAGTTGATGAAGTTGAACAAATCGTTTTTACGCACCTTGAAGAACTTTATCAATTTTACGGAGAATACAAAGGATTACGGATTGCCAGAAAGCATGTAAATTGGTATACCAAGAATTATGCTGATAGCGATCAATTCAGGCGCTTATTTAGTGTACTTAGCAATACAAGTGAGCAAGTAGCTACACTAAAAGCATTTTTTAGTCAAATTAGAAACAAACAAAAGAGTTAAAAATACTATGTCAGAACAACGCGTTACAGCTGCAGCACTTAAATTTACAACTGTAAACTCTCAAGACCAAATAACACAAAAACCTTTGCGAGATTCTGTAAAGCAAGCTTTAAAAAACTATTTATCACAACTTAATGGTGAAGATCCTAATGATCTATATGAATTAGTGTTAGCTGAAGTTGAACACCCATTCCTTGATATGGTTATGCAATATACACGTGGTAATCAAACTCGAGCGGCTAATATGCTCGGTATTAACCGTGGTACACTACGTAAAAAATTAAAACAATATGGAATGAGCTAATCGAACTGATATTGATAAGCTTATTACATGCAAAAAAAGCACCTGTTTATTAGGTGCTTTTTTGTTTTTATAACAATAAAAAATCACACGGATTAAAAATCAATACACATATTGATAATGAATTTTAAACAAATGTTTGTTAAAATACGCTGATTTTTAATTTATCTAATCTGGAGAATTCTATGGCAGGTCATAGTAAGTGGGCCAATACCAAACATCGTAAAGCGGCGCAAGATGCTAAACGCGGTAAAATTTTTACTAAAATTATTCGAGAACTTGTAACGGCAGCCAAACTAGGTGGTGGCGATCCAGCGTCAAATCCTCGTTTACGTGCAGCAATGGATAAAGCACTATCAAATAATATGACACGCGATACCATGAATCGTGCTATTGCGCGTGGTGTAGGTGGTGAAGATGATAGTGATATGGAAACCATCATCTATGAAGGTTATGGCCCTGCAGGTACTGCCGTCATGGTTGAATGCCTAAGTGATAACCGTAATCGTACAGTATCAGAAGTACGTCACGCTTTCACCAAAACTGGGGGTAATTTAGGTACTGACGGTTCTGTATCCTATTTGTTTACCAAAAAAGGCGTTATTTCTTATCCTACAGGTACAGATGAAGACAAAGTAATGGATGCAGCTTTAGAAGCTGGAGCTGATGATGTTGTCACTTATGATGATGGTGCAATTGATGTCTTTACCACACCAGAATCATTTGGCGAAGTAAAAGATGCACTTGATGCAGCAGGTTTAGTTGCTGAATCAGCTGAAGTATCAATGATTCCTGCGACCAAAGTTGATCTTGATATTGATTCTGCACCAAAATTATTACGTTTGATCGACATGCTTGAAGATTGTGATGATGTTCAAGAAGTATACCATAATGGTGAAGTTTCGGACGAAGTTGCTGCCACTCTTTAATGTCTATCATTCTTGGCATAGATCCTGGTTCTCGTTTGACGGGTTACGGTGTAATTCGTCAAACAGGACGACAATTAACCTATCTTGGTAGTGGTTGTATTCGTACAGCCGTCGATGATTTACCAACTCGATTAAAACGCATTTATGCAGGCGTTAGCGAAATCATCTTACAATTCCAACCGGATATGTTCGCTATCGAACAAGTCTTTATGGCACGTAATGCCGATTCAGCATTAAAGTTAGGGCAAGCGAGAGGCTCAGCTATTGTTGCTGCGGTCAACAACGATTTACCTGTTTTTGAATATGCGGCTCGTTTAGTAAAACAAAGTGTAGTAGGCACAGGGGCAGCCGATAAAAAGCAAGTCCAACACATGGTCAAACTCTTGTTAAAATTACCCGCTAGTCCACAAGCCGATGCCGCTGACGCATTAGCTATCGCAATTACTCATGCCCATATGAGTCGACATCTAGTCAAATCTATTAAATAATCTTAATTAGACGACATTGCCCTTGCAAAATAGTGTAATCAGCTAACTTAAATAATATCTAATGCACCTTAATATCAATAGTAAACCAACAATGCTATTCAATCATTGGATCAATTTTTTACCTTGTTATTTACTATGAGATCATATTTTGATGAGGATAAGATTAAAAACTCAATAAAAAAGCACGATTTCATCGTGCTTTTTGTTGGTTATCTTATTAATAAGATTTCGACTTTTTTAGCACATCCTAGCTGGTGCTAAGATATGCTTTTCAATTTTCCAAGTCACTATTTTTGGTCAGTGTTGTGCGAAAAATTACGTGGTAAAACGACCTTATTTTTATGTTTAGTAAACATTTTAGTAATAAATAAGAAGAATAATGGTACATAGAATATCGCTAAGAATGTTGCTGTTAACATACCACCAATTACCCCTGTACCTACCGCGTTTTGGCTTGCTGAACCTGCACCACTATTTAATGCTAAAGGTAACACCCCTAAAATAAAGGCGAACGATGTCATTAAAATTGGGCGTAAACGTAATCGACAAGCTTCAAGTGTTGCATCAATCAGCGATTTACCTTCTTTTTCTAAAGCATCTTTTGCAAATTCAACAATTAATATAGCATTTTTCGCAGACAGTCCCATTGTGGTTAATAGACCGACAATAAAGTAAATATCATTATCAAGTCCTCTAAACATTGTTGCAACCACCGTTCCTAAAATACCAAGTGGAATCACAAATAGTATTGAAATTGGTACACTCCAACTTTCGTACAATGCAGCTAATGCCAAGAACACGACAATAATAGAGATTATATAAAGTGTTGTTGTTTGCGATCCTGTTTGACGTTCTTGATAAGAAATATCTGTCCAGTCAAACGTAAAGCCTTTTGGTAAGTCTTTTGATAGCTGTTCCATTATTGCCATAGCTTGACCAGAACTTAAGCCCGGCGCAGCAGATCCACTAATTCCCATTGCAGCAACACCATCATAACGAACAAGTGATGGTGAACCATAGCTTTTTGAAGTAGTCGCAAATGCATCATAAGGAACCATTTGACCTTTTTGATTTTTTACATGCCAATAACTAAAATCATCAGGCAACATTCGATAAGCCGCTTCAGATTGAAGGTACACTTTTTTGACTCGGTTATTATAGACAAAGTCATCGATATAAGCAGAACCTAATGCGGTAGATAATACTGTATTGACGCTACTGACAGAAACACCAAGCGCTTGAGCTGTTTCGAAATCCACATTAATTTTATACTGAGGAACATCTAACATACTGCCCGGACGCACTTGTTGAAGTTCTGGTCTTTTCGATGCTTGTCCTAAGATTTGATAAAAAGCCCCCATTAAAGCTTCATGCCCTTGTCCTGAAGTGTCTTTTAGCATATAGGAGAAACCATTAGCCATCCCTAAAGACGGAACCGCCGGTAGGTTAGCTATAATTACTCGACCTTCAGTAATGGTAGATGCAAAGCCCCAACCACTGCCAACTAAAGCATCCACTTTTTGATCAGGGCGTTTACGCTCATCCCAATCTTTTAACCGAACAAATCCAAGTCCCATATTTTGTCCACGACCTACCATACTAAACCCTGCAACAGTGAAGACTTCTTTAACAGAATCAGCTTTCTTTTCCATATAAAACTGAGTTGTTTTATTCAATACTGACATGGTTTGTTCTAATGTTGATCCGGGTGGTAATTCGACCATGACAATCAATACACCCTGATCTTCATTAGGTAAAAACCCTGTTGGTAAGCGGTTAAATCCAAATATTAATCCAACAATGATAACGATATAACAAACAAAGGCAATTAAAGGATAACGTATTACTTTAATTACGCCTTTCTCATAAGTATGCAATCCTTTGTTATAAAATTTATTAAACGCGCCAAAGAATAGTTTGGTTCCTTTATCACACCAGCTAAATGGTGGGATCGAGATTAATTTTTCCCCAAACGTTGATTTTTTGTTTTTACTTTTTGATGGTGCTTTTAAAATCTGAGCACAAAGTGCAGGCGTTAAAACGATTGCCATAATCACAGACAATGACATCGAGGTAACAATGGTAATTGAGAATTGACGATAAATTCCCCCTGCTGCACCACCATAAAATGCCATAGGTACAAATACAGCAGATAATACAACGGCAATACCAATTAAAGCAGAGGTTATCTGTTCCATTGATTTAACCGTTGCATCATACGGTGACAATCCTTCATCATGCATGATACGCTCAACGTTTTCGATAACGACGATAGCATCATCCACCAGTAACCCGATTGCTAACACCATCGCAAACATCGACAACGTATTTATGGTAAATCCACAAATATATAAGATTGCAAACGTTCCTAACAATACAACCGGAACGGTAATGGTTGGTATGAGAGTTGAGCGAAGATTTTGCAAAAATATATACATGACGATAACAACTAACACAATTGCTTCAATCAGAGTATGCACAACATTACTGATAGATAATTTAACAAATGGTGTTGTATCGTATGGGTAGGCAAATTTGATATCTTCTGGGAAGATTGCCGATAATTCTTCGATTTTCTTATCGACCAATTCAGAGGTATCTAATTGGTTTGCGCCTGTTGCCAGATAAATAGCTAAACCAGCCGATGCTTTACCGTCATAGCGAGAGATAAAATTATAATCAGATGCACCAATTTCAACGTTAGCAACATCTTTTAATAAAATATTAGAACCGTCGGTATTGACCCGAACTAAAATATTTTGAAATTGTTCCGGTGTTTTTAAACGAGATTGAGCCGTTATCGTTGCATTAAGTTCCTGACCTTCAGTTGAAGGTAATGCACCCAATTGCCCTGCAGTTACTTGAGCGTTTTGTGCTTGAATTGCCGCAATAATTTCTTCAATTGACATGTTGAAATAATTGAGTTTATTTGGGTCAAGCCAAATACGCATTGCATATTCAGAGCCAAATAAAGTGGTATCACCAACACCTTGAACACGACGGATCGGATCTTGCACAGTCGAATAAATAAAGTCAGCAATATCTGCTTGAGTCTTTTGGGGGTTCGTTGAGTAAAAACCAATAACTTTTAGGAAGTTAGTATTATTTTTAGCAACTGAAACACCATTTTTTTGAACACTTTCAGGTAAACGAGACTTAATACTTTCAACTTTATTTAACACCTGCACTTGCGCAAAATCAGGATTCGTTCCCGGCGCAAAGGTCAACGTAGTTTGAACAACACCTTGCGCACTACTGGTTGATTTCATATAGATTAAATTATCTATCCCAGTCAGATTTTGTTCGATTAACTGTGTAACGGTGTTTTCAATAGTTTGTGCATCTGCACCAGGATAAGCCGCTGAAACAGTAACAGCAGGAGGAGCAATATCGGGGTATTGTTCAACTGCTAGCAGTTTTATACATAGTGCTCCACCTAGCATCATCATGATAGCTATTACCCATGCAAAAACAGGTCTATCAATAAAAAACTTAGCCATAATTAAATCTACCCCTGTTTTATTTCACGCTGTTTTTGATAATATTATCTAACTGTTCTTGAGTAAGAGTAGCTGGCTCACCAACAATTTGGCCTGTCATTGGTTTACCCATTTCAACTGCCGTTAAATTAAGTAAACCCGTCGTGATAACTTGTTCACCAATATCAATACCTTTCGTCACTACCCAATAACCATTGATACCAGTATAAACTTGAATATCTTGACGATATTCAATCGTATTATCTGGTTTAAGGATTTTTGCTGTATATTGGCCTTTACCATTACTCGTAATACCTTGTTGAGGAACAAGTTTTGCATTTTTAATATAGCCTAAAGTCAATTGAGGTTTGACAAACATACCAGGCAAAATTTTGCCATCTTGATTTGGAAATTCAGATCTAAGGGTAACGGTACCTGTCGTTTCATTCACCGTCATATCAGAAAATTTGATACTCCCTGCTACGTCATATTTCGAACCATCATTAAAATAAAGTTCAACATTATTTCCTTTCGCTGGTTCAAAAATCACGTTTTGATCTTGATTATATTTATTGTAACGCGTTGCTGCTTCTGTCATATCAACATAAATAGGATCAAGTTTTTGAACTAATGCTAACGCTGTTGCTTGACCTGCTGAAACTAATGCACCTTCAGTGACACTTGATTTACCAATATAGCCATCAATAGGGGAATAGACTTTAGTATAATCTAAATTAACTTTAGCGGTATGTTCAGCTGCTTGAGCAACAAGTACACTAGCTTCTGCCTGCTGAGCATCTGCCGCCGCTTTATCATAATCTTGCTGACTAATGGATTTGGTTTTTAATAAACCGGCATAACGTTTTAAAGTCAACTGGGCAATACTAGCATTAGCTTTAGCACTTGCTACACTTGCAACAGCACTGTCATAGTTAGCTTGATAAATAGCAGGATCGATTTGATAAAGTGATTGCCCTGCTTTTACATTTGAGCTTTCTTCAAATTCTCGTTTTAAAACGATGCCACTTACTTGAGGTCTAATTTCAGCAATTTGCGAAGCGACAACTCGACCGGGTAAACCAATCTTTAAAGTGTAATTCAATGGCTCTACTTTAAACACCGTAACTTTTGGTATCTGATTATTACCGCCTTGTGATTTGTTATCATCGCAGCTTGACAGTAAAAATAAGCTGGTGAGCGCTACCGGAATGGTGAGTAATAGCTTGTTAAATCTCATATAAAATTGACCTCAATCAACAAAATTG
>CAMLAI010000046.1 GCA_946477995.1 uncultured Gilliamella sp. | reverse complement strand
AAGGTGAAATGATTATTGCTAATGCTTTAGGTGTAGAGGCTAAACGGATTTGGCCCTCTCGTTATAGAAAGAAAATTCGGGTATTGCGAATTAAAAAATGTGAATAGAAACAATCTAATATATATTACGGACAATACTAAAAAGTCAGGTTCAATAAAATGCATGGCTTAAAGCACACTTATACTTTACACGATAAAAAACGTTTACTGGTTGGAAATCACCGAGAACAGGGAATTAACTAATAAAGAGCTAATGCTGGAGTAGTAAACCAAGATCAATGGGCTCTGCAGATAATTAGCAGGGAATTTAGACATTAGCGGGGGGTTTTGATATTGAATACTGGCTTTTTATAAATGTCTAAATCTCCTTTTATTTCATTAAATTACTTAGAAAACATACAAATCTGAATATAATTTATTTCTGTCTTTTTTTGTCCATCTAATATTTCTCATGTTTTACCTTCTATTGGTAATATGAAGATTATGCTATCATTTATTGCATAAATTTAAGTTAAAAAGTTACTCATAACTAAGGTAAAAAATGAATCACAGCGTACACAATAAACTTATTTCTTTTATTTGGTCTATAGCCGATGATTGTTTGCGCGATGTTTATGTGCGGGGAAAATACCGTGATGTGATTTTGCCTATGGTGGTTTTACGGCGTATTGACACATTATTAGAACCAACTAAGCAAGCGGTATTAACAGAATATCATGTTCAAAAAACAACCTATAAAAATACTGAGCTCGATGATTACCCATTGGAAAAAGCATCCGGTTATGTGTTTTATAACACGAGCAAATGGACGCTAAAACAGCTTCACCTTTCAGCTAATAATAGCAATCAAATTTTATTAACTAATTTTGAAGAATACCTTAATGGCTTTAGCAAAAATGTTAAAGAAATTATTCAATGCTTCAATTTAAAAGCACAGATTCGCCATATGGCGAATAAAGATGTGTTATTTGATGTTATTGAAAAATTTGTGTCACCTAAAATTAATTTGACACCACAAGAGGTTGAAGATCCCGATGGTAACCGTCTACCAGCTTTGACCAATTTAGGTATGGGGTATGTATTTGAAGAGCTGATTCGTAAGTTTAATGAAGAGAATAATGAAGAGGCTGGCGAACATTTTACGCCACGTGAAGTCATTGAACTGATGACCCATTTGGTCTTTGACCCAATAAAAGATCAGTTACCGGAGGTTTTAACTATTTACGATCCAGCTTGTGGTAGTGGTGGCATGCTTACCGAATCACAGAATTTCATCGAAGAAAAATACCCCCTTGAAGGAACGGATCGTATGATTGAACTATATGGTAAGGAGATCAATGATGAAACCTATGCTATCTGTAAATCCGATATGATGATTAAAGGTAATAATCCACAAAATATCAAAGTTGGCTCAACACTTTCTACCGATGAGTTTGCAGGTTGTCCTTTTGATTTTATGTTGTCAAATCCACCTTATGGTAAAAGTTGGGCATCGGAACAAAAATATATCAAAGATGGCAAAAATGTCATCGATAATCGTTTTAAAGTGAAGTTAAAAGATTATTGGGGTAACGAACAAGAGGTTGATGCTATTCCACGATCGAGTGACGGACAACTACTGTTTTTAATGGAAATGGTCAGTAAAATGAAATTGCCACAAGCTGGTGTGCAAGGGTCTCGTATCGCATCGGTTCATAACGGGTCTAGCTTGTTTACCGGTGATGCAGGTGGTGGCGAAAGTAATATTCGTCGTTATATTATTGAAAATGATCGCCTTGAGGCTATTGTCCAACTGCCTAATAACCTATTTTATAATACCGGCATAACCACCTATATTTGGTTACTAAGTAGTAACAAAGCTCCGCATCGTCAAGGTAAAGTACAATTAATTGATGCGAGTCTATTATTTCAAAAATTGCGTAAAAATTTAGGTGATAAAAATTGTGAGTTTTCACCTGAACATATCCGAGAAATCTCTCAAACCTATTTGAATATGGCGACTATCGAACGGCAACTTGATAATAATAACGACCCGATTGGTATTGCCAGTCAATGTTTTGATAATAGTGATTTTGGTTATTATAAAGTTAATATTGAACGCCCCGATCGTCGTAAGGCACAATTTAATATTGAATCCCTTGCTGAACTACGGTTTGATAAATCATTACGTGACGTGATGAGCCATTTATATAGTATTTATGGTGAGCATGTTTATCAGACTGGATTTTTAAAACCGCAACAAAAATCGATTCTAGACTGGTGTGATGATAATGGTATTAGTTTGAATAGCAAAGCCAAAGATAAAATTTTTGATACAAAATATTGGTTAAAGCTACAAACTCTTTATCAATCTGCATTAGCTATCATGCAGCAGGTTGGTGAGCAAGAATACCGTGATTTTAACCTATTTAAACGGGATGTTGATAAAGCAATTAAGACATTGAGTCTAAAACTATCATCTAGTGAGAGAAATGCCATTTTAAATGCGGTGAGTTGGTATGACGAAAATGCCGAAAAAGTGATTCAAAAAGTGCATAGTTTGAATAAAGATAAACTCGAAAAGCTATTAGTGCATCTAGATTGTGAAGTGGAGCAATTAGCTGATTTTGGATATTTTGCGACGGGTAAGCCTAACGAATATATCACTTATGAACCTTGTACTGATTTACGCGATGCAGAATCTATCCCATTGAAAGACAATATTCACCGCTACTTTTTAGCAGAAGTGCGACCATATGTCGCAGAAGCTTGGATTAACCTAGATAGTACTCAAATCGGTTACGAAATTAGCTTTAATAAATATTTTTATCGTCACAAGCAATTACGTTCATTAGAAGAGGTTACACATGATATCTTAGCCTTAGAACAACAAGCAGAGGGTCTGATTGCCGATATTTTAGGTTTATCAGGTAAGAGGGAATAATGACAATGAAAACAGTAATTAATATGCCTCGTTATTCGGTTTATAAAGATTCTGATTATCAGTGGATCGGTAATATACCTGAAAAGTGGAATGTTCAAAAATTAAGCTCGTGTTTGTTCCCTGTTTCTGAAAAAAATAGACCAAGTTTACCATTATTATCAATTACTAGAGAATTAGGTGTGATTGAGCGGGATATAGAAGACCAAGATACGAACCATAATTTTATTCCTGATGATTTGACCAATTATAAATTATTGAAAAAAGGTCAATTTGGTATGAATAAAATGAAAGCTTGGCAAGGATCTTATGGCATTTCTAATTATACTGGTATCGTTAGCCCTGCTTATTTTGTTTTTGATTTAACAAAAAATATTGAAACTGAATTTTTCAATTGGGCAATTCGCAGTTCTTTATATGTATCTTATTTTGGCAGTGCTTCTGATGGGGTGAGAATTGGACAATGGGATTTATCTAAAACTAGAATGAAGTCTATTCCATTTTTAATTCCTTCTAAAAATGAACAAATTGCCATTGTTAATTTTTTAGACCAAAAAACAGCTCAAATCGATCAAGCGATTTCTATAAAACAAAAACAGATTGAACTATTAAAAGAACGTCAACAAATTATTATTCAGCAAGCTGTAACAAAAGGGTTAGATGCTAATGTACCAATGAAAGATTCGGGTATTGAATGGATTGGGATGATTCCTGAGCATTGGGAAATAAAAAAACTGAAATACGTATTGCAATTAACAAATAAAAAGCAATTATCCTTAAATTCAGAATTACTCTATATTGGCATGGAAAATATTGAATCAGGAACTGGGGAGTTTATTGAAACAAACTCTGAAACAGAAGGATTAGCTAACTATTTTGAAGCTAATCAGCTTCTTTTTGGTAAATTACGGCCTTATTTAGCTAAAGTATATAAAACACGAACAATCGGTTTATGTTCAACAGAATTCTTAGTTTATAAATGTCCTGACAATTTATGTATTGATTTTTACCATTGTTTTTTAATTTCACCGGAATTTATTAAAGTCATCAATGCTTCAACCTACGGATCAAAGATGCCTAGAGCAAATTCAGATTTCATTGGTAATCAAATGATTTTAGTTCCACCCTTAAAAGAGCAAATCGAAATAAACCAATATGTTAACAAAAATAAAAACAATATAAAACAATTGATTATAATATATCAACAACAAATCGAAAAACTTAAAGAATATAAAACCACTCTAATTGACAGCGCAGTAACAGGAAAAATTAAAATTACGCCAGAAGAATAAATATTAATAAGGAAGAACATATGGTCAGTCAAACCAATGAGCAAGCCCTTGAAGCAACAATTGAAAAACAGTTAACCGGTACTTGTCTGGAAGAACTTAAGGGTGTAAAAGAACCTAATTTGGATCATCATTCAGACTATTATCAATTAGGATTGGCTAGCGATTTTAACGCCCAGTATGCTATTGATAACCATTTCTTCTGGTCTTTTTTACATAATACCCAAGCCAATGAGTTGAATAAACTACAGAAGAATCACCCCCACGATTGGCAACGTAAAGTGCTTGATCGTTTTGATAAGTTAATTAAAAAATATGGCATTATACATTTACTTAAAAAAGGCTTAGCCATAGATGATATTCATTTAACACTAATGTACCCAGTACCGCTTGCCAGCAGTGGTGAACAAGTACATTATAATTTTGCACAAAATATCTTTAGCTGTACACGTCAGGTACGTTATTCGCAGCTCAATCCTCTACAAGAAATTGATATGGTGCTGTTTATTAATGGTATCGCCATTATCACCCTTGAGTTAAAAAACCCGTGGACAGGTCAAACAGCTCAATATCATGGTCAAAAACAGTACCGAGAAGATCGAGATATCAATCAACCACTATTAACGTTTGCTCGTTGTTTAGTTCATATGACCGTCGATACTGACGAAGTGTATATGACTACTAAATTAGCTGGTAAGGATACCGTCTTTTTACCTTTCAATAAAGGTAATAACGAAGGTAAAGGTAATCCGGTTAATCCTAGTGGTCATAAAACGGCGTATTTATGGGAAACTATTTTTAAGAAAGCAAGCATTGCCAATATAATTCAGCATTTTGTACGTTTGGACGGTAGCAGTAAAGATTTATTAACCAAACGAACGCTGTTTTTTCCACGATACCATCAATTAGATGTTGTGCGTAAACTTATTGAAGATGTGGCTAGTCGCGGGACTGGTCATACCTATCTTATTCAACACTCAGCCGGTTCAGGCAAGTCCAATTCCATTACATGGGCAGCATACCAATTGATCGAAGTTTGTCCTCATAATAATTCAGTGACTGGCGCAAAAGGCATTGATTTGCCGCTCTTTGATTCTGTGATTGTGGTGACGGATCGCCGTCTTTTAGATAAGCAACTGCGTGATAATATCAGTGGTTTTTCAGAAGTAAAAAATATTATTGCTCATGCTCAAAAATCATCAGATTTAAAAGCAGCACTTGAAAATGGTAAAAAAATTATTATCACCACTATCCAAAAATTTCAGGTGATTGTTGATAGTATTAACGATCTGAGTGATAAATGCTTTGCAGTCATCATCGATGAAGCGCACAGTTCACAAAGTGGTTCAGCTCACGATAATATGAATAAAACTATGGGCAAAACGGCTAATGTCGATACCGATGAAAATGAAGATATTCAAGATGTCATTATCAAAACCATGCAGGCGCGAAAACTACGAGGCAATGCGTCTTACTTTGCATTCACAGCTACACCTAAAAACATTACCTTAGAAAAATTTGGTGATCAGCAAGTTGATGGTACCTTTAAACCATTTCACTTGTATTCAATGAAACAAGCCATTGAAGAAGGCTTTATCTTAGATGTACTGACTAATTACACTACCTATAAATCTTATTACGAAATAGAAAAGTCGATTTCAGATAATCCACTGTTTGATACTCAAAAAGCACAAAAAAAATTACGCGCTTTTGTTGAGAGAAGTAAGCAAACCATCGCCGTTAAGGCTGAAATTATGTTGGATCATTTCCTTAATCAGGTAGTGAATAGTAAAAAGCTGAAAGGAAAAGCCAAAGGTATGGTAGTTACACAAAATATTGAAAGTGCTATCCACTACTATTTTGCCCTTAATGAACAGCTTAAACAGCTCAATTATCCATTTAAAATACTAATTGCATTTTCCGGCGATAAAGAGATTGATGGAATTGAATATAGTGAAGCCAGTATCAACGGGTTTTCAGATAATGATACCTCCGAAAAATTTGACTCTGATGAGTATAGATTACTGGTTGTTGCCAACAAGTATTTGACTGGTTTTGACCAACCTAAACTTTGTACCATGTATGTGGATAAGAAATTACAACATGTGTTAGCTGTACAGGCTCTTTCTCGTCTTAATAGAGCAGCACCTAAATGGGGCAAGAAAACCGAAGATCTATTTGTGCTTGATTTTTTTAATAGTATTGAAGATATTAAGCAGGCGTTTGATCCTTTCTATACTGCAACCTCATTATCTCATGCGACCGATATTAATGTATTACACGAACTGAAAGATATGCTTGATGAACCTGGCATTTATGAATGGCATGAGGTTGAAACATTTAATCAACTTTACTTTAAAGGTAGTGCAGCCGAATTACTTAGCCCAATTATTGACCTTGCTGCAGATCGTTATAATATTCAACTCGAATTAGATAACGACGATAAAGTTGATTTTAAAATTAAAGCGAAGCAGTTTGTAAAAATTTATAGCCAAATGGCGGCTATCATACCGTTTGAAATGCCAATATGGGAAAAACTGTTTTGGTTCTTAAAATTCTTAATCCCTAAACTAAAAGTGAAAGATCCAGACATGGATAAATTAGATGAACTCCTTGAATCTGTTGATCTTAATTCATATGGTTTACAACGAGTAAAATTGAATCATAAAATTCAATTAGATACTGAAGATACCGAACTTGACCCTCAAAATGCTAATCCAAGAGGTGCACATAGTGGCGAAAGTGAAGAAAGTACATTAGACGATATTGTGAATATGTTTAATGAACGTTGGTTTCAGGGGTGGAGCATTACTCCAGAAGATCAACGGGTGAAATTTATTTCCATTGTGCAAGATGTCACTGCTCATAAAGATTTTGATATGAAATATAAAAATAATCAGGATCCCTATAATCGAGAATTGGCGTTCGAAAAAATTATGCGCGAAATCATGCTGGAAAATCGCCAGAAAGATATGCAACTCTATCAACTCTATGCTCACGATCCAGCCTTTCGGTCAGCATTTTTAGAGAGTATCAAAAGACAAGTAGAGCTTTGATTAAAATAAAAGTAAAGGTGGATTGTATATGGCAAAAAAAACATGGGCGTATGCAAAGAATTAACAGGATGAGTTCATACAAGATAAAATGATCCATCTAGATTTTGAACTTTCTACATTTGGGAAGTCCTAAAATTAAAAAATAACTTACCAGAAAATTATAAAAAAATTAGTTTTTATAGTACGCAAGCGAATCCGTCAAACAGATCAAGAATGGCGCCAGTTAAGAATGTTTTTTTTTAGATATATAGAAAATATGAAAGGTGGCAATAATAGCGAAGGTGATAATGAAACTATTTCCCATTCAACAGCTTTACTTGTTTTATCTGAATTAAAAAATATTAAATTTATTATTAAAGATAATACTTATTTATTGAATTTTTCAAAGTTTATTATTGAACCACGCTTGCAGTTTGAAAATGGTAATGTTTATTTTCCTGACCTTATTGGTTATTTTTCTTCTGAATGTGATTTAGCAGAGAAATGGAATGGAAAAATCGTTATCGAAATTACTGTGAAACATAAATGCACGTCACAAAAAATACGTGATTTCTTAGAATATGGAATACCAATAATTGAAGTCAGTATTTCAGATAAAATTTGGTTTTCTAAGGAATTTAACGGAAAAGTTTATGATGCTAATGATGTCGAAAACTACTATAATTTTTTAAAAAAATTATTTAATAATAGAGTTTATGGTCACATACGTTCAACCCCCTACATCATATCATTATTATGAAAAACTATTACTCAAAAAGAATAAAATAATTGATGATAATCAACTAAAATTTAATGAGTTTCAAGAATTATGTAAGATTAAATTAACAGAGGCAATTAAACGGTATAATAACGTTAGGAATAGCTTAGATAATATAAAATTAACTAACCAACAGTTATAACAAGCATTATCTAAAAGCCAAGAAAACAAAAATGCTTTAAAAAAAAGAATTGAAGAAATAAAGTCTATGAGTTTTTGGGAAAAAATTAAACAGATTTTTAATTAGCTTTAAACTAATACACATCTATTTAAAAAGGTTACAACACCTGCTTTACCAAACTCATAATATATTCTAAATTCTTAGTATCAGTTACCGTCAACTCATAATCACCCGTCGCCCAATGACCAACATTAGAAACGTCTTTTGTTAATTTTTTAGGATCGTCAAGATTGCCTTTTTTAGCATTAATCCAAATTTTTAATGATTTATTTTGTAAGTGTATAGAGACAATATTATTTTTACCCTGTTTAAATGCAATATAAAGTTTTTTAGGTGAGATTTCTAGATCTGTCGATAACGCTAAAATAGCATTCTTAAAGCTTTCATAAAGCTCTAGAACATCATCTGATTTATCATTCAAATGGTAGTCTTCATCATATACAACTAACTCTTTGGTTACTTTATCTAATGCCGAATCTTTCGTATGTTGCACTTGTTTAATACTTGGTGCTGATTTAGAACGTTTAATAGGGTTAATCGAAATTAAGTCATTATCAAACCGTTTAATTTCCCATAGTTCTATGGCTAAATCTTTGAAGTTAGTCGATTGTTTTTGATAGTCAGTAAACGCAGGGGAAACAAAAATAATTTTACTTTGCGACCAATCAATTTGATGACGTTTTAAATTTGCTTGGCAAGATTCATTATACTCGACAATAAAATCAGCCTGATAATCCAGCATAAGATTTAAGTAGGTCACGCCCTGATCGATAACACTAAAATTACGTTCACGTTTATATTCAATAATGACAAATGCATTCGCTTCGGTATCATAAGCCAAGGTATCAATGCGGTAATCTTTGATTTTGAATTCAGATTTTACAAAGGTTAAATTACCAATAATATCTAAATTATGTTCAAATAATGACTGGATCTCTTTTTCTAGTTTGAACGGCTTTTCTTTTAAGATAGTCAATTTTTGATTTTTATTTCCGAAAATTTGCATTATTACTTCCTAATCAATCACATCACTTTTCATAGAATAAACGATTCCGTGTTTTTTTGCATTATCCATAAAAATATTATATATATTAAAGCAGGAAACAAAATAATAAAAAATGGCCTTTATCTTGCAAGATTTTATAGCAACATGTCTGATTGTGGAGTGGTAATTATTACAATCCATGAAAATAAAGAAAATGGTGGAGATTATGCTTGTTACTACTAAGGTGAAATTAAAGGATCTAAGATAAATCTTCGTGTTACTCTAAATAATACACAAACAACCTCAGGATTTGCTAATTTAAAAAAATTTTAATTTGGACTTAGACATTAGAGATGTCTGACTCAAATTCAATAGTAACAGGTAATTTAGTTGGTAATTCACAGTTAAAGATTAACATTCAGTTAAAATTTCGCTGATTTAGTTAGTTACTTAAAAACCGCTCAACTGCGGTTTTTTTCAAAATTTAACGAACAACCATTCTTTTGTTATAAAAACAAAATTTTATTTATTTTATAAGCAACTACCTTGCACAGATATGTTTTAAAGAAGCTTTAGTGATCGCTTCCCCTAAAACCCAAACCCCTAATCTTTTTTAATCAACAATAATCCTTCCATGTAATGGCTGAATTGGGCGATTATTATCAT
>CAMLAI010000045.1 GCA_946477995.1 uncultured Gilliamella sp. | reverse complement strand
AATAAAACGCCGACTGAAGTCGGCGATAATCATTACTTAGCTTGAGTTTCGTTCCAGCTATCTCTTAATCCAACCGTTCGGTTGAATACTAAATTGTCATCAGTTGCATATTTACTATCTAAACAGAAGTAGCCTTCACGTTCAAATTGGTAAGCTTTGCCAACTTCAGCATGTTGCAGGCTTGGTTCAACAAATCCTTTTTTGATAATTAATGATTCTGGATTAATGGTTGATAAAAAGTCTTCAGCCGCCCCAGGATTTGGAGTATTAAATAAACGATCATAAAGACGAATTTCGGCTGGTTTTGCGAATTTAGCCGATACCCAATGAATCACACCTTTAATTTTACGCCCATCTTCTGGGTTTTTATTAAGGGTGGTTGGATCATAACTACAATAGATAGTTTGTATATTACCTTCTGCATCTTTTTCAACGCGATCAGCACGAATAACATAAGCATTACGTAAACGGACTTCTTTTCCTAATACTAAGCGCTTATAATTTTTGTTCGCCTCTTCTTTAAAATCAGCGCGATCAATATAAATTTCGCGGGTAAATGGTGCTTCACGATTGCCCATCTCCGGACGATTTGGATGATTTGGCATGCTGAGCACTTCATCTAAGGTTTCTGAAAAGTTTTCAATCACAACTTTCACTGGGTCAAGCACAGCCATTGCACGTGGTGCGTTTTCGTTAAGATCTTCACGAATACAAAATTCTAGCGTGCTCATTTCAACGGTATTTTCTTGTTTGGTTACACCAATGCGGTTACAAAATTCACGAATGGAAGCAGGTGTATAACCACGGCGACGTAAACCTGAAATAGTTGGCATACGTGGATCATTCCAACCATCAACAATTTGTTCTGACACGAGTAAATTTAATTTACGTTTTGAGGTGATAGCATACTCTAAATTTAATCGAGAAAACTCATATTGATGTGGGCGAGCGTCAATTGTGATGTTATCTAATACCCAGTCATATAAACGGCGATTGTCTTGAAATTCAAGTGTGCATAATGAGTGAGTAATATTTTCAATTGCATCAGAAATACAATGAGTAAAATCGTACATTGGGTAAATACACCATTTATTGCCGGTTTGATGATGTTCGGCAAATTTAATACGATATAACACTGGATCTCGCATAACAATGAAAGGGGAAGCCATATCAATTTTTGCTCTTAAACACGCTTTTCCTTCAGCAAATTTTCCTTCTTTCATTTGTTGGAATAGCGTTAAATTTTCATCGATACTACGATCACGATAAGGACTATTTTTGCCGGGCTCTTTTAATGTGCCACGATATTCACGAATTTCATCTGCTGAAAGTTCATCAACATAAGCAAGACCTTTATTAATTAACTCAATTGCATATTCATATAATCGGTCGAAATAATCAGATGAGTAACAGATTTCACCATCCCACTCAAAACCTAACCAATGAACATCTTCTTTAATCGATTCAACGTATTCAACATCCTCTTTGACTGGATTAGTATCATCAAATCGTAAATTACATTTACCCTGATAATCTTGAGCAATACCAAAATTTAAACAAATTGATTTAGCATGACCAATATGCAAATACCCATTTGGTTCAGGTGGAAAACGCGTATGCGTGGTTTTATATTTACCTGCTGCTAAATCTGCATCAATAATTTGACGAATAAAGTTAGTTGGACGATTTTCTGTCTCTGTCGGTAAGGAACCGCTCATAAAAAAACCTCTGATTAAATATTTCAATGACGAATTTAGAAATTTGTTCTGTCACTTTTTATCATTTTGACCAAAGAATATAACAAATTTTTTGTTTTTCTGAAATGGAAAAACGTGTATTTACTGTGACAAAATAATGTTTTTTATAAAATCGATGGTTTTCCTAAAAATTGCATGTGACGACAACCTAAAAGTGACATTACTCAAATATAATTAAAACAACTATTAAAATTGGGTATTATTTATATTTGAGTAAACTAGTGAGTTTAAAATTTTAGTTTTAGTAATAAGATAATGTTAATTTTTATTTTTCTTTTCATTGACAAAAAGCATAGCGGTTATACCCACTAAAGTTAACGCTGCGGCTAAATAAAAACCACTATTTAAACTACCTGTTTTATCCGCTATCAATCCAGTAAAATAAGGAGCACAAATTGATGCGCTCATACCAAAAAAGTTGTATAACCCAAAAGCCGTACTAAGCGAAGCTTTAGGCGCATTATCGGCAACTAAAGCGATTAATACTGGATTCAAGCTTATTTTACCAATAAAACCATATAATATAAGTACTGCAATTAATACAGCATATGATTCACTATACACAATCGAAAAAATAGCAATTAATGATAATGGCATCATGCATAACACTACCGGTTTACGTCGACCAAGTTTATCCGATATATAGCTACACAACAAAGTACCAATAATTGAGATCCAAGGTACAATTGATGCAATTTGTGAAGCTTGTAATTTATCCATTCCTCTTTCTGCTTCAAGATAGTTTGGTAACCAGGTGATAATGACAAAAAAACCATATATTGAACAAAAGATTGTAATATAAGCTAAAACCAAATTGCGGTTCTTGAACAATTCCGAAAATTTTATAGACTGTGAAACCTGTGTTGCTGTCGGTTTGGCCACTTTTTCTTTAATACACACAGCCATCAGTAAAGTAACGATTATTATTGGAATAGCAACAACCACAAACGGTAGTTGCCAAGAACTATGGAATACTGAAATCATCACACTTGATAGATAATATCCCATGGCAATACCAAATGACATTCCACTGCCAATAATAGCACTGCCTAACGTTATCCATTTTTTAGGAATAGCTTCTGATGATAACGCATATTGTGGTCCATAATAACAGCCTTGTGCCGCACCAGCTAATATCCAAAGAATCAAAAAGATTATGAAAGAAGGAGCAAAATATATTGATGCAATAAAAATGGCATATAATATGAATCCTGTCACAAGCACACGCTTGCGACCTATTTTATCGCCAAATATACCTGAAGGTATTTGAAATACGGTATAAGCAAGAAAAAACAGGCTCATTATACCGCCAGTTTCAGCCTTATTTAAGCCAAACTGAGTTTGTAATTCACCAATAAGCGGGCTTAAAACTGATCGCCCAGCATAAATAACAATCCAGCCCAAAAAGAAAATGATAACTAATTTGATCCAATAAGCATTTGGAGTGGCGTTTTTTGAATCGCTTGCCATGTTACTCACCTTACCGTTGCATAAAGTAAGTATCATCTTATGATAACGTCAAAAAAATAAATTACTCACATATCACAATTATGATTATTTTTAATAAAAAAACATTGATTATAAAAAAATAATTAACAATCATTCGATTTTAATGAAACAACAAATCGTGCGCCACCCAATGGACTTGTCACCACAAATGCTTTGCCATCATGAAATTCAGCCATTAGTTTTACATAAGCTAAACCAAGACCATAGCCGCCCGTTGAACGAGTTCGACTAGTATCTAACCGCGCAAAAGGCATAAAAATTTTTTCTCGAGCATCAAATGGAATACCTGGACCATCATCATCGATTTCAAACACAACGCCATTTTCTTGTTTGGTGATATTTAATACCGCTTTATGTGCTGCATATTTAAAAGCATTTAGCAGTAAATTTTTAACAATGGTTTCGGCTAAATTGATATCTATCACGGCTTGAGCATCTTGACTATTACACACTAACTCAAAGTCTTTGGGTTTGAATAATGCGAGTGATTGGCAAACTTTTTCGCTCCACTGTTTGAGTGATACTGCTGTTAAATTTAGCTCAATATTACTCTGCTGCATTTTAAAGTAACTTAAACTAGCATTAATTAACGTTTCAAGTTCGTTAATGTCATCATTCATACCTTTTTGTAGCAATAACCGTTCTTGTTCGTCGGTTGACTCTTCAAGCATGCTAAGTTCAAATCGCATTCGTGCCAGTGGGGTTCGAAGTTCATGCGCCATGGCATGTGAAATAGTTTGATTGGTCCCAACTAAATGTTCAATATGTGTCCCCATGTTATTAAGGACATTAGCCAATGGCTGAAATAACCAACCTTTGACATTTTCCGTTCGCGCCTTAAGATTACCCTGTCCTAACTGCTCAGCTGTCTGCCTAATATTAACTAAATCTTTCCAGACCGCACTGAAAGCAAAATAGATCAAAATAAAGAAGATAATAGCGCTAAATAATGCCCATATAATTAAAAAAACACTAAGTGACATAGTGTTAGATTTTAAAATATCGCGCATAACCATGGGCCCGAGTTGTAGCAACTTGCCATCGTTTAAATCGATATAGACAACCTCTTCATCACCATCGTATGAAAAACCTAATTTTTTTAACTCGTTGTGTACAGTTTCAGGCAGTGGTGTATTAGCAGGTAAAATGGTTATTGGATAACCAAAATAGGGTTGTAATTCATTGACCACTTCTTGAAGAGGGCGATGTTTATTTTCATTAATGCGCATGCGTATCAGGTTGACTGTGCCTCGTTGTGACTCACGAAACACAATATGATCATCTGGCATATCGGTTAATGATGAAGGTAAAGAATCAAATACGAGTAATGCACCATAAGCAATGATACATTGCAATGAAAGCAAAATGACCAGATAAAATACGATGCGGCGATTAAAAAAAAGGGGTTTTGCTAATAATTGGCTCAATGATTATCCCCTTCTCGCATAAATAAATAACCTTTGCCTCTTACTGTTTTAATGCGCGATGGATTATCGGGATCATCAAGTAATTTTCGACGTAGTCGAGAAATCCGAGCGTCAATTGAACGATCACTACCATCAAAATCAATTCCTCGAACTTGAGAAAAAATATCATCACGAGTCAATATATTACCGGCGTTAACAGCGAGTAACCAAAGCAAATCAAATTCAGCGGTGGTTAAATCAATTTCTTGATCTTGTAATAGCACCTTACGATTTTCACCATCAATAGTAAGATTATCAAAAACTAATGTTTTGTTATTGAGCGGAGCGGCTGTTTCTTTACTGCTATCTTTGTCTAATTCAATTTGTTTTCGCCGAAGTAGCGCTCGAATACGTGCAAGTAATAATCTTGGTTCAACAGGTTTAGCCAAATAGTCATCGGCACCCAGTTCTAAACCGACAATTTCATCAATATTATCTTCACTTGCTGTCATAATAAGAATGTAATTATTGAACCAAGTACGTATATCACGGCAGATATCAAAGCCAGATTTTTCCGGTAACATGACATCTAAAATGACTAAATCGGGATTAAATTGTTGAATTTTTTCTTCTGCACCATTACCACTATTATGCCATTGAACAAGATAACCTTGTCGAATCAAATAAACTTGTATTAAATTAGCAAGTCGCTGGTCATCTTCAATAATTAGTATACGTTCACTCATTCTTATTCTCAGTATGGTAACAGTAAGTAGTAAGGCCTTATTATACAGGCAATTTTATTCTCGTTACAAAATATATACAAAGAGCCTACAAAGTTTGAAATCACTCTATGAGAAAATTTGCGACAATATCGATAAATAGGCTATTTAATTTCAAAAATGAATAATTTTTCATCAATTACAAGTCATCTATTTCATCCATCTTATTCACAACATCATACGCCAATCGTGTTGTGTGATTTTGATGGTACCATTAGTGTTAAAGATGTAACAGATACTTTACTGAATCATTTCGGTAAAGACGGATGTGACGAGCTTGAAGAGTTATGGGTGAATGGTAAAATTGGTTCTCAAGAGTGCATGAGTAAGCAAATTGCTTTGATGGATGCCAGTTTAGCAGAACTTAATGAAGTTTTATCACAAATTGAAATTGACCCAACCTTTAAGGCATTCATTGATTACACTGATCAAAACAACATACCGGTTCACGTTGTCAGCGACGGATTAGATTACGCAATTGAATTTGTGTTAAAACGTCATGGCATAGAAAATTTACCTATTTTTGCTAATAGATTATTACACGATAATGAACGTAGCTGGCGTCTTGAATTTCCTTATGCTAATCAAAATTGCATTAAACAAAGTGGAAATTGTAAATGTAATCACGTTAAAAAACAGCAATATTTTCCACAAATTCTTTATGTTGGTGATGGAACGTCTGATTATTGTGTTTCTCATAATGTGGATTTTGTTTTTGCCAAAGATAAATTGATTCATTATTGCCAAAAAAATAATATTGAACATAGTGCTATTAAATATTTTTCTGATGTTACTCAAGCATTAAAACAGTCACAGCAAGCACTTATTCCAACTGTGATGGTAAAATAATAGGAAATAATAATGAGTACAATTCAAGATTTATCTTACTTTTTACCAGGTAATAAAAATGGGGTGCTTTTAATTCATGGATTAACAGGTACACCAAATGAGATGAGAATTTTAGCAAATGGCCTACATAAAGCTGGATTCACCGTTTATGCAATACAATTAGCTGGCCATTGTGGGACTGAAGCCGATCTTTGTAAAACCACATGGCAAGATTGGTATAAAAGCGTACAAGATGGCGCTGATTATTTAGCCAACCATGTAGATAATATTTTTGTGGCGGGATTATCAATGGGCGCCCTGCTAGCGTTAAAGTTAGCAGCTGACAGACCTGAACAAATTAAGGGAGTGGGTGTGCTTGCGCCCACTTTTTATTATGATGGTTGGAGTATGCCTTTTTGGGCAAAAAAATTCTTTTTCTTACTCGTCTATTTTAAAAAATTAGGTATTTTTCAAAAAGTTTCTTTTATTGAAAAGCCGCCTTACGGGCTTAAAGATGAACGAATTCGTGCTGTCGTTTCAGAAAGTATGCTTAGTGGCGATGCAGCGTCTGCCGGCCTTGCTGGTAACCCTTTTCCGGCGCTGGCAGAAATGCAACTATTAGCAAAAAATGTGCGACAAATTTTGCCGAATGTTACCTCACCTTGTTTAATTATGCATTCGGGTAATGATGATATCGCAAATATTGAAACCAATGCCAAATTAGTTGAAAAGCATGTATCGGGACCTAAAAAATTAATCGTATTAAATGAGAGTTATCATTTAATCACCATTGATTCTCAACGCCGCGAAGTGATTAAAGAATGTGTTTCTTTTTTTAACGGTATAGTAGAAGGAACAAACACTTAATGTCACCATTAGTCATCATACTTTGGGTTAGCAATATCTGTTTTGATACTTTAGGGCAAATAGCCTTTAAATTCGCTGCAACTTCAACAAATAATCGTGACGGTTGGTACTATTGGATCGATTTATCAAAAAATCATTGGATTTGGATTGGTATTATATCCTATATTGCTGAATTCCTACTTTGGTTAGCATTTTTAACATTAGTTCCACTGTCACAGGGTGTTTTACTTGCCTCATTTAATATTATTACCATCATGTTGGTTGGTCGTATTGTTTTTAAGGAACTTCTCACCTTTCATCGTATAGTTGGTATGCTTTTAATCACAGCTGGCGTTATTTTTGTGGGATTGTCTTAATATGGCACGATTTTATTTAATTGGCTTCACAGTATTACTCATCTTTGATACGATTGCACAATGCAGTTTTAAATTAGCAGCAATTCACGCTGAACCTTTAGCGATGAGTATTGATTGGCTGGTTCGCGTATTTACTAATCCATGGATCTATATATCAATTGCTGGTTATATTTTCACGTTTTTTACCTGGATGACCTTACTAAAAAAAGCACCAGTTGGACCCGCTTTTGCCGCTTCTCATTTTGAAGTGGTGACAGTTATGATCGCATCAATTTGGTTATTTAACGAGCCAATAACCTTATTTAAATTGATTGGAACAATATTAATTGTGTCAGGAATTGTGTTTTTAGCGATAGCTGAAAACAAATTAACTCAACAAAACAATCATTAAATTAAACCTAAATTATTCAACAAAGTGTAGGTGGTTTTCTATTAAAACAACTACACTTTCTATTCGATTTTTCAGTTATATAACTAATGCTTTTAACAAGGTCAAATTAAGTTGATGTTGTTCGCTTTGCCAAGTTTGTAACTTATCAGCCGGTATGATGGGTTGTTTATCTAACGAACTTAAAAAGCGCTTAAACCAGTTCGATGGTTGCCATATTGACAATTCGCCGGTGATATCACTACCAATAACACGCTGTTTAATCGATGAAATAACATCCAATAGGTGGTAAGTCTGTAACTGACCTTGATCCCAATTGGTATGAATAACCTCTTCACTTAATACATCTTTATCAATCGATAAATAAACGGGTTCTGCATTGTGATACTGTTCAGATAAAAAACTCGCAATAAGATCATCTGGAGTAGAAAAATGCCGAAATGCATGACCTAAACCTATTTTTTTTGCCCATGACACATTAACACCTAGGCTCCAATAAGTGAGTTTTTTATGAAAAAGTGGTTTCCATCTATTTTCCCAAAAATGGCTAATGCCAATATCATGTGAGGTAATACCCAATACGTGTACCTGTTTCACAAACGGTAAGCTTGCGACATAACTGACCCATGAACCACAATGAATACCAAATAAGTAACGCATATTATCGGGATGATTATCAAAAATTATTACTTCAATGGGATTTTCTGCTGAGTAATATTTCGCTAAACGCGCAATCAATAATAGTGAGATATGATGATAATCCCCGCTTCCCATCAAAACTGTACCATAATGCTCAGGTAAAAATTGTTGAAGTTTTGCGCTAAATTGTTGAAATTTAGTTCGAGAGCATCCAAAACGCAGAGTCTCTTGCCAAGCAGTTAAATCTATTTTTTTAGCATCACTAATTTCACCGACACTTTGATCAAAGTCGAGAATTATAGGGCATTTCATGCTACTTTCTCCTTGTCACTTTCAAAGTGACCAATCAATTTACGTATTACCACTCTTAATAAAGGATTGCGGATATAAACTAAATGCTTTGTTAACGTAAATTTGGCACCAAGTGATGCTTTAACTTCGGGATCGGTCCAACCGGCAATATAGTGACTAAAGCCGTTTTCAACTGCATATTCAAGATTAACAAACCAACTGACAAAATAGAGATTGAGATTTTGAGCTTGGGGGTAAACCATACCAATATATTTATCAATTAACATGTTATTGACCACGTAGCAGATATTGTAACCAATAAGTTCATTGTCATGATAATAAGTAAAAATACGTGTTTGAGCAGATTTGTTCTGTAATAATTGCACGAAAAATGGTTTAGTTAACAAATCAAAATGGACGTCGCTTTGCTGATAAACATTAAGATAAAGTTGATAATATTTATCTAAAACAGCATCATTAAAAAAACAGTCATCGCCACTATTTAAAACATTAATCTCTAGCTTTTGGCGAGATTTTAATTTCCGCCTAAAATTTTTTCGACGACTATATGAAAAACGTGAAAAAACTTCATCTAAGCTATCAAAATCTATAGGTAACCAAGCTAATGCTTGCCCTTCAACTTCAATAAAACCTTGATTTTTTAACGCCGATATAAATTCGGCAGAATATTGATTATCTTTATCACTCAATAAGGGGGAAGATAAAGGTAAATCTTTAACAATAACAAAAGGATATTCTTTGCTATAACTTGCTTTCAGGTTACCCGCTAATTTTTTTGCATCAACTTTATCATTGAGCATGCCATATTCAGAGACAGTTGTCCCAACAAAACATGTTTTAGGTTGTAACCAGTGCCGCCATTTTTTGGATAGTGGTAATTTTTCAATTTTATTTTTGAAATTATCATCAGCTGTTGTCAATAAATCGAACTTTGCTGAAAAAACAGGCACACCACCATCACTTAGCCAAGCAGCAAAATTATGTGGAGGATGATTTAAAAAATTGTCTATTAATTCATTAGGTTCTAACTGATTAATATATTTCATAACGATATAAATGTTAACTGTTTGAATTGAATAAGAGATCCCGCTAATAGCCATTAGCGGGAAAATTTAGAAATAATGGATTAAAGCTCTTTTTTAGCTCGAGTAATTAACTGATCCAGTAATTCAATACCTTGATCAATCTCTTGACGAGTAATGTGTAGCGAAGGGGCAAATGTAATTACGTTTTTGTAATAACCACCGATATCAAGCACTAAGCCCATTTTCGTACCTTTCCAATCAAGATCGCCTGACATACCAATGTCTACCATTTTATCAACCAAAGCTTTATTGGCTGTAAAACCATCATCAGTACAAATTTCAGCACGAAGTGCTAGACCTAAACCATCTACTTCACCGATCTCTTTGTGTTTTTTCTCTAGTGTTTTTAAGCCTTCAAGGAAATATGCACCGCTATCCATTACCATTTTTTCGTAATCAGTTTCAGACGTCATTTTTAACACTTCAAGACCAACGGCTGTACCTAGTGGATTTGATGCAAAAGTTGAATGCGTCGATCCAACAGGGAACACTTCTGGATTAATTAACTCTTCACGAGCCCACAAACCACCTAATGGATTTAAACCATTAGTTAATGCTTTCGCAAATACCACCACAT
>CAMLAI010000044.1 GCA_946477995.1 uncultured Gilliamella sp. | reverse complement strand
TGCTTTTAAACTTTGATCTCGACTGGTTAATAACATCTTTTTGTTGTCTGTCATAATATGCCTCTACAAATAAATTACCTAAAGTTGGTTTAAAAATTCAAAAATAACAGCTAAAAAAAATCCTCCATAAAGGAGGATTAAAAATAGAACCAACAATGTTTAAAATCTGGATTGTTGATTCACATGGCTTCATAGTTTAAAGACTCTAGCAGGTTATTTAGTAGCAGAAATTCTAAACCTATCTTGATTAATATCAAGCGTTATAACAGTGAAAATATGCAAATAAATGATATAGTTAAAGTATTATTTTTTAGATTTTCTTGTCATCATTTGTTGGTCATTAACAATTTTGGTTTTATTTTGGGTAACATGATTAGGATAACGGATTAATTTTTATCAATAAGCGATTGTCAAAAAAATGAGATTTTCCATAATGCTTTTTTATTGATGTTAAAACAACCTATGTTAGTATAAAGTTGATAAAGTTTGCCTAAGATAAGAGGTTATTATGAGCCAGTTAAATATTGTTGCTACGCTAAAAATCAAGTCAGAAAATCATGCCGCTTTTCAAACGCTTTTTAAAAAACTTGTTGAAGCAAGCCGTAAAGAAGCGGGATGTATTCGTTATGAACTTAATCAAAGCATCGATGATCCCGATGTTTATGTCGTCATTGAAACATGGGCTTCGAAACAAGCAATTGATTTGCACAATTATACACCACATTTTATTGAATTCGCCGCATTTGCTAAAGAGCATTGCGAAAAACTCGAAATTTGTATTGTGAAACCTGTGTTATAAGATTAAACCGAACAAGCGATTAACCAAATTGTGTGAGAAAGAAAATTGGTCAAGAAATATTATATTAATAACGCGGATGGGATAAAGTTTGGTGCAGTTTAATCAAGCCAATCGGTTGCCAAAACTTTTGTTGACAACCGATTTAATAAAGTGATGAATGGCGTTATAACATCAGGCATCTATTCTGTTGAAATTACATTTTTTCAACGGTTTTTATGCCTAACATATCTAATCCTACTTTCAGTGTTTTAGCTGTCAAAGAAGCCAGTTTTAAGCGACTTAATTTTAGGTTTTCATTTTCAGCTGTTAAAATAGGGCAGTTTTCGTAAAAACTTGAAAAAAGCGTTGCAATGTCATAAAGATAAGCACAAAGCACGTGAGGCGTTCCTTCATTTGCTAACACTGAAATAGTTTCATCAAATTGAATTAGTCGAGTGGCTAATGCGCGTTCTTTTTCTGTTTCTAAAATAATACTTCCCGATAAGTCATCTTCTGAAATATTGGATTTTCTAAATACCGATAACACACGAGTATAAGCATATTGTAAGTAGGGTGCCGTATTACCTTCAAAAGAAAGCATATTGTCCCAATCAAAAACATAATCAGTGGTACGATTTTTAGAAAGATCAGCGTATTTAACCGCACCAATTGCAACGGCATCGACGACTTGTGCTAACTCTTGTTCAGTGAGTTCTGGATTTTTACTTTGAATTAAGACTTTTGCCCGTTCAGTCGCTTCATCTAAAAGATCATTTAATTTGACCGTATCACCTGATCGTGTTTTAAACGGTTTACCGTCTTTTCCTAACATCATACCAAACATATGGTGTTCGAGTTTTAAAGAATCAGGCACATATTTGGCTTTATGTACAATTGTCCAAACTTGTTCTAAATGCTGATGCTGACGTGAGTCGGTATAATAAAGTATGCGATCGGCATGTAGTGTTTCATAACGATATTTGGCACAGGCGATATCGGTTGTTGCATAAAGGTAACCGCCGTCGCGTTTTTGAATAATCACGCCCATTGGTTCGCCTTCTTTATTTTTGTATTCATCTAAAAATACAACGATTGCCCCTTCGCTTTCTACCGCTAATTTTTTATGTTTTAAATCTGCCACAATGCCAGGTAACATTTTGTTATAAATGCTTTCGCCCATGGTGTCTTCAACCGATAGTGTGACATTTAACCGTTTGTAAGTCGCAATATTTTGCGTCATGGTGATATCGACCAATTTTCGCCACATTTCACGACAATATTCATCACCACCTTGAAGTTTTACAACATAATTACGTGCTTTTTCAGCAAAAACTTCGTCTTCATCGTAATGTTTTTTGGCTGCTCGATAAAACGATTCCAGATCGGATAGTTGCATATCATTTGCATGTTCATTTTGCATTTTTTCCAGATAAGCAATGAGCATCCCAAATTGTGTTCCCCAGTCACCGACATGGTTAGCACGGATAACATTATGTCCAAGAAAAGTTAAAACTCGTACAGTGGCATCCCCGATGATTGTTGAACGTAAATGACCGACATGCATCTCTTTGGCAACATTCGGTGCTGAGTAGTCTACAACAATCGTTTGTGCTTTTGCAGGTAAGGTAATATTCAGTTTATCGCTACTCAGTGCAACTTCATTTTGTTGAGCAATCCAACTATTTTTTAAAAAGATGTTAATAAAACCGGGGCCAGCAATTTCGACTTTTTCGGCAATGTCATCAATATCTAGATGTTGTAAAACCTTTTCCGCCAACGCTCTTGGTGGCATACCTAGTTTTTTTGCGGTTGCCATGATACCGTTGGCTTGATAATCGCCAAATTGCACTTTAGCTGACTGTTTAATCAAGGCATCACAGTTATTGTCTGCACCAGCCATTATCATTGCTTGCGAAACACGTTGAGTTAGTAATTGTTGAATATTCACACTAAACCTAATCAATTATCATAAATGCCCAATATAATACCGATAAAGTAAACACTTGTCACGGCTCAGATGATGTCGTTTACTTTAGTTTAACAGGGTTTTGATTTCCTGTTAGGGTATTTGTCAATCAAAAGCATGATTGACAAAAATGACCGATGTTAATCGATCAATTTGGTGATAAACAGAGTCAAAATTTGATTGACATTCTAGTCGTTGAGTGTGTGCTTGATCTTTGTTCCCAATATATTTTCAATATAATGTTGTAGTCGTTGCTTTTCATGATTATTATTTTCATACCAGTTACGTGATGATAGGCGAAATATATGCGGAATGGTTCTAGATAATACCGATTGTCGCCAAATGTTTCTATATCGTGCATTGGATAATAACGGGTGAATTGGCGCATCGCACTCAATGCCAATACAATAAAGTTTAGTGCTCGGATCTTCAATCGTAAAATCTAATGTAAATACGCCACTGCCTGAGTGGCGGCTATAGGATAAATTGAGCGAACGAATAAAAGTTTCTACATCGTCAAGCAGTCCGTCATCGTGTTGTGTTGGTATTGGCAAATCAGATTGCTTATGTGCCTGTTCGATCAGGTTAAGTAATAATTCAGCAAAAGTAAAATTACCTTCAGATAATGCTTTAGAATAAGCTAAATAGTATTGTAGGTAATCACGAGGGGAGGTTGGAGCACGTTTATTGGCTAGCGCATCAGAAACATCTTCAATAGGCATTGAGGAGATCAAAATGACTTTTTGGCGAGCTCGGGTGATTGCTACATTTAAGCGCCTTTCGCCACCTTGTTGCCCTAGTATGCCAAAATTTCGCCTGAAAATACCTTGTTTATTACGACCAAATGTCGTTGAAAAGATGATAACATCACGTTCATCGCCCTGCACATTTTCAACATTTTTGATAAAAATTGATACATCTTCACCCTGATCGAATCGTTGATTTTCTTGTTCAAAAATGTCTGAAAATTTTTTATCTAAATTGGCTTTTTCATAAAAACACTTTTCAATCAGATCTGCCTGCTTTTTGTTAAAGGTTACAACGCCTATGGATGGACGATGAGTCGCATCTTTTTTCCAAATGTTATCGACCATTTCAACAACTTTTATTGCTTCACTATAATTGCGTTGATCTTCATATAGACCATTTACCCAAATATATTCAAGTGGTTTGATTTGCTTAATGATATTAGCTGAATGTCTGACAGGTACGTTTAGTTGGCTATGGTAAAAAGCGGTATTGGAATAGTTAATCAGCTCACGATAAGCGGAACGGTAATGAATTTGTAAATAAGTTGTTGGCAACACAGTGCGAGAAAGTTGTAATAAATCCGGACAATCCATAATTTCTTTTAAATTCCAACGATTGAGTAGAGGATTTTCGTTAACTTCTTGTGATAGTGCTTGAATAGTCTCATCATCAGCCTCTTCGTCTATGTCAGCGTCTGTTTGTACACCAAAAAATGTAGTGGGTGGCATCTGTTTATCATCACCACTGACTATGGCAATTTTGCCCCGATAAAGAGTAGGTATAGCGTATTCAATGGGCATTTGTGAGGCTTCGTCATAGATGACCAAATCAAATAATCCCGCTTTTAATGGCAATAAGCGACTTGCGGTGTCGGGATTCATTAACCAAATTGGTCTTAAGTACATTAATCCAAGCGGTATACCTTGCTCGATGAATTCACGTAATCGTTTGGCGCGTTGACCTGTTAGCCTTGTTATTCCTTCCCACCTTTTGGGATCAGCTATCTGATTACATTTTATATTATTAAGTAGTAACTGTTTATTCAGTTGATGCAGCTGTTCGTCGTTAGATTTTAGCTGTTTAATGGTTTGATTGATAACTTGCTGATCAATCTGTAATATCGGGTTTTCTTGTTCGATGTACAATTTCCAAATCGTTTTAGCTTCATAATCCAATAGTTGTCTGAATTGATATTGTTGATTTTCTGGGCTTAATAAGGCTAGTTCGGATTCAAAAGGTCTTAGTTTTGCCAATACTTCAAGTGCAGTTTCAGATAATTGAATCGCTTCTTTACGAAATGATTGATACGCTTTTAATGAAGGTAAAACATGGTAAATAGCGTCAATAGTTGAAGGTGTTGGTTGATTTTTAACAATCGCCTGTAAACAGTTTTGATACAGGTTTTCATTTAAAAATTGATTGAGCAAGGATAAATGTTGTTCTGAATCTTGACGATATTGATAACGAACAAAGGCCGCTTCGTATTCATTAATTAAATCTTGAAAAGCGTCGCTACTTTTCAATAATGATTGCTCCACATACTGACTATAAGGTGCTTGGTGAATTTTATCAGCCCATGCTTTGACTTCTTCAAGTTCCGATAATGTTTCCTCGATCAAGTATTGAGTGGTATCAAGATTAAGCGTTAAATTGTGTTGAGGTAATTGCAAATCAACAAAGATACTCAGTAACGTTTTGCGAATTGGCCGATATTCAGACTCTAATAATAGCGACTCATAAAGCATTGGAATGCGGTTAATGTTTGCTTCCTCACCGTGCATAGCTAAAAAGTTAAAAAGTCCTTTTTTTGCTAAATAGCGTTGCAAACTCAGGCATTTGTACCAAGCATTAGGGGTAATGAGTTTTCTTGCTTTACTCAGTAAATCTTCTAGTATCTTTGGCTCTAAATAACAAAATTTTTGAGACAGGTGGCTCCAAGCCTCTGAGTTTAAATAAGATAGCTGATTTTGCAAAAATTTTAACCCATTGATGAGTCTATCACCTTCTAAATTACCTGTTTGGATATTTTGAATTTTGAACAAGGGTAACCATTTTAATAGTCGCTCCCGAAGATTTTCCGTGATTTTTAAAAAAGCTTCACTCTCTTTTTTAAGCCACTGTTGATGTGGGAGGGGATCATCAACATCAAATTGGATAGGTTGGTTATCAAGATTTGCTGTTCTAACGTGTTCAACTTGAATAAATTGAGTCAGTGATTGATTAAATAAATTTATCGTAATTGGATCATTTGAAAATTCTGTTAATTCTGATAATGGACTATGTTCAAATTTTGCCGGTAACCACAGTGAAAGTAAGGGTGAACACCGATCTTTAATCATTGATAGTTGTTTGACATCAAGATTCTGAAATACTTTGCCTAATTCCGGTACGGTTAATTTGGGTGGATTGCTGGCAATCGTGATTAAATCAGCGATTAACTCCCGATAACTTAAACCAAAGTGAGTCTGTTAAGTATATAATGCCTCATCATATTGATCGAGCTGTGCTTCCAGTTTTGTTACTGTTTTTGCCAGTTTGATGCGCGCTTTAATGTAGTCATCTGAAGGCAGGTTTTTGTCCAGCAAATCAAGCTGTTGACGAATACTATTGATCAATTTGGATCGATCAGCATTAATATCGTTAATCATTATACTGCGCGTATCAAGGCCTTCGGCAGTTAAACGCTTATGAACAACTTCAAGGGCCGCTTTTTTTTGACAAACAATCAGTACCGTTTTATGGCGTCCAATTGCGTCGCCAACCATATTAACAATGGTTTGACTTTTTCCGGTTCCTGGTGGGCCTTCAATTAACAAACCGGGCGCTAATCGTGCTTGTAAAACAGCGTTTTCTTGGCTTGGGTCACTGGCAACCGAAAAAAAACAATTTTGTACGTCTGGTTTTTCAATTTGCTCATCGATTTGAGAATTGGATTTCAGTTTTAGTGCGGTTTCAAGTGCTGTGTTGTCGTAGTCGAGTTTTTTTAATTGACTAAGTTCTTCACCAATTGATTGTCCTATAAAGTTGGCATCAAATAACACAGCGGAACAAGCAAAGTAGATTTTACCTTTTTCTGGTTCAAAGGATGTTGGTAAATCATCGATTTGACTCGACAAAATTTGTCCTAACGACTTTAATTCATTCATAACCTCAAGGCTATTTAACGTTGAACGTAATAATAAGTCATCAAAAACATGTTTCCATTGATTAAAAAGTGTTTTGCCCAAAATCCCTTTAAGTGCGGGATTAATTCTTATTTCTTCTCGTTGACGATCAAAGGCGAGTGTAAGTCGTTTCATTGATGCCATATCGTCATTCATTTTTATGGGCCAAAGTAATAATGGTGCTATTCTGGGTAACCGATTGCCACTGGTTTCTTGATAAACTAAAAAAGGAAAGCCCATATAAAGACTGTCAATGCCCGTATCCCGTTGATAAATAGTGGTTGTCCGAAATAAGTTGCGTAATTTAATTTCAAGAAGTTCATTCGTTTCGAATACGGCTTTAATATCGATTTGTTGCTGACGAGGTTGTCGAGCAAGAATATGATCAAGTAGTTTATTTGACGGTAAAGATGCGGTTCCTAATAAGTTAAGATCAATACGTGGTGTAAAACGACCTAGGTTCATCCTAACTAACGGGCCTTGCAAGATACTCATTGATACTTTTTTATGAAAGAAATCGATAATTCGAGATGAGTATTTTTTTAACGGCGGTTTAATCCAATGTTCATTAGGAATGCTCAATAAAACCAAGAGCCGACAAAATGGTATACGTTTTTCAAAACGATACTGCTGTGTCCACTGATCGAGTTCTTCATGACCCAGTTCGGCAAATCCTTCTATTCGCTCATCCAATAGTTGATATAGTCTTAATCTAGGTTGCTTAAAATAATTTGCTAACTCTTCATCGCTTAATATATCAATATCATAATCATTGGCTAATTGTTTACATTCATTGATGACGTTATTTGCCGTTTTAAATTGATCTTCTTGTGCACTGAGTAAAATGATTAGATCATCTTCACTAATATTGTTACGTTCCATTAATGATAATAATCCAAGATTATTGGCATCAGGAAAGAAAGATGAGCGTTTAGTCCACATTGCCATTAATTGGTTTTTAGAACAGGCTAATTGAAGTGTTTTTAGTCGGTTTTCATCCAATTTGATTTGTAAATTTGATGCACGTAAGCGAACATTATTGGCGCGTATAGATAATTGCCATAACCCTAGTTTAGATTTATGCTCTTTAATAGGCATAGTTTCACTAATCAATTGAAATTTTTTTAATGGTTTTGTATCAATAGAATTTTTGAATGAAACGGATAATAGGTCATAATGATATGTTTTATCATCGATCATTTGGTTACTTAGCATTTTATTATCGAATCGTTCAGTTTGGCAATGACCACAGTGACGCTCTAACTCCATTTTGTATTCCTTATATTCAACTTAATGTTGATGTTATTTTTATCATTTTTATTTATATTGAATTGTAGAATGACAATGATTATTTATAAAGATTAATTTTAATACAGTCGATAGAAAACACGCATTTTAGCCCGATTTGGGTTAGCAAATGGCATCTATTATTTTGTTAAATATACAATTCAAAAAAAGCCCGAAAACTCTTATTGGTTTTTAATTTATCTATATTAAATTAACATCAATCTATTTTGAATTCATTATGACCTCTTAAGTAAACCGGCTTTGTGCGATGATCCTTTAAAAAACGAGCTACTCTAGTTATTCATCATTTATATTTTTACGGATTGCTTAACTGGATGCTGTCACAGGAATATGACGAATCTTAGGGTTATTAATGAGTAACCAATCGGGTAAATTACTTTCTTTTTCAACTAGCCAAATAATGGTATTTATAAATAACCGATCGTTTAAACCTTTAGGTTTTGGGTATTCAAGTTGTGAAAGTGCTAAAGAACGCGCAAAAAGTTGATGCTCACTAAAACTCATATTATGACGATTTTTAGACAAATGTGATTCATAATCAATTATCAACGCAACAGGCTGTTGATCATAGCTGACTAGTTGATCTAACGTGTTACTTAAATGATTTATTTTTGCGGAATCTTTTTTGGGAACAGCATTTAATCTTAGGCGTTTAAACAACGTATCGCTTTTAATTGCGGGTAAGTCTGGTGTTTGAATTTCTTCGAATCCAACATCTGAATTCCACAATAAGACGTGATTAAATTCTGCATTTTTTAATATTCGATAAATCGACAAGACTAATGTTTCGGATATGATGGTTTCAGTATCAATTTTCGATTGTTGTCGATCATGAATGTTTCCAGATAAAACGAATTGAGGTTTTGAATTTAGATAGCGATTTAAATCACGCATCCAGCGAGGGCTCTTGAAAGATTGAGACATAATTAATCCTTTAATAAAAATCAAATAACTGACGTTTTTATTATATACAAAGCAATTGAGTAACATCTACTATTTTTTTAATTAATAACTTATTTTTATTTGAATTTCTTGAATACTCAATCCGTTAAACAGTGATTAAACTTAGGTAATAATCATAATAAGAGACAATTAAAATCGCTTTAAAATTATCTAATTTTGGAGCATTAATTCGTTACCTTTTTACCTTAACAGTGATTAAACTTGCTTGTTATTATTCATGCTATCGCAATTACAACTGTTTACAATTAATGAGGTAAACACTAAACTATTTATCGTTCTCAACGGGGTGCCCAAATGGCTGAGAATGTTGGTTAACATAACCCGTCGAACCTGAACTGGATCATGCCAGCGGAGGGATTTGAGTTATTGTGTCTGCTCAAACCTTTTGTCTTTTATTTACTATTTTGGAGGCAAAATGTTTCGTAAGAATCTTCTTTTGTTTTTTGTTTTTTCAGCTTTTTTCTTGATTGATACTGCCAATGCTAAGCCAACTTTAACCGTTTATAGTTACAATTCTTTTATGTCTGAGTGGGGCCCAGGTGAGGCGATTAAGCAAGGTTTTGAAGCGGAGTGTGATTGTCAGTTGGATATCATTTCGTTAGGGGATGGTGTATCTATTTTAAATCGGATCCGGCTCGAAGGGAAAAAGACCAATGCCGATGTTATTTTAGGCTTAGACAATAACATTTTACAGCAAGCTAAGTTAGCCAATATTGTTATTCCTCATCAAATCATTAAACCTGATAATCTTAACACTGATTGGTGGGATAATGATTTTCTTCCTTATGATTTTGGTTATTTTGCTTTTATTTATAACAAAGATAAAATCAAAAATCCTCCCCATAGTATGCAACAACTTGTTGATAATAAAGGCAATTGGCGAATTATTTATCAAGACCCAAGAACCAGTACGCCAGGACTAGGTCTACTGTTTTGGATCAAAAATATCTATGGCGATGATGCTGCCAATGTATGGAAAAAGATCGCTAAAAATACAGTAACCGTCACCAAAGGCTGGAGTGAATCTTATGGTATGTTTTTGAAAGGCGAAGCTGATTTTGTTTTAAGCTACAGTACATCGCCGATTGCTCATATTATGAAAAATGATCCTCGCTATGAGGCAGCCATTTTTGATGAAGGACATTACCGTCAGGTTGAAGTAGCAGGTATAATCAAATACAGTCAGCAACCTGAGTTAGCACGTCAGTTTTTACAGTATTTACTCAGACCTGAAATACAACGTCAGATTGCTGAAAAGAATGTGATGTACCCGATTATTCAAACGACATTACCTGAGGCTTATCAGCAAATAAAGCCTGTCACTAAGGCGTTAGAATTTGGATCTGAGCAAGTTGAAAAAGGACAAAAAGCTTGGATTCGTGAGTGGCAATCAGCGATCAGTAAGTAATAATAGACATTAACATGTTGAATTTTAGAACGTTAATACCGGGTATTCTTGCCGCCAGTAGCATAATGGTTGTACTGGGTAGTGCATTATTATCCATTGGTTATTACGCAATAACTTCAGGTGAGATAAACAGTTATATTGACAGCTATTTATTACATATTTTGTGGATAACTGTTTATCAAGCCACACTATCAACATGTCTTTCTATTTTCTTTGCTATATTAATGGCAAAAGTTTTATCCATGGTTGAGTTTTGGGGTAAAGATTTATTGTTGCGAATAATGCCGGTGACGTTTATTTTACCTGCACTGGTTGTTGTGACAGGGCTTTTATCCGTTTATGGGCAGCAGGGATTACTGTCAATCTTTGTTGGATATATCGGCTTGCCATTTTCATGGTCAATTTATGGATTACAAGGAATTTTATTAGCACACGTATTTTTGAATTTTCCTTATGCTTGTTGTCTATTTTACCGAACGCTGATGAGTGTGCCTGTTGAACAGAAACAGCTAGCCGCTCAAT
>CAMLAI010000043.1 GCA_946477995.1 uncultured Gilliamella sp. | reverse complement strand
CAATACTATTGTCAGGTCATTGCACCTCAAAATAACACACTGTTTATGTGTAATAAATAAATTACGCATCACCCTTTATTTAATATTAAATAATATATGGCGTTATGATGATTACATCCTAATGATTAACGCAGTTTTATAACGTTATATCAAACTAGTTTTATACAATCACAATTGTTTTTACTTCGATTGGGTTAAAAAATTTTTAACCTACTTAATCCCTGTTTATGTGATTTAACAATGGATAATGTGAACAATCAATTCAACTAGATTTATCAATTTATTATAAATAATAAATCAACAACAGCATGGTTTTTATATTATCACCTTATCGTTAAACCCTATCTTCTTTTTTATGGAGTTATTATGCCAATCACGACTGTTTCTAAGCTTGAAATGACTGAAGTTAGACGTTTGATAGCGGAAATTCTGTCTTTACCTGAAACAATTATATTTGAGGAGGATAACATACCCGATGTCTCTCGTTTAGATAAATTCATCACTGTTCTTAATATGTCTCAAACCGAGATAGGCAAAGAAATTTTATATCACGGTGAAGATGAAGAAGAAGTGATATCGACACTAAAAGAAGCAACCATTACCGTCAAAGCCTACGGTAAAGATGCCTATGAACAGCTATGCAAATTAACAGAATCAATGCAGTTCACGCCTGTTTGGCAAAAGTTAAAGAAATTAAGAATGGGGTATCTTCGATGCTCCGATATTGAAAACGTATCTACAACTTCTGCAGACAAAACCGTTCAACATGCACAAGTAGATCTTATTTTTTCCATCAATCCAATCGTTAAAACCAGCGTTAAACGCGGTGATAGCGTTAATTTTACATTCGAGGTTACTAAATGAGTTTACCATTAAGTCAAGTCGTAGATGCAACTCTACAACAATCGCCAAGAGGGGCACAAAAACGTGACCTAAGCGTTGTGGCTATTTTTACAAAAGATATGTGTGAAGAATTCAGCAATAAAGATATTCGTTATGTTGTTGTTTCAGATGCAACAACAGTTGCAAATTTATTTGGCACTGATTCTGATGCATATCAAGCTGCTTGCGCATTATTCTCTGCTCAACCTAAACCGAAAACGGCATTGATTGCTAAATATATGCAAGAGGGGGTTACCACTAAAGCGTTGAGTTCAAAAATTAATGGCTCTGCTTTAGCTGTCAGCTATATTCAATTTAAGAGTATTAAAGATGGTTATTTTTCTTTTTACTTTGGTGATGCTAAACATCAAATTACTGATCTGGATTTTAGCAATGTATCAAGTATGAATGATGTTGCAACTGTCATCAATACTAAATTAAAAGATAGTGGAGTTTCAGTTATTTATGATTCTGTTGGTAATAGATTTATTTTAGCTGCTCAAAAAGAAGGTAAGGGCGACAATTTTGGATATGTGTTTGATTCTCAATCAGAAGGCTCTTATATCGGTAATCTTTGTAATTTAATTGATGGTAAAGCATCATTAATTAAAGGAGAGGATGCGACAACTTATCGTAAAGAGTCGCCTGCTGAAGCATTAACTGCATTACAAAATCAATATCAAAATTGGTATGGTGTGTATTTTGCAAATACTATTACAGATAGTGAATTAGTGGAAGCGCATGATTGGGTTGTTGCTCAAGGGGTTGAAAATGCCAAAGTATTAGCCTATACCGAAACTCGAGAAAAAAATATTGAATACAGTGATGATAATGTTTTAAAAACATTGTCAAAACGAAATAGCGGACGCTTGATGGTTCAATATAACAACAAAGGGAATAACCATGCTGCTGCTGAACTTATGGGCATTGCGTTAACCACCGTATGGACAGGTATTAATACCGCTAAAACAGTCAAATTTAAACAAGAAGCTAGTGTTACATCAGACGACAAAATCACTGTCAATGAAGCGATGAAATGTCGTCGTTTAGGTGTCAATTTTTATACAGATTATGCCGGTGTCAATATGCTTGCAGAAGGCGTTATGGTTGGTGGGACATTCATTGATGAAACCACAGGACTAGATGCATTCATTAATGCAATTCAAGTACAAGCATTTAATGCGTTACAAGGTGAACCGACTAAAATTCCACAAACTGATAAAGGACAACAACGCTTAATCAGCAAGTTAAAAATTATTGGTGAGCAATTTGTCAATAACGGTTTTCTTGGCATGGGTAAATGGTCGCTTGGCGATATTGGTGAGCTGAAATTTGGCGATACAGTGAATGGATACTATTTCTATTCAGATTCTTTTGATACGCAAGACACGGCTGATCGTGAAGCGCGCAAAATGATGCCAATTAATTGCGCATTGAAACTTGCTGGTGCAGGTCACAGCGTTGATATTATTGTTCAATTTAATCGATAAGGATACACGATGTCTAATAAATCTTTTTCTTTAGAAGATGCTGTCTTAACAATAGATGGCTATGAAATAACAGGTTATGAAAATGCTCAAGATTCCATTAGTATTGCACCCATAGGCGATGATGGTGATATCACTTATGGTATCAATGGTGAAGGGGTGTTTGTTAACACTTGCAATAAAGGTGCTACTGTCACGATTAAAACATTACAGCACACTGAAACTAACGAAGTATTAAATCAATTACGACAAGCCCAAATTAATAATCCTACAAAAGCTAAAGGTAAGTTAATTACCTATAAAGATTTGCGTAATGGTGATGAATTTTTATTGACTGGATGTTGGTTTACCACGCCACCAACTATTGCACGTGGTACAGCTCACAATGGTTTAACATGGACACTTAAAGCAACGAAAGCTGAATTTAACATCAAAGGAGGTCAATAATGGAAAACAAAGATTATACTTTAGATAATGTTGTTTATACCTTTAAACAAGCAGATTTTTACAAAGCCAATAAATATCTCAAAAAACTCACAGCCCTCTTAAAGGGCTGTTTTTCTGTCGGTGATACTACATCAGGATTTGATATTGGACAGTTAGCTTCGAATATTGGTACTGAGCAATTTGAAGAAATTGAGCGATTTATCCTCGATTATGTCACAGCCACAGATGAAGCTGGAAAAAAGATACTATTCCAAAATCCAAGAGAAGCCAGTGAATTTTTTAATGCGCATAGAAGTCATTATTACCAAATCATCATTGAAGGATTGAAGTTCCATTTTTTGGCTTTTTTACCAAGTGGCCTATTATCCAATCTAAATACGCTCAGCTTGGAGGAGATAGCCAAGAAAGCGATATAGATTGGTTTATGTGGAGTGTTATTGTCAACAATTATGCAACACTCCACGAATTAAAAACTGTATATTCACTTGATGATGTTATCGATATGCACCATGTGATAGCAGAAGTTAGATTGGCTGAAAAGCCAAAGGAGAATTAAAGTGCATCTAGAGCAATATTTGATAAAAATTGGTGTTGATATCTCACAGGTAAACAATCTAACTAAAGTCACGACTTTTTTAGAAATCAGTGCAATGAAGTTATCTAACATTGGCAAAGTTATAAATACTACACTTAATAATGCGATTAACGATGCGAGTCAATCTAATGAAAAAGCGGCTGAGTCATCTGAAAAAGCTAAATCTAAATTTGAGATTTTAAAACAAGCTTTAACAAGTATTACGGCTGCAGCCAAAAACTATGGGGAAAAAATGATTAGCGCTTTTAACAGCGCTATTGATAAAGCAGAAGAACTTGCTGGCAAAAAAAATCTCTTATTTTCGATTTCGAAAAGTGAACTGGCACAAGTAAAGAAATATAAGATCGAACTTGAGAAATCCGGTCTTGCGATTGACAGCATAAAAACGAAAATTGCTTTAGGATTATTACCAAGAGTAACTGATCTTGTAATAAGCTTTAATAAATGGCTCAAAGCTAACAAGGAATTGATTGCCAAAGGTATCAACGTCGTAATTAGTGTTCTTTCGAATTTTATTCAAGTTATAAAACATGCTTTTGAATTTATCGATATGATAATTTCTAATACCATTGGTTGGGAAAACGCCATAATAGCCTTAAGTGTTGCTTGGGCAGTTTTAAATCGTGCTATGCTGTTCAGTCCGATTGGGCTAGTCATCGGTTTGATAGCTGGATTATTGTTGATCATTGATGATTTTATGGTTTTCTTGAAAGGTGGTAAGAGTCTATTTGGTCCATTTTGGCAAGTCTGTATTGACAACATAAAAAATGCGATAAATTGGTGGCAAAATTTAGATAAAAACTGGAAAAGTATTATTTTTGCCGTATTGGGCTATTTGCTTTTATTAGGCGGAAAAATAGCGTGGGTATCAGCTAAGGCTAAATTAATTACCTCAATCTCCAATGCTATTCTAAGTATTGGTAATGCTCTCAAAACGCTTGGAAATTTAGTTAAAATTATTAAAACAATTGGCAGTGCAATAAAAACACTGACGTCTATCATGATAGCTAATCCAATTCTGGCTATTATTACTGCTATCGCTTTGGCTGCTTATCTTATATACGATAATTGGGATTTTCTTGTTTCCTTTTTTTCTGATTTTTGGAATAAAGTTACTAATTTCTTTAAAAATGGTATAAAAGATATACTCATGTACTTTGGTATGAGTGAAGAAAATGCCGAGAAAACGGTCAATGCAATAGGCGCTACCTTTGACGCAATTTTAGACTTAATTACGGCACCATTTAAGGCTGCTTGGGAATTGGTTAAAAGCTTATTTACAATTTGGACGGATGATAGCACTTCAACAACTGAGAAAATTGGTCAAACCTTTGAAGCAATAACTGATTTTATTACAGCGCCATTTAAAGCTGCTTGGGAATTCATAAAAGGATTATTTGAGATTTGGGGTGTTGATGTCACATCTTTAATCGATAATTTAGGAAAAACATTTTCAGGTATACTTGACTGTATTACGCAACCATTTAAAGATGGATTGAAATGGATCAAAGACAAGTTTTTTGCTGTCATTGATACAATGAAAAGTAAAATAAAAGGTGCACTTTCTTGGTTAGGTATAGGTAGTGATAAAAAAGATGAACAAGATCAAGAAGAAAATCTTAAAGCAACAAATTATTCCGCAACCCAAAATCTTGCACTCGTGAGTACAGATGTAGCAAAAGCTGGAGGTTTATCTGCATTAAATAAAAACGTCAATAATAATAGTGAAATAACAATCCATAATACAATGAATGTTACCACACCTCAGAATGGTTTCGATCAAGTTTACAATATTGTCGACAATGCTGCGAGAAGAATCAATGACAATACAGCTACAGCGATGGGGTCTAACTGATGTTTCAATCTATCTTAAACAAATCATCAAAAAATAGTGGGTTAATTGTTACTGACAATTTTGTGTTCAGTTTAGATATTAATACTGTCGAACAGCATACATCAAAATTAAAAGTTACGGAAAATCCCATTGAAAATGGGGCTAATATTGCTGATCATGCAGTTTTAGAACCAAAAGAAATTTCAATAAATGGCCTTATTGTGGGATATGAAAAAAACACTTTCTCGATTGACCATTTTTTAGGAATAGATTTATCCAATTACCCTTTGCCGATGCCAATCAAAACTTTTGCAGCACAAGCGGAAAACATGGTAAATCGTTTTGCATCACATTTTCAAACAAGCGCTGAAAGGTTGAATCAAGTCGTGGCCGATTTTCTACCTGAATATCAGTCTCCTATTATAAATAGCTTATTTTCAGATCGTATTGCAGACGCTTACGAAAAATTGCTGGCAATTCAACGGAGTGGTGAACCTGTTATCCTGCAAACTAATGCTAAGCAATATAATAATATGGTTCTAAGTTCTGTGGGTTTGACTCAACAAAAAAATACTTATGGTGAGTTTTCCTTAACGTTTCGAGAAATTTTTATCGTCGAAACGCAAATTGCAAGTGGTCTAAATCAAACGGTTAAAAAACAGAATCTTGGTAAAACACAACCACAGAAAATCGAAGAACTAAAATCTGTTCTTTATAAGATTTTTAGTTGGTTTATTAAGTAACGTAGATAACTTCAAAGCTAAAAAAGTGATTAGTTGTTGGTAAATAAAGAAAATTTGAGAGATTAGTATGTATATAATTCAGACAACTTATGATGATGTGCTAGAACAAACCTTTACATTATACGATATGAATTTACGATTAACATTAAGATTCAATACGGTATTAGTCGGCTACCAATTTGATTTGTTTGATATTAACAATAATCAATATATTACAACCAATAAAGGACTGTCTGTAGGCAGTCCAGCGCTTATTGAATTTGACCTTCCTTTTGTTTTCGTCCTTTATGACAAATCAGGATTAGGAATTAATGCAATAACGAAAAATGACTTACATAATCGAATGCAATTATTAATTATGACAAAGGATGAATATCGTGAGACAATTCGGGCGAGTTTTAGAACTGAAAATAGGCAATCGTAAAGAAAGTATTGTATTGAACAATCTTAGAGTCACTTTCTCGGTCAACAAAACACTTACTTCAGATCCTAACACCGCTGAAATTTCAATATACAACCTCAACGATTCAAATCGTAATTTAATCAGCACGAAACAATATGATTATGTAGAATTATATGTTAGTTATCAGGATGATGTCTTACGGATGATTTTTTGTGGTGATATTTTAACGGTGGAAAATCAACTTTCCGAGCTGGATATTATCACGACCCTAAGGTGTGCTGATGGTCACAAAGCTTTTACAGAAAAAGTTATTATCAAAACATTAGAAAAAGGACAAACTGACAATGATTTTTTTAATGAAGCGTTAAAAAGTTTTGGTTTAAAAAAAGGCAATGTTAATCTTCCTAATAATAAAGCACTTCCTCGCGGAAAAGTTTTCATGTGTGATACTCGCGAACTTATGCACCAAATAGCAAATAATAATGATGCCGATTGGTCTATCCAAGATGACGAACTGATTGTTATCCCCAAAAATAAGGCTATTTCAAATCATGAAGGATTTGTTATTTCAAGAACGACGGGCATGATAGGAACGCCTAAAAAGACAGATAAAGGGTTAGAAATAACAACATTATGTAATCCGCATTATAAGATAGGCGCATTAATTCGAGTTGAATCTAAACTCACAGAACTCAATGGAGACTATAAAATTAAAGCGCTACAACATAGTGGGGATCTATATGGGAATAACTGGCAAAGCAAATTACAGTGTATTTTTGGTAATTTCGAAAAAATTTGATTTGTTATCAATTTAGATATAGGATGAGCATCCCAATATAATTTATAAAAGGATGGAAAAATGAAAAAATTACTTGTACTTTTAATGTCTATAACTTTATTAACTGCTTGTGGTGATAAAAAGATTGATGCTTCAACACCTGAAAAATATCAAGAATCATTAGCTGAAGTTGTAAAAGACCTTAACTTCAGTGAAGCGCAATCTTTTACAGCAGCTTTGAGTAAAATTAATATGCAGGCGGCTACCGAAGCAAATTACGATAATAAGAAAATGGAAGAAATCATGAAGCAAAAACTTGATGGTAAAACTGTTTCAGAAGTGATTAAACTTGCTGAGCAAATTAATTAACTCTATTAATGCAATCAAATGAATATTCATGATTAATATCTAAAAAAGATTGCAATTTTTGGAATCAGGTCAGTTTTATGGTTATTGTACCATTGTTTAGATGTCTTAAGTAAAGCTTTATTAAAACAAAGTTAAACGCTTAATCGAATCAAACATTTTACTGTAATATTAAAGTTAGCAGATATACACTAACGTTCCCGAAGCTAAAGATTGCAATCTCAACGTAATTTTTTTATTTCCATTCGTTTCAAATATTTTCTAATCTATCAAATCAAAATTAAATTTCTGATATCTTTTATAAAACAATAAGTTATTTTAATTAAAATAATCATTCTATCAGTCAATACAAGACAATTACTCTGTAACCAACAATAAATTAACCACCTGCTAAAGGTGGTTTTTTATTGGCTTAAATTCGTAGGTAAATTATGGTTGATACGCTATACCAAGCAATTGAAAATCAAATTAAACGTGCCCAATCAAATATTTATACGGCATTGCCTGCAAAGGTGATCAGTTTTGATGGTCATACAGTGCAATGTAAACCGATGATTAATAGAGTATTAGCAAATGGGGAAGAGATATCGATTCCGCCATTGGTTGATGTTCCTGCACAATTTCCTCACGCCGGCGGTTTTTGTATGACGGTACCTATCAAAGCAGGTGATGAAGGTCTGGTGGTCTTTTCCAGCCGTTGTATTGATGGCTGGTTTGCATCGGGCGAAGCATCAAAACCGCTTGATAATCGCATGAATGACTTAAGCGATGGTTTTTTTATCGTAGGTTGTAACAGTGTGCCTAACAAAATTCCAGATTTTTATCATGATGGCGTATCGATGCAAACAGATGACGGTCAAACTCATATTCGATTAACGGAAGGAACAATCTATATCAAAGGCAATATTGTACATGAAGGAAATAAGCAACAGTTTGGAAACTATGACCAAATTGGTAGTTTCAATCAATCTAATGGCAATACAATTAGTTCCGGCATAATCACTGCACAAGATGTCATAACAAACAAAGGAATTAGTTTGAATACTCATAGACATACAGGTGTGAAAAGCGGCGATGACACGACAGGAGAGCCAACATGAAAGTAAGAGAGCTAGACAATAATCATGATTGGACATTTGGGCAAGGTTTGGCTAATTATTTACATCAGTCAGATGCAATAGCCCAGTGTGTAAAAACTAAATTATTATCCTTAAAAAAAGATTGGTTTTTGGATCGCAATGACGGTATTGCCTGGTTTGATTATCTTGCTAAAAACCCAAATACTAAACAGTTGGAAATTGATATAAAAAAACAAATTTTCAACATTGAAGGTGTGATTAGTATTGATGAGTTCGATATTTTATTGGATAGCGAGACGCGTGAGTTTCTCATTCAAATTACCTACACAGATAAATTCAACAATTCTAATGAGGCTTCATTTAATGTTACAGATAACAGATAAAGGAATTGTTATTGATGATTTTGACACAATTAAAAATCGTTTAATAACAAGTTTTAAATCGATTTATGGTGAAAATGTCAATTTAGATAGTGATACGCCAGATGGGCAATTGCTCGGTTTATTTTCTCAGGAATTATCGAACATACATCAAGCAGTATCATTTATTATTCAGATGTTAGACCCTTATCAAGCAACGGGGCAGTGGTTGGAACAACGGGCAATGTATGCAGGATTAACCAGAATAACCGCATCATATTCATACATCGATGAAGTCATTTTTAATGGAACGCCAAACACATTGATCCCTCAAAACGCTATTTATATTGATAAAAATAAAAATAAATGGGTGACAACCGAGCCAATAAAATTAAATGATTTAGGTAGTGCTCGTTCAAAATTTAGGTCGCTAGAGTTAGGTCATTATACCGTTAACGCAATGGATGAATTTACACCGAGCACTATTATCATCGGCGTAGATAAAATTACTGCCAACACCCAAAGCTATGGCGGAGTTGACGAAGAAACTGATGCGCAACTATTAAAACGCTTTATGTTATCACACTCAATCAATAATCATGATGATCGCCAAGGCATACAGTCTGCATTAATGAATATAACCGGTGTGACTAAATGCGTAGTATATGAAAACTATACGAATAAAACGGATGAAAAGGGTGTGCCTGCTCATTCATTTAATGCCGTGATCCTTGGTGGCGATGATGAACAAATAGCAGAGGTGATCACTAAAAAGAAAATTGGCGGTTGTGGACTATTTGGGAAAATTGAGGCGTTGCATTTGTTAGATGAAATACCTCGAAAAGTTTACTTCGACAGACCCAAAAAAGTGGATATCAATGTCTCAATGACAATTGGTCGTTACAAATCTTTTAATGATATCAATTCAGAACAGATTAAAGCTAATTTAAAAAGTCTTGATTTTGAAATTGGTGAAAATGTGTATGCATCTCGCATTATTTCAAGCATTAACTTAGTTGACGGATTTTATATTAAAGAACTCGCTGTAAACAGTGCCAACATTGTCAATATCGATTATCGAGAGTATGCACAGATAACGCATGTTGAGGTGCTAATAGATGAATAGAGAAAAATTCCTCATTTGGCAATATCGTACAAAACCCAAGGCATTAGGCACTATCAGAGCTATCAATAAAGAGACTGGTAACACATTTAACAATGTCATTCAAATTGCGGATGTTCTCAGCATCAACGACGCGACAGGTTATGCACTTGATTTGATTGGTCGTCATGTTGGCGTCTCGCGCGTATTACCTTCTGCTATCACCAAAGAATATTTTGGATGGTTAGAAGATAACACAGCATTATCATTTGATATTGGTGAATTTTATCGACATGGCGATGCTTTAACGGCCTCTGTTGTATTAAATGATAGCGATTATCGTTTCTTTATTAAGGCAAAAATTACTAAAAATTATCAAAGTGGTGAAATATCAAACATTGTAAAATCAATTAAATTCGTGATTGGCAAACATGGAAATATTATTGATTCCCAAAATATGACAATGAACGTATTGGTTAACAGTGATCAACTCAATTCACTTACTTTGTATGCAATTAGTAAAATGGATATTTTAGCCCGACCTGTTGGTGTTATGTATCAATATATTGTTCTAATTAATAATAAACCGTTTGGATTTTCGCATGACAATGCCTCATTCGGTTTTAATTTTGGCAAATTTGTTCGACTTCAAGAAATAGGAACTATTCAATGATTATACAAAAAAAACCAGATTATTTAATCTTTGCAGATTCAGCAAAAAAAGGGGAAGTTACGGATTTTCCTGATGTAAGTCGAGGCTGGGGAATCACCATCGATCAAACCGCATCAAAACCACCGCTTGAATGGATGAATGGCGCATTTAACCGTATTGATAAAAATATGCTGTATTTGCTGCAACAAGGCGTTCCGGAATGGAGCGAATCAGTGACATATCCTGCAAATGCAATCATAAAATATAATGGTATC
>CAMLAI010000042.1 GCA_946477995.1 uncultured Gilliamella sp. | reverse complement strand
CAATCAGATAGCTATTTTTCCAATTTCGCTAGTTTTTATGCATGGCTTCCCAAATTAATACATATTGATTCAATACGTTTTTATCAGCAACACAATGAACTTATTGATATTAAAATTAATGTGGAAAAGCAGTTAGATTCATTGCAACTTCGTGCTTCATTCAATAAAAATTATAGTGGTGAACTTTCAGCTAATTTATTGTTAAATCGTGCTGAATCTCGAGTGGATATCACCACTGCTGAATTTAATACTATCTTAAATCAAGCTGATATAAAAAATGCCAAAATAACGGTTCTTTTTAATGGGTGGCTAAAACATGATCGTCTTTCACTCAATGTCAGTAACTCGACAATAAATGCAGAGCAAGTAAGTATTTCACCCAACCTAATGTTAGCTAATCTTAATGGCACACTAAATTTTGCAATGCAATCTAAAATTCCAGTTACTATTGAAAATGTCATCATTGATGGAAGATTCAATATCCAAAATTTGGATGGTATTTATGATAATGTTGAAATTAAATCAGCATCAAGTGGTGGGCAACTTTTAGTTAAAGATAATAAGTTCTTGATTGAAACATTTAATACAAGAATACGAAATGTGAATGTCGGCATATTATTTGAAAATGTAAAATTTGCCGGAGAATATTTAGCATCTTTTAACGCCATAAGCAAAGGCAAATTAAGTTGGCATCGCTTTGAGTCAACGCTTTTTTCTGGAAAAATTTTGGTTAACAATAGCACAATAAATTTCAATAAACTTAAGCAAAGTATCAAAGTCTATTTAAAAGCAATCCAATTAAAGGATATCTTAACCACTTACCCGGTTGAGGGACTTAATGGTGAAGGATCTATTGATGGTATGTTACCAATCAAAATAACTCAGATTTCAACAGCAAATAATAATAGGTATAATGTCTCTATTGAAAACGGTGAACTTGCTACAACTGCATCAGGGTATTTAGCATTTAATAATTCAGCATTGCAAGATTATGCAAAAAACAATCCTAACATGCAATTAGTCACCAATGTGTTACAGAATTTTGAATATACTAAACTTGCTGCTAGTGTTAATTATGCTGATGAAATAGCAAATTTAGCGATTAACATTCAAGGCAAAAATCCAAAAATAAAAAAAGGTAAAGCCGTTAATTTAAATATTAATCTACAAGAAAATATTGTTAAATTATTGATGAGTTTACAATTATCAGATCACATTAGTGAACCGATTCGTCAACGTATTGAAGCACATTTAAAGAAGGAATCTTTTAAATAAGAGGTTATTTTATGCTACGAAATGTTATTGCAATGGTGATATGTGCCACTATATTAAGTGGATGTTCACCCACAGTTAAAGTAGAAGCACCAAGTGAACCTATTAATATTAATTTAAATGTAAAAATAGATCACCAAATTAATATTAAAGTTGATAAGGCATTAGATAATATTATTAATAAGTCAGGCTTATATTAAATGATTGGATTTTAGTGTTTGATTGGCATTTTTGATATTGATAAATAAAAATCTAATATGGTATATCAATAACTTTTGTTATTTATATTCAATTAAATAAATTATGATGTAATTGTTTAGGGGGTTGTTATGACAATCTATAAAAAAGTATCATGTGTTTTATTGTCGATGGTTTTATCTTTTTCCGTTTTTGCATTAAATTTAGATCAAGCAATGGATGCATTGAGTCAAGCTAAAGCGCAAGGTTTTGTGGGTGAGCAAGATGATGGTTATTTAGGTGTAGTTAAAAATGAAGCTAATGCAAGTGAAATTGCTCAATTAATTAACCAGGCTCGTAAAGCACAATATCAAAAAGTCTCAGCTGAAACGAATGTGTCTTTAAGTGAAGTTGAAAAAAGAGCGGGTAGTAAAGCTCAAGAGAAAACCCCAGCAGGGCAATATATCAAGCAACAAGGTCGCTGGTTAAAAAAATAATTTTTAGCTTTTCGCAGTAATAGGAAAAGTATAATCACATTGTACTTTAATTGTGTATGAATAATGTGTATGCTGTTAAACAGATAGTTTGACATACCTTATTTTACTAATAACAATGGTGTGAATTTTTTAGTTAGTTTTTTATTTTGTAATAGTATCGCGTGTGCGATTTTAAATGGAGAAAATCAATGTGTTCGATTTTAGGTATTCTTGATATTAAATCAGATCCAGAACAACTACGAACAAAAGCACTAGAATTATCAAGTCTACAGCGTCATCGTGGACCTGATTGGTCTGGTATTTTTGCTTCTGATAAAGCAATTCTTGCTCATGAACGTTTATCAATTGTTGATGTTAATACAGGATCTCAGCCACTTTATAATAAAGATAAAACATTAGTTTTAGCAGTTAATGGCGAAATTTATAATCATCAAGAACTCCGAAATCAGTACAAAGATCGTTATGAATTTCAAACAGGATCAGACTGTGAAGTAATCCTTGCTCTGTATCAAGAAAAAGGCATTCATTGCCTTGATGACTTACAAGGTATGTTCGCGTTTGTTCTTTATGATATTAATAAAGATGCTTACTTTATTGGTCGTGACCATATTGGCATTATCCCTATGTATATGGGTTATGACGAAAATGGCACATTTTACGTCGCTTCTGAAATGAAAGCATTAGTGCCAGTTTGTAAAACGATTGAAGCTTTTCCGCCGGGCAGTTATTTGTCAAGCACTGAAGGTGAAATCAAAACTTATTACAAACGCGATTGGATGGATTACGAAAATGTCAAAGATAATAAAACTGACATTAACGAACTTCGTGTAGCATTAGAAGAGTCGGTTAAAAGCCATCTTATGTCTGATGTACCTTATGGCGTACTACTTTCTGGAGGACTTGATTCTTCGGTTATTTCAGCTATTACCAAAAAATTCTCAGCAAGACGGGTTGAAGATCATGAAAAATCTGAAGCTTGGTGGCCACAATTGCATTCATTTGCTGTTGGCTTGAAAGGCGCGCCTGATCTTAAAGCTGCACAGGCTGTTGCTGACCATCTTGGTACCGTTCACCACGAAATTAACTTTACTATTCAAGAAGGTATTGATGCTATTCGTGATGTAATTTATTTTATTGAAACTTACGATGTAACAACCATCCGAGCTTCTACACCAATGTATTTGATGGCGCGAAAAATTAAAGCGATGGGCATTAAAATGGTCTTATCGGGTGAAGGTGCCGATGAAGTATTTGGTGGCTATTTGTATTTCCATAAAGCGCCAAACGCCAAAGAGTTCCATGAAGAAACGGTTCGTAAATTAGCGGCACTTCATATGTATGATTGTGCTCGTGCTAATAAAGCCATGGCAGCATGGGGCGTTGAGGCTCGTGTTCCATTCTTGGATAAAAAATTCTTAGATGTGGCGATGCGCATTAATCCTAAAGATAAAATGTGTGGCAGCAACGGCAAAATGGAAAAACATATTGTCCGTGAAGCATTTGAGTCTTATTTACCCGCATCTGTTGTTTGGCGTCAAAAAGAACAGTTTTCTGATGGTGTAGGTTATAGCTGGATTGACACATTAAAAGAGATTGCTGAAAGTAAAATTACTGACCAGCAATTAGCAAATGCTAAATTCCGTTTTCCATATAACACACCCGCTTCAAAAGAAGCATATATGTATCGTGAAATTTTTGATGAATTATTCCCAGTTGAAAGTGCTGCTCACTGTGTACCGGGTGGTCCAACGGTCGCTTGCTCAACAGCAAAAGCGATTGAGTGGGATGAGTCATTTAAAAATCTCAATGATCCGTCAGGTCGTGCTGCGATAGGCGTGCATAATGATGCTTATAAAAAGTAATATATCAACTTTAAATACTCGCTTATTTATCTGAGTTGATTATAAAAAGGGCTATATGCCCTTTTTTATTGTTCAGTGAAGTCTAAATACTTTCTTTATGGCCCTATCTATACGGGATCTTATCATTCACCATCTGCCTATTGCAGTGCTCAATTTTTTTATTACTGATACTCATTTTAAGTATGATTCAATTGGATTGGTTAATTTGATAATTGATGAACTAAATTGCATTGCGATTTTTTATCAAAAATAGTTTATTGGCTTTCCAATATCTTTCGTTTTTGGGCTCTATTTAATAGAAAAAGTTTTTTATTAAATCTGTGATCTAAATTCACTTTTTTCTAAATCTTATAAATTATACTAAATGTTACCAGTCACATTATGGCTGTCTGGAAAGTAAATTACCTTTATTTTCCGATAATTAATACGTAAGGGTGTATGATTAATTAGGAGCATTGAGTGAAAAATTATAAAATTGCAATAATCAACTCAAGTAGTTTTGGGAAATATTTTCCTGATCATTTAAAACGATTAGAAAAAATTGGTGAAGTAAAACATTTTACTTTTGAAAATAATATTCCCGGAAAAGAACTCGCCGACGCATTGCAAGAATTCAATATTGTTATAGCAAGTGTTAGACCATTTTTTAACAAGGCGTTTTTTGATAATAAAAAACAACCTTTACTCCTACTTTCACGTCATGGTATCGGCTTTAATAATGTTGATGTAGTAGCAGCTAAAGAGCATGGAACTATCGTCACTATTGTGCCGCCTTTAGTGGAGCGTGATGCGGTTGCCGAAAATGCTGTGACTAATTTATTGGCATTAATTAGACAAACTGTTCAATCTCAAGCTGCGGTTAAGGCAAATGAATGGCAAAAAAGAGCCTCTTTTCTAGGCATCAATGTTACGGGTAAAACTGTTGGTGTTATCGGATGTGGGAATATTGGTAGCCGCGTAGCAGAAATATTCAAACACGGTTTTAATGCTCGATTACTGGTTGTTGATCCTAAAGTTAACAAAACATGGGCGAGTAAACACAATATCGAAATTGTTGAGTTAGATTATTTGCTGAAAAATGCTGATATCATCTCTTTAAATGCATCATTAAACGAAACAAGCTACCATATTTTAAAACAACCTCAATTTTCTTTGATGAAAAAAGGTGTTTATATTACAAATACCGCACGAGCCGAATTGATTGACGAAAGTGCATTAATTAACGCGCTAGATAGTGGTGTTGTTGCAGGACATGCAACAGATGTAATGTACGTTGAACCTTCATATAACGATAATCCCTTAGTCCAGCATCCAAAAGTGCTTGTCACACCTCATACTTCAGCTTATGCCATTGAATGTTTACAAGGTATGGGTGAAAAATGTGTGCAGGATGTAGAAAATTTTGTCAATAATTTACAATTGCAATCCGTTGTTTCTTAATGGTTTATTTTAAAGTTTAATTGATAATAACAATATCAAGGAGTTTAGATATGCAAGATATGCATGTTACATTTCTACAAGCCGCGATTATTTCAGTATGGGTTGCGATGGTTATGTCTCGGGGGCTAGGTGGGGCAACTTTGACACTCAGATTTACACCGATGATGACGGGGTTAATTGTCGGTATTGTCTTTAATGATATTCATAATGCCATGATAACCACAGCAGCTATTCAGCTAATTTATATGGGCGTTTTTTCGCCAGGCGGCCAAATGCCATCAGAACCTGCCATTGCAACAGCCGTTGCGGTTCCTGTCGCTTTATTGGGTAAAATGGAACCAACAGCCGCAGTTGCCGTTGCAGTGCCTGTTGGATTATTGGGATCTTACCTATATCAGTTAAGATTTTTCTTTAATACGATGATTATGAAATTAACTGAAAAGTATGCACAAGAGGCAAATAGCTCTGGTCTAACTTTATCAATCATCATACTACCAATAATTTGTAGCTTTGTTCTTTTTGTCCCATTTATGTTTGTAGCACTGTATTTTGGTGCGCCAATTATTGCGGATGTTATTAAAACAAATGCAGGGGGATTAGTTTTCCACATCCTTAATGTTATTGGTGGCGGACTTGCTGCTGTCGGTATTGCATTAACTATCTATGTTATTGGTAAAAAAAGTTACATTATTTTCTTCTTACTTGCGTATTTTATGGCTGTAATGGCAAAACCACTTAATATCACCATGGTCACTTACGCGATTGTTGGCGCTATCATTGCATTTATTTTTGTTCTAGCAAAAAGTGAAGCAGTTAATTCTGTCGCAGATCAACCAAGAAGTAATTCAAATAATAACAATCAAATTGATGATGATGATTATTAATCTGTAACTATTTGATTAATAGATTAGAAAGAGGAATTTTATAATGACACAAATAGTACAAGAAAGTATCGATCTAAAGCCAGAGGCAATTACTAAACGAGATATCACTTTTGCTTGGTTACGGTGGTATTATGCTAATGAGATCCCACACTCATTTGACCGTTATCTAGCTGCTTCGTTAATGTGGGGGTTAATGCCAATTCTTAAAAAATTATATAAATCAAAAAGTGAGTTAGCTGCTGCTTACCAAAGACATTTACTGTTTTTTAATACCCAGATAACTTGGGGCGGCGGTACTATCTCAGGCATTATGGCTTCATTAGAATCTGTAAGAGCAGATGAAGTTTATCAGAAAAAACCGATCAGTATTGATAATGATGTGCTTTATAATACCAAAGCGGGTTTAATGGGGGCCTTGGCGGGAATTGGTGACGCGATTGACTCAGGAACCATTCAGTATATCTTCATAGCCATTGCGCTACCTTGGGCTCAAGATGGTCTAGCAATCGGTGCTTTATTTCCTTTCTTTGCTTTTGTCATCTATCAACTTTTTGTGGGGTACTATTTTGCTCAGTTAGGCTTTAAGTTAGGTCGAAATGCGGCAACTGAAGTTGTTGGTAATAAAATGCAGATGATTATTGAAGCACTATCCATTTTAGGGTTGTTTATGATGGGTATTTTAGCTGCTAGTTATATTAAAGTATCATCAAGTTTAAAATTTACTTTATCAGGCAAAGATTTCGTTATCCAAGACACACTGGACAAAATTTTACCTGGTGTTTTGCCACTTATGGTTGTGATGGGATTATATTTCTATTTTTATAAGAAAGGATTAAAAGTAACTCAAGCATTAGTTGGATTAACAATAATACTCGGTGTATTAGCAGCTATTGGCATTTTATAAAGTTAAAAAATATAGAGGTTAAATTATGGGAAAAGTCGTTTTAGCGCGTGTAGATAGTCGCCTTATTCATGGTCAAGTTGCCACTAATGTGTCTAAAGCAGCCGGAGCAAATGCGTTGTTTGTAGCCGATGATTACTCTGCAAATGATGAATTTACTAAAAATATTATTTTAGGTGCTGGTGCCAGCACAGGGCATAAAATAAGAGTATTAAAAGAAGATGGTGCAGTAAGATATTGGAATGATCGCCAGTATGATGATTTTAATGTTATTTTGATTACTAAAAATATTGAAGTTATGTATAAAATTATTAAAGCGGGCGTGCCAATAACCAATCTTAATATTGGTGGTTTACCACTTGTACCGGGAGCAACGTCAATAATTAAAGAAGTATCAATTAATAAACAACAACTTGATTTGCTAATCGATTTACAAAACAGCTATCCCAATATGGATATCTATTTTCAAGCAACCCCTTCTTTGAAAAAAGTAACGTTAAATGAAGCGATTAAAATGTTTGAATAATCGAGGAAAATAATATGATAGGTGTATTATTAGTGAGTCATGGCAAGATGGCTGAAGGGATTAAAGATAGTGTTACAATGATTGTTGGTGAACAAGATAAATTTGCATCATTATCGCTTAATCCAGGACAAGATATTAATCAATTAAAAACCGATTTGTTTAATTGTTCAAAGTCGCTTAATAGTGGTAAAGGTGTATTAATTTTTGTCGATTTGTTTGGTGCCTCGCCTTATAACGCATCAATGCGATGTTTGCCTGAGTGGGAAAAATTAGGTATGAATGTCCGGATAATTACCGGTATGAACTTGCCAATGGTCATTAATGCTGTATGTAATAGGGATTCATTATCACTACTGGATTTAGCAAAAGAGTGTATTGAGGCAGGACAAGAAAATATTCAAGAAGCTATTGGCAATATGGCTAATTTTGCCCAATCTCAAAACGAAGATGATTATTGATTAAACTCACATCTTCAATAGATAATCATCATTTTAATATTATCTATTTGTTTCGCTGTTAGTGTGAATGATAAATCGCACTAACAGTTTTTCTAAATTTAAATAATGATTAAAAATGGATAAATTTAAAGACCTTGTACTAAGATACTGTGTCATTTTTGGTAAACGATTTACGTCTAAAGAGAAAATTACTTTTTTAAGAGTAATATCGAAAGAACTGATTCAATTAGGTTATGGTGTTGAAGCTAAATTAGCAAAATTAAAGTTAGCAACAAGACGATATGAAAATTATTACAATGCTTATATTGGCGATTTAGATAAAGCTCAATTAATTATTTGTACTTATTATGATACCGGTATTAAAAATTTTAATCTTCAGAAAAAATACGCATTCACGCCTCAATTTAGTAAATTAGGTTATTTAGTAGGTATTTTACCTATTATTATCTTATTTATCGCGTCACTGATATTAAATTACTTCGTTTTTATTCCTAAAATTCAAGTTGAGGGATTTTTTAGTATTTCTGGAATATTGTCGATTATTTCGACCATTTTGTTATTTTTTATTGTTTTAAAATACAAAAATGGCATTCCCAATCAAAAGAATTTTGTTTGTAATACTTCAAGTATTATTACAATTATTAATTTAATTCATCAGCTTGATAAAAAAGAAAAGAAAAAAATTGCGTTTGTTTTATACGACGATGGTAATGGTGGTCAATATGGTTTAAAAATGTTAGAAAGCTATTCGGAACAAATGAAAGATAAAAAATTTATTTTTATCGATAGTATTGGTAATGGGGAGGATTTAATTTTTTTAAAACCGAAAACATCAATGCTAACTTTAGATGGTGTGACTTTTCATTCTGGTGAAATGGCAACACAATTAACCAACTACTTAATGATTACATCTGGCAATATTGATCAAGATGGTAAAATTCTTATCAAGAATGCTGGCTCTTCAAAAGATAATTATCTATCAGAGCAAATAATTACCAAGCATACTCAATCTCTTGTAAATGTATACAAGGCTTTACTCACCAAACACACTAAATAATTCATTAATTGAGTAATTTTTTATAAAAAAAACGGGGTATCCCCCGTTTTTATTACTCGCTTATTCGTCATTGCATGACGACTTAATATTATTAATGTGCAGCACCTTTAGGCGCGCCAATTGGTAAAATTGTACGGCCATATTGTTCATTAAGTACTTCGGCCATGGCAAGGTAAATAGCGCTAGCTCCGCAGATAATACCTTCAAAACCAGCTATATGAATAATGTCATGGTTGCCACAAATGTTACCAATTGCTAATAAAGCAAATAAAATCGTTAAACTAGCAAAAACGAATTGTAATGCACGATTAGCTTTTAAGGTACCAATAAACATAAAAGCGGTAAAAATCCCCCATAACGCAAGGAAAATACCGACAAAAGTTGCATCAGTTGGTGCAGTTGCTGGTGAGGTTGGTAAATACCAAATTCCTACTAATGCAATCCAAAAGAAACCATAAGAGGTGAATGCAGTTGTACCAAACGTGTTACCTTTGCGAAATTCTAAAATTCCAGCAATGACTTGCGCAAGCCCTCCATAAAAAATACCCATAGAAACGATTGCTGTCATCACAGGGAAAAATCCTGCATTATGAATATTTAATAAAATGGTGGTCATGCCAAATCCCATCAAGCCAAGTGGACCTGGGTTTGCAAGTTTAGTTTGTTCCATAAGGATCCTATAAATAATTATCATAATAAAAAAGAGCGGCAATAATAAGTGTAGAAAAGCTGATAATCAAGATTTAAGAAAAAATAATTTTTTTGCCCCCTTGATATTGATAATAATGTTCCCATTTATGTGGAAACAATAACATTTCTTTGTGAAAAATAAGCTCTTGAAAATAAATATTTAAGACTTATATACAAGAAATAAAATACAGGTTTTGAGGAGAAAAGATTATGGGTAAAATTATTGGTATCGATTTAGGTACAACAAATTCATGTGTTGCAGTAATGGATAATGGTCAAGCTAAAGTTTTAGAAAATGCTGAAGGCGACCGTACAACCCCGTCGATTATTGCTTACACACAAGATGGTGAAATTTTAGTTGGTCAACCAGCAAAACGTCAGGCAGTAACCAATCCACAAAATACATTATTTGCCATTAAACGTTTAATTGGTCGTCGTTATGAAGATGCTGAAGTACAACGTGATGTGGGTATTATGCCATATAAAATTGTTAAAGCTGATAACGGCGATGCATGGGTAGATGTAAAAGGTCAAAAAATTGCGCCACCACAAATTTCTGCTGAAGTACTAAAGAAAATGAAGAAAACTGCAGAAGATTATCTTGGTGAGCCAGTAACAGAAGCGGTTATTACTGTTCCTGCTTATTTTAATGACGCACAACGTCAAGCAACTAAAGATGCGGGTCGTATTGCTGGTTTAGATGTTAAACGTATTATCAACGAACCAACAGCTGCTGCATTAGCGTATGGTTTAGATAAAGATGTGGGTAACCGCACAATTGCAGTCTATGACCTTGGTGGTGGTACATTTGATATTTCAATTATCGAAATTGATGATGTCGATGGCGAAAAAACATTCGAAGTATTAGCAACTAATGGTGATACTCACTTAGGTGGTGAAGATTTTGACTCTCGTTTAATTAACTATTTAGTTGATGAGTTTAAACGTGAACAAGGTTTCGATCTTAAAAATGATCCACTTGCAATGCAACGTTTAAAAGAAGCAGCTGAAAAAGCGAAAATTGAATTATCATCAGCACAACAAACTGATATCAACTTACCATATATCACGGCTGATGCATCAGGTCCAAAACACTTAAATATTAAAGTGACACGCGCTAAACTTGAATCATTAGTCGAAGATTTAGTTAAACGCTCAATGGATCCGGTTAAAACTGCACTACAAGATGCTGGTTTATCTGTATCTGATATTAAAGATGTCATTTTAGTCGGTGGTCAAACTCGTATGCCTATGGTGCAAAAAGCGGTTGCTGACTTCTTTGGTAAAGAACCACGTAAAGACGTTAACCCGGATGAAGCAGTTGCAGTTGGTGCGGCAGTACAAGGTGGTGTGTTAGGTGGTGATGTTAAAGATGTATTATTACTTGACGTAACCCCATTATCATTAG
>CAMLAI010000041.1 GCA_946477995.1 uncultured Gilliamella sp. | reverse complement strand
CCGACCCACTGGTCCCAAACCAGTTGCGCTACCAAGCTGCGCTACTCGCCGTTAGATGTTTTTGCTTCGTATAAATGGGGTGGCTAATGGGACTCGAACCCACGACAACTGGAATCACAATCCAGGGCTCTACCAACTGAGCTATAGCCACCATTGAAGCAGGACGAAATATTACGCATAAAAAACAACATTGTCCAGCATATTTTTTAAAAAATATACCAATTGGTTATATTAAAAGCGCTAAAAGTTTAATCTTTTAGCACTAAAACGTAGTTTAAGCCTTATGTGACATGATATCAATAATCTGAGTATCAGTTGCTTTCATGCTATTACTAGCGATAGCCCCTAAGTTGTTGATTGAATTTTCAACACTATCACAGACTATACCTTCGTTTCCTGTGACCCGAATATGGTTTAAAGCCATCAGTACAGCTTTAAACGCTGATGAAACAGATGTTGAAACTTTCATTGCACAGCTATTTGAAGCGCCATCACAAATGATGCCTGATAAGTCGCCAATCATATTACAAATTGCCATATCGACAGGTTCATATCTACCTTGACCAAGTAACCATGCCATACCCGCTGCTGCGCCCATAGCGGCTGTTGATGCTGCACAAAGAGCCGATAAAGGCGGAAACTTACTATGAATATAAATGGCAATAGTATGGGATAATATTAATGCTCGAGCTAATTGTTCAGGTGTTGCATCTAAATAGTCTGCTACCACCACAACCGGCATGGTGGCAGTGATCCCTTGATTACCTGAACCTGAATTGCTCATGGCTGGTAACGTTGCGCCCCCCATACGAGCATCAGATGCAGCGGTTGTGCGAATAATGACCTTTGAAAGCAAATCATCAGCTAATAATCCTGTTTGGGTTTGTTCATGTAATGTTGAGGCAATACTTAATCCATAAGCATGCTTTAATCCTTCTTGAGATAGGGCGCAATTTAATTCGGCAGAGTGTAAAATGAATTGAATATCTTCAAAATTTGCATAGGTTGCAAAGTCATAAATTAATCTGACTGATACCTGTTTGATGATATCGTTATTGTTTAATTGATTTGCAGTAATGTTATTTTGTTTAAAAATAACGCTACTGTTTTTTTCAATCAAAATAACATTGGTATGTGAATTTTCGATGCATACTTTAACATGATCGTGTTGAGTATAAATATTGACTTCACAGTAGATAGCTTGATTATTGTTGGCTATTTTCACATTCACTTTGTTATCCACTAACATTTTTTTAGCTAAGGTGATTTGCTCTGTTGTAATATTTTTTAATACTTCAAGTTCTGCATTTGCATCGCCACCTATTGCGCCAATTGCTGCGGCAATAGGTAATCCAACCATACCAGTGCCAGGCACAGTCACGCCCATACCGTTCTTCATTAAGTTAGGTGAAACATAAGCATCAATTTTTTCAATATTATTTTTGTTTAGATATTGAGCCGCAACTGCAGCGGCAAATGCTAATGATATCGGTTCAGTACAACCGAGTGCGGGTAATACTTCGTGTTTCACCAATTTAATTAACTCTTGCCACATTACTTGTTGTTTCATTATTTATCTCCATATTTTAATGGTAATGTTGATGGTGAAATGTTACCTTCTTGATAGCATACTATTTTATTTAATATTTATTGAAAATTGAACGATGTGATTGCAGCGTAAACAGTATAAGACTTAGTTATTTGCTGTTTGATATTAATAACCAATCTGACAATTTTGACTTAAATAATATGGTAAGTAATTTAACTGATAAATACTATTCAAATTCTTTCAAAAAATATAATAAGAGATAATATTTATCTTAAATTTTTTATATGGTTGGTTAGTAAATTAAATAATCAGGAATAGTTCAAAATATGTAATATTTTAGTAAAACTACCTGACTTTTTTTTAATTATTGCAATAATGTAAAGACCTAAAATTTAGATAATAATGGCGATTATGATAAATATTTTATTAATTGATGATGATATTGAATTATCACAAATGCTAAGTGAATATTTGACCAATGAAGGTTTTAATATTAAAAGTGTTTATTTGGGTAAAGATGGTATTGATGAAGCATTATCGGGTAAGTATCGTGCCGCAATTTTAGATGTCATGCTACCTGATATTAATGGTATTGATGTATTAAAAAGCATACGTCAGCAATGTAATATGCCCGTTATTATGTTAACAGCTAAAGGCGATAATATTGATCGGGTGTTAGGCTTAGAGCTTGGTGCTGATGATTATATTCCTAAACCTTGTTATCCACGAGAATTATTAGCTAGGTTGCGAGCGGTTTTACGTCGGTTTGATGAACGTTCAGTTGAGATGGTTGATGACAAAAAATACCATTTTAATGGTTTAACGCTTGATTTACCGCAGCGACTTTGTACTTGGAATGGGCAAGTTATTGATTTGACATCAACTGAATTCAATTTATTAGTTTTATTAGTCAAACATAGTGAACGGGTTGTGACTAAAGAAGAGCTATCTGAAATAGGATTAGGTCGAGCTAGAGAGCTTTATGATCGTAGCGTGGATGTCCATATTAGTAATATTCGTCAAAAACTGTCTCAAGTAGCACAAAACGATGTGACAATTGAAACCATTCGAGCAGTAGGTTACCGTATCCGTTAACGATAGAATAGGCTTTGGTATGAATCGTCGATTATTTTGGAAAATACTGATTATATTTTGTGTGATTTTTTATCTAACCTTTCAGTTAACCTGGATAGCTTTCTCCTTTTATGTAGAAAATAGAAATCAACGTTTTCTTAATCATATGCCGACCAAGGTCGATATGATTGCGCAATTGTTACATGTTGCGGGTGAAGATGAAACACTTAATTTTATTGCGCATTTACCTGAACGTGAACGGGCGTTGTTATCAATAAAATTAATTTCCCCTCAAAATGATCAAGTTAATATATTGACTGATGAATTAGAGTCACCAACTTATATTTATCAACGAACAGCTATTGCGCCTGATGGTACTTTATATGCTGTTTCGTTCAAAGAAGATAAAGATGATCGTAGCAAAAAGGTATTTTTTAGTATGCCGTTGCCAATTATGTTAATGGGGGGATTTGTTGGTTTAGCTTTTAGTCTATTTTTAGCATGGAACTTAACTAGGCCAATGCGGTTATTACGACAAGGCTTTTTTCGTGTATCACAAGGTGATCTTTCTGTCAGGTTATTTAAAAAATTAAAGCCTAGACGTGATGAACTCAGTGAGTTGGGTAAAGATTTTGATATGATGGTTGAACAATTAAATATTTTAATTTCAGATCGTCAAGCACTTTTACATGATGTGTCACATGAGTTGCGTACACCGCTTGCGCGTTTACAGTTAGCCATTGGGCTTGCCCAACAAAATAAACAAAATATTGATACTGCTTTAGCGAGAATTGAATTAGAGTCGGAACGATTAGATCAGTTAATTGGTGAAATTTTAAATTATTCACGCGCCGAAATGAATAATCGTACTGATGAATATTTTGATTTAAAAGATTTAATTAGTGTGGTGATTAGTGATGCTAATTATGAAGCCAATCATCAATTAATTGATGTACATTTTAATTTAGCATCCATAACGCATTCTATTATTAAAGGTAATTCGGAACAAATTCGCCGAGCAGTTGAAAATATTATTCGTAATGCAATTCGTTTTTCTAAAGCTGGGCAAGCTGTCGAAGTGTCGTTAAAAGAAGTGGGTAAATATTTGCAAATTGAAGTCAAAGACCGTGGTCCAGGTGTTGATTCAAATAAATTATCGAGTATTTTTGAACCGTTTGTTCGTATCCAGTCAGCGCAATTAGGCAAAGGTTATGGTTTAGGTCTGGCAATTGCAAGAAAGACCGTCATTATGCATAACGGTACGATTCAAGCAAATAATCGTGATGGTGGGGGATTAGTGGTCACTATCAAACTTCCTTATTGGCGAAACCACTAATGTATTATTAATAACACTCAGAATTAACCGTTAATACATATTGTCTAACTAAACTTTCAAGTGTAATTTTGTCGTGACCAGTAAAATTGAGCCTTTGTATAATTTTATCAGGCTCACTGTCTAATATAGCTTTATATTGCGCGATATATTGGCTGGAAATAGGTTTGTATGACCAGTGCCACTCTTCTGGCAAATATCCTCCTTTACGACCTTCATTGAATGGCTGGCAAAAACCATACTTAGGTAAATTTTTTTGTAGCCATTGGTAAAGTATGATGCCTTTTTTATCATTTCTAAAATAACTTGATGAAACACTGGTAATATCAATATCTGTTCCCCAATGATGTCTTGAGGTACCTGGCATAGATGATAGTTTTAAAATTTGCTCAGCAATTTTTTGTGGCTCATGAAGTTTTGGTAACAAGTCATCCCATTTACGTTGCCAGATGCCATTTTGATACGTGTAATTACGAGTTGCGCTCACAACTATAAACGGTATATCTGGATAAGACTTTTTAAAGTCGTTATAAGCTTTAATTAACTGCTCGGCAGGTTCTTTTTGCAGATACATGCCTTTTTTATTAACAGGCAAAATTGTTGAATCTAACGCAATAAAATTGTTATCTTTCTTTTCGTCAAATTGACCTGTTAATTTATCTAATGGAATTGGTTGTGCCATAGCGAATGTTGAACATAAAAGTAAAGTTATTGTATGAGTAATCGTTAACGTTTTTTTTAAAATTGTTGAATTCATTTTCATTTATATATCACTAATATTTATTAGCCAGATAAGGTGAAAACCAGTATAATCCTTTCCCTAAAAATTTAAATAGCCATAATGTGTAAAAACGAGGCCTTATGTTAACATCATCAACACCGAACATGTCTGTAAATTGTGCAGATGCTGCAAAAATAACACAAACTACTCCAGCAACCAATGAAAAAATTAATCTACTCAATTTTACCCGCCAGCAATTGAGAGAGTTTTTTATATCATTAGGTGAAAAACCTTTTAGAGCAGATCAAGTGATGAAGTGGATCTATCATTTTGGAATAGATGACTTTGATCAAATGACTGACATTAATAAAAAATTACGTGAACAATTAAAAACGTTAGCCGAAATTAAAGCCCCAATAATAGCGATGGAACAGCGCTCATCTGATGGTACTATTAAATGGGCATTGGATGTTGGCAATAATCAGATGATTGAGTCGGTGTATATTCCTGAGCGCGATCGCGCAACTTTGTGTGTGTCCTCACAAGTAGGATGTGCTTTGGAATGTAAATTCTGTTCAACCGCTCAGCAAGGTTTTAATCGTAATTTAACCGTTTCTGAAATAATCGGCCAAGTTTGGCGTGCATCAAATGCCATTGGTGTGACAGGAAAATTAGCCGATAGGCCTATTACGAATGTTGTTATGATGGGAATGGGAGAACCTTTACTCAACTTATCTAACGTTGCACCGGCAATGGAAATCATGTTAGATGATTTTGGTTACGGTTTATCAAAAAGACGTGTTACGCTTTCAACTTCGGGTGTTGTTCCTGCTTTAGATAAGTTGGCAGGAATGATTGATGTTGCGTTAGCGATTTCACTTCATGCTCCAAATGATGCGATACGTAGTGAAATTATGCCAATTAACCAAAAGTATAATATGGCGATGTTACGCGATTCAATTTTACGTTATTTATCTACTTCAAATGCCAATCATGGCAAGGTAACAATTGAGTATGTATTACTAAATCAGATTAATGACGGCGTAGAACATGCCCATGAATTAGCTCAATTCTTAAAAAATGTACCAAGTAAAATTAATTTAATTCCATGGAATCCGTTCCCTGGTGCTCCTTACTCTCGTTGCTCAAATACACGTATAGACCGTTTTATGAAAACATTAATGGGTTATGGATTTACGGTTATTGTACGTAAAACCCGCGGCGATGATATAGATGCAGCATGTGGTCAGTTAGCCGGTGAAGTTGTCGACAGGACTAAAAGAACACTGTATAAAAAGCAAAACTTGGTTCAGCAAACCGCATAAAAATAGACAACGGAAAAGGGAAAAGTTAATGAAAATATGGTTAGTCATCTTCAGCTGTTTATCCATGATTGCTTTAACAGGTTGCCAAGTTAAAGGGCATGAAGAATTTGATCCCGAAGCTGCCGCATTATCTAGAACGCGATTAGGTTTAGCTTATTTGGCTAAAGCTGATGAGTCACCAGAAAATATCAAAGCTGCACATTATAACTTGAAATTGGCTGCCCAATATTCACCTAATAACCCTCAAGTTATGCTAGCAATGGCAATGTTTGATCAGCATGTTGGTGAATATAATGAAGCTGAAATGATTTACAAACGTATCACCTTAATGCAACCCGGTAATGGACTGTATCATGTCCATTATGGCTCTTTTTTATGTGGTAGAAATCGTTATCAAGAAGCCAAACAACAATTTCAACAAAGTATTGATTTAGATCGCCACCGTTGGAAAGCCGATGCGTATGAACAGTATGGTTATTGTGCGATTCAAAACGGTGATCAGAAAACTGCTGATTTAATGTTTAAGCAGCTTTTTAATTATGATGCATCTCGACAAGAAAGTGTCATTAAAACGGCTCAATTATACCAAAAAAATGGTGATACTAAGGTGGCTAATTATCTATTTTCTGTTGCGAAAAAATAAATATTGATAACGATATCGTGCTTGTACAAAGCGGAAGTTTACACCCTAGGCTTGTTGCGTAAGTTTAATTAAATTATGTTAGTAAACCATTTTGGGTGATGGTTTACTTTACGTAATATAACTATGAGAAAAAATCACAACGGTTAATTTATTTACTACTGCTATTGGGTAATTTTCTGATAATTTACGTGGCTACGCTAAAAAGTTTTGGATTGAAGACAGGTTATATAATTGAAGCTAAAGGAACATTACCTGTTAGCTTCAATTTATTGTAGTAAATTTCACTTCGCTAAAAACGAAGTGAAGCGTTTTTAATTTTTACAAAATTCCATATCAAAACTATGCGTTTGTTGGTTATACACTATTTTAAACGTGCCTTGATCAAGTGGGTTTTGTAATATGTGATTGACGATAAACGGTCGAATATTGGCTTTAATATAACCTGGTAAACCTCTTGCACCACGAATAATATCATAATGATCATGACAAAATGCACTAAGACAAGCGTCTTGTACTTCTATAGTTAGGTTTCGAGGTTGATAAGCTTGATTGAGTTTATCAATTTCACGGCGGATAATCTTCTCAATAACTTCCATTGGTAGTCGTTTAAAATGAACAATATTTTCTCTACCATTAAAACGATTCAGTAATTCTGAACGATAGGTATTATTTAGCTCATTTGTTGCTAGTTCGCGTGCTGCCTCATCAGATAGATTAGGATCAAGATAATAAGGCTGACCAATATTTGATGTCATAATAATCATTATGTCAGAAAAATCGACCGTACGACCGATATTATCGGTTAAACGTCCGTCTGATAAGATCTGCAAGAAAATATTAAATACATCAGGGTGTGCTTTTTCGATTTCATCAAATAGGTAGATACCAACCGGTTTAGCCCTAACTGAATTAGTCAAAATACCACCAGCTTCAAACCCTTCATATCCTGGCGGTGCACCAATTAATTTAGCAACTGCATGTTTTTCCATATATTCTGACATATCAAATCGCACTAATGATTTTTCGTCACCATATACGTATTGCGCTAAAGCTTTTGCCATTTCTGTTTTGCCTACACCGGATGGTCCTAAAAAGAGGTAAGACATTGCTGGACCAGACTCTTTTAGTGCATCGACTTTAGCAACTTTAACCGAATTAGCTACATGTTTGACGATTTCATCCTGACCAAAAATACGTGACAATAAATGCGCTTCTAAATTAATTAAATTTTCAACTTCGTTTTCATCGAGTTTATTGGTTGATATTCCCGAAATTTTACTAAATTCAGTAATTACTTCTTGTCGATTTAGTCGTAAATCTTTATTGGCAAGCATTACTAGTTTTTTATGTTGCTCATTATTTTGTGCAATTTCGGCATCAATTTGTCGAATTTTTTCTTTCAATTTGGTGACAGCTGGCGAGTCAAATCCACCTGCTGTCAATTGAGCAAAGGTTTTTATGGCCGCAGAATCAGAAATTTTGTTTTCCTCTTCTTGCTCCTGAATTTGGGTGATTTCGTCTTGTAGCTGGAAGCGTAATGTTTCAGCATCACGTTGATATTGATATGTTTTGCTAATTTCTGATTTCAAATCTTGCCAATCTTGTTGCCATTGATTTAATTGCTGTTGCAAAGTTTGACGTTCTGTTTCATCAGTACTTTTCGCAATTTTAGCCATTAATTCAGCAATTTTAGGGTGCTGTTTATGCGTCAGTTGGCGGTAGCTTGCTAGTGCGCGATCAAGCAAGGATATTGCGCGTTGAGGCTGTGCTCCACCTAAACCCAAACTATCACGATATTTGCTTGTTAAGTGTATTGCTTCGTCAATAGCATTATCGTCAACTTCGATTTGATGATGTTCAGACAGCTCTTTTGCAACAACTGTAACAATTGCTTTTAAATCACTTCCTGTTGGCTCTTTTACATCATAAAGCGTGTAGAGCTCTGGCATTTTAGTACTAGCTTTTAGCACACTACTAAGTTTATCATCACGAACTTCTAGAATTACTTGAAAATTACCTGATTTATCAGCGTTATTTAATGCATTAATAAAATGAGCATTACCGGTATTGTGTGCCGCTTCTAAAAAATTAGCTGTATCAGTAATAATTAAAACCGATTCAGGTGTTTGCAGTAATTTTTTTAAAATATTTTGAAATTCGTTATTAATTTTAGTGCTATCACCACTGGAAAACAGTGCATCACTATTTAACCAAAATAGTTTTTTAACAATTAAGTCAAATGGTGTGTCAGGACTATTTTTAGCTGCTTGTAAACCAAGGGTAAGCGCCGAAACGCCTACACCAGCTGGTCCTGTTAGTAAAAGTGAGTTTGATGATTGTCGGATCAGAATTGATGATATTCTTTCTAAATCATGCTCTCTTCCCACTAATGAAAAATTGGGATGTTGCGCTAAATATTCACGCCCTCTAACTAGGTACATTGTGCATTCCTTCGTCAGTTATAGTTTAAAAGGGGACGTAGTATTTTTAGTTTCTTTTTTGGCTTCACTCTTTTCAGATAAAACATCACCAGTTACTGCAATAAATTCACGAGTATCACCTTGAACATCTTTGGACATTTTTTCGATTTCTTCTAAATTAGCGCGCATTGTTTCAAGGGCAGAACGGGTGATTTCTGTTGCTTCACGTTGAGTATCGCCAAATTCAGCTAAGTTTTGTAGCATAGCTTCTAAGTCGTTATTGATTTCATCACGACCCGTTGCAATTCGTATTGCTTCGTTCTTAGCAATATCGTTAGTTACTCTCGCCATTTCAGCTAAAGTATTTCCTGCCATGGATTGCGCTTCATTAATCGCTGCTGAGTTAACCGCTGTTACCACAACGCTAAGTTGTGAAGCGACTGATGCAATACCGCGTGAATGCATTGCTCTTGCACTTTCTACTTGTTTTTTAGTTGCAGCTTGCATGTTACGTATTTTAATTGCTTCGGTAGTTAATTCACCGTAGGTTTGCATCGTATCGACAGTTGCAGTTGATACGGTATCGATATGTTCATCTAAATTACGTCGAGTTTCTTCCAGTTTCATTGACTCTAACAAATTGTCACCAACATCTTTATTTTCGAGTTCTTGTCGGCGTTCACGATGGACTTTTTCAACTTGTTTGGTCGCTTCGTTCATAATGGCATAAATTTGGATCATGTTACCATTATTGTCGCTAAGTCCTTCGATTTGTTTAACCATCTTTTCAAGATGACCACGAATAGCACCAAAACGCTCTTTACCTTGGTTAACGAATTTTAAGGCAGATTCAACCATATCAGCTTGTCGTAATGTGTGTTCATCTGATGTTAAATTCAGTAGCTCTTTTAATTTCTCAACATCAAGTGATTCACTACGTTGCGCATGGCGGTGTTTAATTTCTTCTTCAAGATTTGCTAATTGTGTATTTTTATTTTGTATATCTTGTTCTAATTGCGCTATTTTTTCTTGATTAATTGCTATTTTCGCTTTTGAAGCCGCTTTAATTTTTCCAAGTCCGAAGAATATTCTATCTTGCTCTAAAGTATGAATTTCTTCTTTTAGTTTGGTTATTAGTGTATTGTTATTTGTGATTTCATCTTGTATTTGTTTTTTTTCGGCTTGCTTCTCATCATCCCATTCTTGATCTGCTTTTATTTGCGCTAGAGCGTTACGTGTTTCACCATTTTGGCGTAAGTTATAAAGCGCATCAGTGATTTCGGTAAGCGGTTTGATTTTATCAATAAAATCATTAAGGTCATTATTAAAATCAGCATAGACTCGTTGCAATTCAGCGAACACTTCGGTATCAGTCATTTCGATACGTTGCTTAGACATCTCTTCAGAGATTGATTGTAGATATTCTTTGAACTTATCAAACTCTTCTACTTTTTCACGATCTATTTCTTTATTATCGGTAAATTCTAAAATTTGTGTAACTTCTTGAACTTTTTGTTCAAGAGAAAGATTATCGGAAAAAATAACTTTGAAAAAAGTATTATTTTGAATGTTAGCTTGAGGGGATTCTGTTCGGGTAGATTTTTGTCGTTGTCTTGCTGAATAATCATTTTGTTGAACTGTTGCAGCTTTTTTACTGGACGATACACTCATTGTTCTATTCCTTTTTATATTCACTTATTATTTAATAACTTTATATCTTATTTCATATAAAGTAATAAAGTTTGGTATAATTAATTTATTTTTATAGAAAAAATAAACCTTATTTTTTCATCATGTTATTATCTATTTTACATTTCATTTTGACAAGAAAAAAACAACATACTTGGTTCAATTCTAAAAAAGCGTAACTAAAAGTCATAAAGAAAAATTAGATGTATTGCTATTTTCAACAACAATTAGTGTAAATGGACTTTTATTTGATATTCACGGTGTTGATTATGTGATTAAGTTGTGAAGTTAATGAGTATTTGATAGAAGGAAAATAAATAAAAAACCACCCGATAAAAGGGTGGTTTTTTAACAGGTTTTGGGTTGTAACGAAATAGGATGAATTACATCATTCCGCCCATTCCACCCATGCCGCCCATACCACCAGCAGCACCTAAATCAGCTTTATCATCTTTAG
>CAMLAI010000040.1 GCA_946477995.1 uncultured Gilliamella sp. | reverse complement strand
TGGTAGTGTGGGTATTACCCATGTGAGAGTAGGGTGCCGCCAGACTTTTAAATTATAAACACACCAAATACGGTGGAGCGGTAGTTCAGTTGGTTAGAATACCTGCCTGTCACGCAGGGGGTCGCGGGTTCGAGCCCCGTCCGTTCCGCCACCTTATTTAGGGGCGTAGTTCAATTGGTAGAGCACCGGTCTCCAAAACCGGGTGTTGGGAGTTCGAGACTCTCCGCCCCTGCCAAAATAATTGTTTTGCCTTAATTTTAGCCGTTCAGTCGTTTTTACAAGTATAAATAAAAAAATTTTGTTTACAGATTAACTTAGTTAATTATAATTCCCGCCCAACTACTTTTACAACTTAGAGGATATAAGATGGCTGAAAGTTTTATAAGTCAACAACGTTTTTTTGATAATAAAAATTATCCTAGAGGATTTTCTCGCCACGGAGATTTTACAATTAAAGAGGCTCAAATTTTAGAAAAGCATGGCTGTGCTTTTAAAGATCTAGATACAGAAATCAGAAAGCCTGTTACAGCTGAAGAAAAATCATTTGTTGCTGTCTGTAAAGGAAAAAAAGAACCTTCCACTGAATTTGAAAAAGCTTGGTTAAAATATCTATCCCGTATTAATAAGCCAAAACGTTTTCACACATTATCAGGTGGCAAACCACAAGTAGATGTCACTGATGATTTTGTTGATACTGATGATTAATATCATTAGCCAATGTTTTTATGTAATTGAATTAATAACCTGTCCATAGAACGATAACTCAGTGCTTCTGAAATGTGTTTTCGTTTTATGGTATCAGACAAATCTAAATCAGCAATTGTACGTGATACTTTCAAAATTCTATGCCACGCTCTTGCTGATAGTCCTAATTTTATTAAAGCTTGTTCTAAAAACTCATTATCTTCTTCCGATAACTGGCAATAGCATTGAATTTCGTTAGGGTTTAGTTGATTATTTAATTTATGACTTCTTTTTAATTGCCTGTTTCTGGTTTCTAACACTCTTTTTTTGACAATTTCGGTTGTTTCCGTTGTTGTTACTTTCTTACTTAAGGTTCCTTTAGGTAAAAGCGGTACTTCTATAGAAATATCAAATCTATCTAAAAAAGGTCCTGAAAGTCGATTCAGATAACGAATAATTTGTTGTGGTGTTGTACGATTATGCGTTCCCTGATAATGACCGGTAGGACTTGGATTCATCGCAGCAATAAGTTGAAACCTTGCTGGAAATTTGATTTTAGCATTAGCTCTAGAAATAATAATTTCCCCTGATTCAATTGGTTCTCTTAACGCATCTAGTACTTTTCGATTAAATTCAGGTAACTCATCTAAAAATAGCACGCCGTTATGTGCTAAAGACACTTCACCTGGTTTAGGAATTGAACCACCACCAACTAAAGCCGCTGTTGAAGCACTATGATGAGGTGCTCTGAAAGGCCTTTGACGCCAGTTTTTAATTGTTCCATTTGCACTAACTAAACTGGTTATGGCTGCACTTTCTAAGGCTTCTTCATCTGAGAGTGGCGGTAATAGTGATGTAAGCCTTGTTGCTAGCATTGTTTTACCTGTTCCTGGCGGTCCTATAAACAAGAGATTGTGCCCACCAGCTGCTGCTATTTCTAGTGCTCTTTTAGCATGCTCTTGTCCAATAATATCCTCTAAATTCCTATCGGTGTTATAATTACTCTCATATTCCCGATATTCTACTGAAGATAAACTAGTTTGATTTGATAAATGTTGGCAGACTTCTATCAAATTATTTGTAATTAAGGTGTTGCTTTGATGTATCAACGAGATTTCAGATTGATTCTCTGCGGATATAATTAGTGTGCGTTTTTTCTTTTGTGATGAAATGGCCGCTGGAATCGCGCCTTTTACTGCTCGAATATCGCCAGTTAAAGCAAGTTCACCTAAAAACTCATAATGTAGCAATTTATCGGTTGGAATTTGTGCGGTAGCTGCAAGAATTGCGATAGCAATAGGTAAATCAAAGCGACTGCCTTCTTTTGGAAGATCCGCAGGGGACAGGTTAACTGTGATCTTTTTGGAAGGAAAAGTAAAACCACTATTAATAATTGCACTTCTAACGCGATCTTTTGCTTCTTTAACCGTTGCTTCGGGAAGACCAACTAAGACAAATCCAGGTAATCCATTACTAATATGAATTTCGACATTAATTTGAGGTGCTTGTATGCCTATTGATGCTCGAGTATAAATAATTGCAAGTGACATAGTATTTACTTTAATTAAATAATTAATTTGTGTTATTACCTTAATTACTATGCGTAATATTTAAATTAACCAATTTAATTAATTCGTTTTTAGTCACAAAAAATGTTTAATTTTTTCAAATTTTACTCGTTTTTTCACCTAAAAATAATTTTGAAATAAGCAATGATATAAAAAATAAAAAAGTATTACTTAATACAACCGATGGCCCTGTCGGCGTGTCATAAATTAATGAGAATAACAACCCACAAATGATCGATAACATTCCAATGATAATGGCAATTAGTGCCATTGATTCCGGTGTTTTAGAATAGTATTTTGCTGTTGCAGCAGGAATTATCAGTAAAGATGTAATAATTAGCGCCCCAACAAACTTCATTGCAATACCGATTGTTAAAGCTAGTAATAACGTTAAAAGCAGTTTTGTAAATTGAATGTTAATACCATGACTAAATGCCAATTCTTCACTAACGGTGATAAAGAGAAAATCATTCCAACGCCATAATAATAAAATGCCTATTAATGCAACACAAATTATAATTTGATAGACGTCAATAAACGTCACTGATAAAAGATCGCCAAATAAGTATCCCATTAAATCGATACGGATATTATCCATTAAACTAATTACGACTAAGCCTAGAGAAAGTGCGCTGTGGGCTAATATTCCTAGCAATGTATCTATTGGTAATTGTTTTTGTGCTTCTAACCAAAGTAAACCTAAAGCTAGAATAAGCGTAATGAAAATAACAGAATAGAATAAATTAATATGCAGTAAGAAGCCAAAAGCGATACCAAGTAAAGCTGCATGGGATAAAGTATCACCAAAATATGACATTCTGCGCCAAACAACAAAAGTACCCAATGGTCCGGTTACTGTTGTCAGACACAAACCAGCTAACAATGAAGGTAATAATAACTCAATCATAGTTTTATGTCCTAATTAGAGCATGTAACGCAATTATTATGATGATCATCATCTTGCTTACAAAGATCATGTTGATGGTTGTGATGATGCTTGTAAACAGCAATTTGTGATGCGCCATGTTGACCAAAAAGAGAAATAAATTCAGGATCGTTAGAAACAATAGCAGGCGTTCCTGAACAACAAACATGGTGATTTAAACAAATCACTTCATCTGTCTTTGCCATAACAATATGCAAATCATGGGAAACCATTAATACACCACAATTAAACTCATTTTTGGCATTAATAATGAGATCATATAATAGCACTTGTCCGTTAACATCTACGCCTTGCGTAGGTTCATCCAGAATTAACAATTGTGGACGTTTAGCTAAGGCTTGCGCAAGTAAAACGCGTTGTAATTCGCCACCTGATAGCTGGTGCATTGATTTATCGATTAAATATTCTGCTTTAACCATTGTTAAGACTTTTAGGATATCCTCATTATTAAGTCGTTTATTTAGCCGCATAAACCGTCTTACAGTAATGGGTAAAGTTGGATTTAATTTAATGGATTGAGGAACATACCCAATTGTTAAATTGTCGGAACGATTGATTCTTCCTGAAGAATAAGGGGTTAGTCCAAGGATAACTTTGACTAATGTTGATTTACCTGCGCCATTTGGTCCTAGTAAGGTGACGATTTGATTCGTACTGATAGTAAATGAAACATTATCTAATATCTTTTGTTGGTTAAGTTCAACCGAAACCCTATCAAGTGAAATTAGCTGTGTCATATTAGTGTAAATCCTTGCTCACTGACATGTTATGTTATATTATAACAATTAATGCATCTATAATATCATATTTTATGAATATAAGGTAATAATGTGAAAAAATATATATCACTAAATTTTAAACAGTTATGGCGGATTTTGATACTACTAAGTTTGGTATTTATCACACAAAGTATTGCTATTCGTGCCAATGCCAATGTCTTAACTTCAGTCAAACCTATTGGTTTTATAACTCAAGCTATAACTTATGGTGTAACCGAGACAGATATTTTATTACCCGATGGCGCTTCTCCCCATACTTATTCTTTAAAACCTTCTGATTTAGTTAAAATCAAACAAGCACAATTAATTGTTTGGGTCGGTGAGGATTTAGAAGCTTTTATGCCGACCGTTTTAAAAGGTATAGATAAAGACAAACAGATAGAATTAATGGCGATACCAGACATCAAAAAACTACTTAGAACGGGTACTCAAAATCATGAACATGGAAAATTAGATTTAGATGATGAACATGACCATGACCATCATGGTTCATATGATGAGCATATATGGCTTTCTCCACAGATAGCGAAAATCATTGCAAAGACTGTGCACGATAAGCTTATCGACTTATATCCTGATAAAAGATATTTAATTGATGAAAATCTAAACGAATTCACTATTAAACTAGCAGAAACGGAACAAAACATTGCAAAAAAACTGATTAACGTACAAAATAGCGGGTATTTTGTGTTTCATGATGCTTACGGGTATTTTGAGTCACAGTTCGGATTAAAAAACCTAGGAAGTTTTACCATAAATCCAGCAGTACAGCCCGGTGTTCAAACGGTTTATGCGATTAAACAAGAGTTGAAAGAACATCAAGCAGTATGTGTATTTAGAGAGCCACAGTTTAGCCCTGCAGTTATTCAAAAATTAGTGAATGGAACTGATGTTCGAATTGGGGAATTGAATCCCTTAGGTACAGATATCGCTTTATCAAAAAATGCCTATTCACAATTTTTATTGAGATTAACACAGCAACTGTTGGATTGTTTAGATAAGAATTAGTTTAGATAATAAATAGTTAAGGTTAATTTTGGCACGAAAGATTGAATCCCCTAGTATTGAAAAAAATAAATTTAAAACTCCCTATTTTTCAGTATTAGGCGTCCTTCTTATTGTTATTTTATTTACCATATTATGGCGACCACTTAATTTGGATCGTACGGAATATGTTCCTTTAACTCCTCAAGCAGAAACGACTGTCACCGATGACGTAAATTCTCCTGTTGTTGTAGGTGATGGTCGAATAGAAGTGGTCGGTGGAAAATCTAAAAATGAAGAGGTTACTGAATCATCAGATGTTCCCGAAGATGAGATTGTTAAAGATGAATTAGATGACATTATTGATGATAAAGACAACACCGTGCAATATACTATTGCGCGCGGCGATACTTTGCATGATATTTTGCAACGCTATAATGTTAATAAAAATGATGTTTATCAATTAACCACTAAATTCAAACAACTAGCAAATTTAAGAATAGGTCAACAAGTTAGTTGGACAACTGATGATGATCATAATCTACAAAGTTTTACTTGGACCATTTCTAGTAATAATATCCGTATATATGAAAAATCAGGCGATAAATTTATTGAGAGTTCTGAAACGGCAGAAGCCGTTCCAGAAAATGTGGTTATTAAAGGTGAAATTAAAGCTAATTTTGTCGCCGATGCGCGTAAAAGTGGTTTAACCAGTAGTGAAATAGGCATTATAACCCGAGCGTTACAATGGCGGTTAGATTTTAGACGATTGCAAGTCGGTGATAAATTTTCGGTAGTATTATCGAGAGAAATGCATGGTAAACGTTTATCTAATAGTCAACTATTAGGCGTTAGAATTAAAAATGGTAGTAAAGATTATTATGCCGTATTAGCTGATGATGGTAAGTATTATGATATAACTGGTGGCAGTTTATCACAAAGCTTTTTTCGGTATCCTTTAGCTAAGCAAGCGCGGGTATCGTCCAATTTTAATCCTCGTCGTTTACATCCTGTTACAGGTATTGTTACGCCTCATAATGGTGTTGATTTTGCTGTCTCTCGCGGTACGCCTGTTTTATCTGTTGGTAATGGTGAGGTCGTGATTGCCAAATATAGTGGTTCAGCAGGTAATTATGTGGCTATCCGCCATGGTCGGCAATATATGACCACTTATATGCATTTAGACAAGATTTTAGTCAAACCAGGTCAACAAGTAAAACAAGGTGAAAAAATAGCATTATCTGGTAATACTGGTCGTTCAACAGGTCCACATTTACATTTTGAATTACATATTAATAACAAACCCGTTAATCCGTTAACTGCAAGTTTACCAATTTCGGAAGGATTGACTGGTAAATCTAAAAAAGCATTCATAGAAAAAGTTAAAGATATTAAATCCCAACTTGTTTTTTAAAGCTTGTGATTTTTTAACTACTAAACTGAATACTTACTTCAAACTCTTTACACAAACAATGCCATAATATCGGCTAAAAAATATGTTATTATATGACGAGTTTCATAAAATCTAAATTTTAGGTGCAGTTTGAATACATCAACTCAAAAACGAGCCAATAAAAAAGCTAAAAAAAATAAGATGACACTAAAGCGAAGACTTTGGTCGTTATTGTTTAAACTTTTTCTTATTTTTGCTGCAGTGACCGTTCTTTACGGTATCTATCTTGATCAACAAATAAAAGAGAGAATTGATGGTAACGTATGGGAATTACCAGCGGCAGTTTATGGTCAGATCATTGATCTTGAACCTGATAGTGAATATAGTTTAAGTGATGTCGTTAGTATGTTAGTGGGCGCGCAGTATCGTCAGCAAGATACTAAAGCCACCCGCCCAGGTGAATTTATTGTTAGTAATGATTCTATTGAAATTTACCGTCGACCTTTTACTTTTCCAGATGGTGAAGAACAAGCATTTCGTGTCAAAATAACGTTTTATGAAAACCGCGTTGATCGTATTATTAATTTAGATACAGGGCGTGATTTTGGCTTACTACGCATTGATCCAAAATTAATTACCATGATGCACTCTCCAAATGGAGAACAGCGATTGTTTGTTCCATTAAAAGAATTTCCTGATTCTTTGCTGCAAACATTAATCGCCACAGAAGATAAACGTTTTTATGATCATCACGGTGTTAGCTTGTATTCGATTGGACGAGCAATTTTTGTTAACCTCACTACAGGACGTACTGAAGGCGGAAGTACTTTAACCCAGCAGACGGTTAAAAATCTTTTTTTGACTAATGAACGCAGTTTATCTCGAAAAATACGAGAAGCGTATATGGCACTAATTTTAGATGCTCGCTACAGTAAAGAACGCATATTAGAACTCTATTTAAATGAGGTCTATTTTGGGCAAGCTGGCAGTGAAGAGATTCATGGTTTTCCGTTAGCAAGTCTTTACTATTTTGGTCGCCCCGTTAATGAATTAACTTTAGATCAACAAGCTGTTTTAGTGGGTATGGTAAAAGGCGCATCACTGTATAATCCATGGACACAGCCACAGCAAGTGATTGAACGTCGAAATGTTGTTTTAAAACTGACTGAACAACAAGGAATTATAGATGATGAGCTTTATAATTTATTAAGTCAGCGTCCACTTTCAGTTTTACCTAAGGGCGGGGTTATTTCTCCTCAACCTGCATTTATGCAAGTCGTTCGTAGCGAATTACGAAAACAATTAGGTGATAAAGCTGATCACCTATCAGGCATGAAGATTTTTACCACCTTTGATCCTGTTGCTCAAGCTGCTGCGGAGCAAGCTGTTACTAACGAAATAGATGCTTTGCGTAAATCAACGAATAAAGATTTACAAACAGCGATGGTCGTTGTGAGTCGAGAAACCGGCGAAATTCGTTCCATTATTGGTAGTGCAGAGCCTCGTTACCCAGGTTATAATCGCGCTTGGTTAACAAGGCGAGCAATTGGTTCTTTAGCTAAACCTTCCACTTATTTAACAGCACTAGGTCAACCTGATCGCTATCAACTAAATAGTTGGCTCAATGACACACCAATATCAATTAAACTTGATAATGGCACGTATTGGGAACCTAAAAATTATGATCGTAAATTCCGTGATAGAGTGATGTTAGTTGATGCATTAGCGCTCTCACTTAATGTGCCCACTGTTAATTTAGGGATGGCCTTGGGATTAGATGCAAGTAAAAATACATTAGAAGCCTTAGGTATACCGTCAGATCGTATTCCTAATCTACCATCACGATTACTTGGTGCTTTGGAGTTAACTCCCTTAGAAACAGCGCAGATGTTTCAAACTATTGCTAACAATGGACAACGTTCTCCGCTTACCATTTTAAGATACGTATTAACTGATAAAGGTGAATTGGTCTATCAAAGTTACCCTCAACAGTTACAAGCGGTTTCTCAACAATCAGCGTTTCTTACAACTTATGCTATGCAACAAGTTGTTGAATCCGGTACTGCGCGATCGCTAAAAACAAAATATAGTGGATTTAAGTTAGCTGCAAAAACAGGGACAAGTAATGATTCGCGTGATAGCTGGTTTACTGGTATTGATGGTAAAAATGTTGCTGTCATTTGGATTGGACTTGATGATCATTCCCCGATGAAATTAACCGGGGCAACGGGTGCATTGAAGATTTATAGTGAGTATTTACAAAATAATCCTCCGAAAAAATTGGTATTACCTATGCCACAAAATATTTTTATGATACCTATTGATAGTAATGGCAAATGGCAATGTGACGGCAGTGGTAGTAGAACATTACCTGCTTGGACTATCAACCCTCAGAGTTTGTGTTCGGGTAATAATCAATCCATGCAAGGACAGCAAGCACCCACTTGGGTCACTGATATGTTAAATAATTGAGTAACTAAATATGCCTGAATTACCTGAAGTTGAAACAACCAAAAGAGGGATTCTGCCTTATCTTAAAGGACAAACCATTAAGCAAATTATTGTTCGGCAATCTAAATTGCGTTGGCCTATCAGTGAAGCTATTTTCAACGCTCATGGCCAAGAAATTTTAGATGTAAAACGACGGGCAAAGTATTTGTTGCTCCAGTTACCTAATAATTGGATTATTATTCATTTAGGTATGTCTGGTAGTTTAAGGGTATTATTAAATCCTCAACAAGCCGCTAAACATGATCACGTAGACTTAATTCTTGAAAATGGTGTGATATTACGTTATACCGATCCAAGGCGTTTTGGTTCTTGGCTTTGGGCAAAAAACCTTGACCACGTTACTCAGTTACAGCATCTAGGGCCTGAACCATTAAGTGATGAATTGACTGCCAAATATTTATTCTCAAAAGCTCAAAATCGTCATGTGCCAATTAAAACGTTCATTATGGATAACCCTATAGTAGTGGGGGTTGGTAACATTTATGCATCAGAATCACTGTTTATGGCAAAAATAAACCCTAATCGTAAAGTAAATACTTTATCTTTATTCGAATTTGAACAGTTAGTGATAGCTATTAAACATGTTTTGGCTAAATCGATTGAACAAGGTGGTACAACCCTTAAAGATTTTCTTCAATCAGATGGTAAACCTGGCTATTTTGCTCAAAAACTGCAAGTGTATGGTCGAGATGGCGAAAAATGTTATCTTTGCCAAACCGAAATAAAATCACAAAAAATAGGGCAACGTAATACATTTTATTGTGAGATATGCCAAAAATAATAATTTTATAAAAATAAATCATAATGTTATGTTTTTGTTGTTTGTATGTAACAACTGATATATTTGTACTGGATAATCAAATAATTTTGTCTAAATATTGTATATTATTCCTCTTTCAACCTTAATAAAATCGGATTAGTATATACAACTAATCACTTAGTCATAATTGTTAATCTTAAATGTATTGATAATAGCGAGTAGGTAAAAAGTTAATATTTTGAAAATCTTTTTATTTTGAAGAGTATGGACTTGTTACGCGATATCGGCTATCTTTCTGACTGTAAAAGTTTTAATCTTTTATAAAGTTTAATATATAGTACTAAATGATTGTAATATATTAAAAAATCACGGATTTTTCTTGCGCGTTATTTCTTGTTTGCATTTATTTTTAACGCAATTTATTTTGTTTTTATTAAGGAATCTAAGATGATCAAATTTGCTTCTCGCTTTTTGATAACTTTTTTTGTGTTATTTTATACAATGATTGCGAATGCAGAAGTTCGCATTATTATTACCGATGGTGTTAGTACTGCTAAACCAATAGCTGTGGTGCCTTTTAAATGGACGGGTTCGGGCGAGCCTCCACAATTTATAGAAGACATCGTTGCTTCAGATTTACGTAATAGTGGTAAATTTAATCCTATTGATGTGAGCAGCATGCCACAAAGACCAACATCACCTTCAGAAGTTAACCCTGCATTATGGAGTAAACTAGGTGTTTCTGCTGTCGTTGTGGGTACTATTCAACCTGATGCCTCTGGAAAATATCTTATCAGTTACCAATTAATCGATACCGTAACTCGCCCGGGTGCGGTATTAGCTCAAAATCAATACGCTATCGAAAAACGTTGGTTACGTTATGCTGCACATACAGCTAGTGATGAAATTTTCGAATCACTAACTGGTATCAAAGGTGCATTTAGAACGCGTATCGCTTATGTTGTAAAAACAACTAAAGGACCGTTTACTCACGAATTGCGAGTATCTGATTATGATGGCTTTGATCAAATGACAGTACATCGTTCTAAGGAACCATTAATGTCACCAGCTTGGTCACCAGATGGAAAAAAATTAGCGTATGTAACTTTTGAGGGTGGTCATTCATCATTAGTAATCAGAACGCTAGATAGTGGAGCTTCTGAAACTGTTGCTTCTTTCCCTAAACATAACGGTGCGCCTGCATTTTCTCCTGATGGTAGTAAATTAGCATTCGCCTTATCTAAAGATGGGAGTTTGAATTTGTATGTTATGAATTTGGGCTCTAAAAAAATCACACAAATTACATCAGGTCGCAGTAATGATACTGAACCATCATGGATGCCAGATAGCCAAACTATTGTTTATACATCAGATCAGGCAGGTAGACCTCAACTTTATAGTATCAATATTAATGGTGGAACATCACAACGCTTAACATGGGATAATACCCAAAATCAAAATGCGCGCGTTGCACCAGATGGTTCTTTCATTGCAATGATTTCAACTAACAATGGTGAACAACATATTACTCGTTATGATATGTCAACAAGTACTTATCAACGTTTAACCGATACATTCTTAGATGAAACACCAAGTATTGCACCAAATGGTACTATGATCATCTATAGTTCAACACAAGGATTAGGTACAATTTTGAATTTAGTTTCAACTGATGGTAACTTCAAAGCTAAATTACCAGCGACTGACGGACAGGTGAAATTCCCTGCTTGGTCACCTTATTTATAAGAAGAGATTAAAATTTAATCGATATTATGAATATTAAAATTGTACAAAATGTTAGGTCGTTATAATATATAGCGCTAATCTGACTAATTAGTAATAATTGTTACTGAGTAGTCAGATAAATAAAATATAAATAATAATTTATTCAAACACAAAGGAGTTAATACAATGCAATTTTCTAAATTTCTTAAAG
>CAMLAI010000039.1 GCA_946477995.1 uncultured Gilliamella sp. | reverse complement strand
ATGATTGTAAATTGAGATACCAATCATCATGATAATGCCAAAAATGACTGTAAATAGGTAATCGGTTATCTGATAGCACTAAACAACGAACCACAACTACTCCTTAATATCCATACTATCCCTAATTAACTTTTATTTATTTTGTATTATCAATTACGATAATCTTATTTATAAAAAATTATATTACTTTGCAAAAATTTGCAATATAATTTTTGATAAGTTATGTAAAATTAACAATAAATTACAAAACGTGTAAATTCAAATATCGAAGTAAGCATTCTATTAATGTTGTATTTTAATTATTCTAAAAATATTGAATAAAGATAATTTTTCAAAAGTGATAGTTGATTATAAAACGGTGTTGACTATATGGAGATTAAGATGAAGATCGAAGTATTAATTATCTTACTTATACCCTAATATCAACTCAATAATCCTATGGTGATCTTCATTATAATAAAATTTTGACTTGCTTAAATTCATCATTTAAATTCAACCAAATCATCATGTTGATGATTGACCTTTGCCAAAATTGACTGGATTTTTTTGTCATCATCAATAATTAAATAAAATGGGCGTAATATTGGATAGTGATTTTTTAGTAAGTCACCTTTTGGAGTACCTTTAGGATAAAATTGAAAAGTAATAACGTTAGAACTGGCTATGATGTTTTTAAAGTCATTCCAATAAAATATTCCTTCTATATCATAAGATTTGACTAAAATTCCTTCTTCAAAAAAGGCAAAATAACTGGTGACAGGCCATTTTAAGCTGTTGTAAAGTTTTTTTAGTCGCCTGATTTCAAATGAAACTGCAATATAATGTTGAAGGATCCAAAATACTATAATAATAGCACCTAGCAACATGACTAATAGAAGATTAAAAAATAGTTTATCTGTCGGATTATAATTTAGGTATAGCACAGTAAGCAGTACCCAAGACGCAATTAATGCGATAAAGGTTAGTATTCTTTTTTTAGGAATGTGAAATCGAAGAACTATGTTGTGGATATTGGAAAGAATAATTTTTTTAGATTCTAATTTGACATCGTAATCACACAAAAATTCTGCCTCTTCAGGATCAAAGGCGATATAAGGTTGGTTAACGGCTCCATTCATTCTGCTATTCCTATTCATTGTAGTGATAATCACTTTGCCATTATAAAAGAGCCTAACACACATTGCAAAATAATTATTTGTTTATCATAGAGTTAATTTATAGCCTTGGCGATAATGAGCGTGCTTTAAGCATGATAGTAACTGCATTTGTTGACTATTTTTCGTCCTGTATTTATTGATAATGGTTAACTCGGTTTCGGTAATTAATTGGTTGTCTGATTTAAATAATCTCATTACAATACCTTCCCTTATCCATTGACAGACTCTATTTTATGATCACGTTTCGTCATGCCACACTCAATGATTTGCCTTTTATTGTTGAGGTTTATAATTCGACCATTGCCAGCCGTATGGTCACAGCTGATACATCACCTGTTTCAATCGACAGTAAGCGTGATTGGTTTGAACAACACAATGAGGATAACCGCCCTCTTTGGTTAATTCAGTATCAAAATCAATCTTGTGGTTGGATTAGTTTATCTTCGTTTTATGGGCGACCTGCTTATTCTAAAACGGTCGAAGTGAGTTTATATCTTCATGAACAGTTTAGAGGTAAAAAAATTGGGCAATATATGCTTGCTCAAATTGAAGAATATGCCCGTAAAGTCGGTATCGATAGCATATTAAGTTATGTATTTGGTCATAATATTCCCAGTATCAGTCTTTTTAGTAAAATGCAGTATCAGCAATGGGGATTATGTCCGAAGATTGCCGAACTGGACGGTGTAAAGCGTGATTTAATTATTTTTGGAAAATCACTTATTTAAACGTTGTCAATATCAAATAACTTATGCAATTTATTTATAAGGATACAAGTTTACATGACCATTTCACAAAATTTAATTTATCTAGGACGCCAAGCCAAAATAACCAGTTCACTGATTGTGATTAATATTGCTTGGTTTGTTATATCCCGTCTTTGTGATAGCCGTAGTTTTGTTGATTCTTTAAAAAACTTGTTTTTGGTTGATTGGGGCGCCGATGTATCGCAATTGACTTTTTCGGGGCAATATTGGCGCATGTTCACTAGCTTATTTATGCATGTCAGCCTGTCACACTTGTTAATGAATATGATCGCCTTATGGAGTGTGGGCATCATTTTAGAAAAACGCCTTCCAAAATTTGCCTTTATTGGTATTTATTTCCTTTCTGGACTAATCAGTAATTTAGTCAGTGATATTGCTAATCTTGATCGTACCGTGATTAGTTGTGGGGCATCCGGTGCAATTTTAGGAATTATTACCGCATTATTGGCTTATAGTTTGGTTAATCGGGCCAATCTTAAAGAAATGCCCATTAATGCTATCATCATTAGCTTAGTGCTTACCGCTGGCTTAGGCTTGCTTCCTGGTATTAATAATATGGCGCATTTGGGGGGGGCTGTTGCCGGTTTTGGTTTGGGTTTGGTCGTGTCGCTATTGATAAAATGGTTTGGTTATTCAAGTAAATTTACAGTACTGTTTATTTGTTTATTATTTATCGTGACTATCTGGGGTATTTATATGGGGTATGTGCATTATGAATTACCGGATAATTTAAAATATCATTATTAATCACATTATATTGCGCTGATAACTAGTGCTATCAGCGCCTGATTTATCATTTTAAAAACTGTTTAATATTTTTGCCGGATCAATTTTACATGCCCGTTTAGCCGGATAATAACTGGCAATTAAACTTAATAGCATGGCAGTAATAAATACAATTAGCACATCAGTTGCATGAATTTTTGAAGGTAAAAAGTCAATAAAATAGACATTTCCATTTAATACTTTATGCCCGATCAGCGATTCAATTATTTTCATTATATTTGACAGCTGCCAAGCGGATAGAACGCCTAAAACAACGCCGAGTAAACTGCCTATTAAGCCCGAAATGACCCCATACCAAATAAAGATATGTTTAATTAGGCGATTATTTGCGCCCAGTGTTTTAAGAATTGCAATATCTCGTTGTTTATCTTTTACAGCGATCACTAATGTCGAGACAATATTGAAACAGGCAACACCAATCACCACAATCATTGCTAAATACATGATTTGTCGTATCATTTGAATGTCTCGATACATAAAACCGTACGAGTTTTCCCAACTGGTGTACGTGACGTTTTCGTCAAGATTTAATATCGCCCTTCCTAATAGGCTTTTAGCTAAATAAACTTGGTTAACGTTGACCATTATTCCTGTGACACTGTCACCAATATTTAAAAGTTTTTGAGCGTCTGATAAGGGGATTAACGCAACATTGTTACTTAAGCTACCACTTAAATCTAAAATTCCCACCACTTGTAAACGCACACGTTTAGGTGGTTTGAGTTGGTTATTATCACTTGATACTGGAATTAACAATGTTATCCATGCACCCTGTTTTACCGACAGTTTTTTTGCCAGTCCCGATCCGATAATAATTTGCTGACTATCGTTTTTAAAATATTGCCAACGATCATCCAACACATATTTTGGTAATGCACTTATGGCTTTTTCGCGCTGTGGATCAACTCCCTGTACCTCAACGGCTCCAAGCTTGCTTCCATTTTCGATAAGCCCTGTAAAGCTGATAAATGGTGCGGCTGAAACGATATTTTTATCTTCTTCTAGCTCTTGTTGTATATGCTGCCAGTCATCTAAATTGCCATATTGAGAATATATCTGTCCATGCGGAACAACCGATAACACTCGGTTTTTTAATTCATATTCAAAGCCATTCATGGCACTTAAGCCAATAATGAGTGCGGCAATTCCAATTGCAATGCTTAAAGTTGAGATAATCGAGATAAGTGATACCATGCCACTTTTACGGCGACCTTGACGAAATTTTATTGCCGTCATTAAGGATAGATTCATTTTGTTTTCCACTAAATCGTTTTTTTAATGTCCGCTTTCAGAAAGCTGCCCGTCACTCATAACCAATTGTTTATCTAATTTTTTAGCCAATTCAAGATCATGAGTAACAACCAAAAAAGCTGTTCCTTGTTCTTTATTGAGTTTGATAAGCAAATCAAATATGGCATCCGCTGTTGTTTTATCCAAGTTTCCAGTGGGTTCATCCGCCATGACTAAAGACGGGTTATTAATTAATGCCCGTCCTATTGCCACACGTTGACGTTCACCGCCCGATAGTTCGGATGGACGATGTTCGGCTCGGTTTGTTAAATTAACCGATGCTAACATGTCTTTTGCCCGTTTTTTGGCTTCGTTGGGCGATACACCACCAATTAAGAGTGGCATAGCGATATTTTCAAGTGCGGTAAAATCGGGTAAAAGGTGATGAAACTGGTAGACAAAACCGATGTCTTGATTGCGTAATTTTGCTTTTGCTTGTTCTGATAATTGATTAAGCTGTTGTGATTTGAATATGATTTCACCTGATGTCGGTTTGTCCAATCCACCCAGTAGATGTAATAGTGTACTTTTACCCGAACCTGAACTTCCTATAATAGCGAGTAATGATTGAGGATGAAGATCAAATGAAACATTTTTTAAGACTTCAGTCACCATTTTACCTTCTTTATAGGTTTTATAGAGATTTTTAGCAGTCAGTAATGGCTGAGTATTATTCATAACGTAGCGCCTCGGCAGGTTGAATGGTTGCAGCACGATAAGCAGGATATAAGGTTGATATTAGCGATAACATGAGTAATCCGATAATAATAAAAACAATTTGTGAAGGTTCGATTAATGTCGGTAATTCTATACCTGCAAGCGATAAATCTAAGGTTTCCATGATGTTATTTAAGTTACAAGCAAGTACAAGTCCTAAAGTGCTTCCTAGTAGTGTACCTATTACCCCTGAACTTGCGCCTTGTATGATAAAAATTAGCATTATTTTAAAACGTGATAATCCTTGAGTTTTTAAAATGGCAACCTCACCTTGTTTTTCCATCACCAATAAACTTAAAGACGTAATAATATTAAATGCTGCAACGATCACGATAAGGCTAATCAGTAAGCCCATGACGTTTTTTTCCATTTTTATTGCTTGAAATAATTCGCCCCGTTTTGCTCGCCAATCTTTAAATTCAAGTCCTTCCGGTAGCGGAGTATTCGTAATTTCAGCAATTTGTAGAGGGTGTTTCAAAAATAATCGCCAACCGGTAATTGTATTAGCTGGGTAACGGAGTAATTTTTGGGCATCGGTTTGGTTGACGTAAATTAAGGTTTGGTTAATGTCATGGTTAACCGAAAATAGTCCAACAACAGTAAATAAACGTTGTGATGGTATACGCCCTACTGGTGTGACCTGACTGGCATCGGTAACCATTAAACGTATTTTATTACCTACTGTCACGCCGAGTTGATTAGCTAATGTTTGTCCTAAGATTACATTATATTGCCCAGCCTGTAGATCGGATATCGATCCGGTATAAATATAATCTTGAATGGGATCATCATCTTCTGGATTGATGCCCATCAAGGTACTTACATTAATACTTTGTTCACTTTGCAATACCACGTCGCTAGTGACTAACGGCGTAATGCGACTTACGCCATTAATCTGTCCAAATTGTTCATATGCCGTGTTATCTATGACGATTTTGCCTTGTGGTGTGGTGATTTGTGCTTGCGGTAAGAACTTTAACACACTATTTTGCATCTGATCTTCTAGTCCATTCATGACCGATAACACCAGAATTAATCCCAATGATCCAAGCATGATCCCTATCATCGATAACCATGAAACAAAGCGACCAAAGCCATCAGTCTTTTGACCGTATACATAACGTAACCCAATATAAAGCACTAATGGACGAAATATTTTTGACATAAATGTTTATCATTTCCGAAACTTTTTGACAAAGTTTTGCAAGTTAAATAGAAGACGTTTATCATACAGGATTAAACAGTTATAGAAAACATCCAAGTAATTACGTTATAATGTATTAATACTTTTTGCACCAATATCAATTAAATTTATCATGTCTAAAAAACTCAATATTTCAACACTTATTCCACAAAAACCCGGTGAAGTAAAACAGTTTGGACAACTGGTGGGATCCTCATTATCGAAACTGTGTGCCGATGCAATTGCTGCGCATAACGGTTTAGTGGTGATTGTCACCGATGATATGCAGCAAACAACCCGCATTTATGAAGAGCTGAAGCAATTTAGCCATTTTCCGGCTATTTCGTTTCCTGATTGGGAAACCTTGCCTTATGATAGTTTTTCACCTCATCAAGATATTGTATCTGAACGCTTATCTTGCCTTTATCATCTTGCACATTTAACCAAAGGCGCGTTAATTTTACCGATCAATACGTTAATGCAAAAAGTTTGCCCAAAAAGTTATTTAGGTGGGCATGTGTTCATTATGAAGAAAGGCTTACAAATTAGCCGTGAACATTTGCGAATGCAATTAGAAAATGCCGGTTATCGCGCCGTTAGCCAAGTCATGGAACATGGCGAGTATGCTACACGAGGCGCACTTTTTGATATTTTTCCTATGGGTAGCGATAAACCTTATCGTATTGATTTTTTTGATGATGAAATTGATAGTATCCGAACGTTTGATGCTGAAACACAACGAACGCTTGAAGAAATTGTAGAAATTGAGTTATTACCAGCTCATGAGTTTCCTTTTGATAAAGCGGCTATTGAATTGTTTCGTAGCCAATGGCGTGCAAAATTTGAAGTCAGATTAGAGCCTGAAAGTATTTATCAGCAAGTCAGTAAAAATATCTTACCAACAGGGATTGAATACTGGCAAGCCTTGTTTTTTAGTGAGCCGCTAACGACACTTTTTTCTTATTTTTTAGATAATACGCTAATTATTAATACGGTCAATATCGAGCAGTTTGCCAATAAATATTGGCAAGATATTAATCAACGTTATGAAAGTCGCAAAGTTGATCCTATGCGTCCTTTACTTGAACCCGCAGTTATTTGGTCTAAAACGGATGAAATCTTTGCTAATTTTAAACATTATCCAAGGATGATTGTATCGAATAACACGGTGGATGAGTCATCGAAAAATATCAATTTACCTTTTATGAGTTTGCCTGATATTGGGTTTCAGATTCAATTGAAAGACCCTTATCATCAATTTAATCAATTCACTGAAAACTTTAATGGTAAGATTATTTTTTCGGTTGAATCAGAAGGTCGTAAAGAAGCATTACAAGAGATTTTAGGTCGAATTCGTATTTATCCAACCAGCATTAATCAGCTTGATCAGCAAGCAACGGTTGATAACCGCTTTTGTGTCATGGTCGGTGCGGGTGAACAAGGTTTCATTGATGAACAACAGCATTTTGCATTTATTACCGAAAATGAACTATTAGGACGGCGTGTTATTCGTCGTAAAAATGAGAACAGACAAGCCATTAATACCGATAGTTTAGTTCGCAGTTTAGCCGAATTAACCCCTGGTAAACCTGTCGTGCATTTAGAGCACGGTGTAGGACGTTATGCTGGGTTAACGACGTTAGAAACAGGCGGTATTACGGCTGAATATCTTATTTTGCTTTATGCAAATGATACCAAACTTTATGTACCGGTTTCATCGCTTAACTTGATCAGCCGTTATTCTGGCGGTGATGAAGAGAATGCGCCTTTAAATAAATTAGGAACAGATGCTTGGAGCAAAGCCAGACAAAAAGCAGCAGAAAAAGTCCGTGATGTGGCTGCCGAATTGTTAGATATTTATGCGGAGCGTGAAAGTAAACCAGGATTTGAATTTAAGCAAAATCGTGAACAATACGAACTATTTTGCCAAGCCTTTCCTTATCAAGAAACGGAAGATCAACAAAATGCCATTGGCGCCGTTATCGGGGATATGTGTTCACCTTATGCTATGGATCGATTGGTTTGTGGGGATGTCGGCTTTGGCAAAACTGAAGTTGCAATTCGCGCTGCTTTTTTAGCTGTCGTCAATCAAAAGCAAGCCGCAGTTTTGGTGCCAACCACCTTACTTGCTCAACAACATTATGAAAGTTTTTGTAATCGTTTTGCTAATTGGCCAATACGTATTGAAAGTTTGTCTCGTTTTAAAACCGCAAAACAGCAACGAGCCGTCATTGATGCACTTGCAGAAGGTAAAGTCGATATTGTCATTGGCACGCATAAATTATTGCAGGAAGATGTAAAATGGAAGGATCTTGGTCTATTGATTGTTGATGAAGAGCATCGCTTTGGTGTTCGTCAAAAAGAACGTATCAAAGCTATGCGAGCCAATATCGATATATTGACCCTAACTGCTACCCCTATTCCTCGAACATTGAATATGGCGATGAGTGGCATGCGTGATCTTTCTATCATTGCCACGCCTCCTGCTCGCCGATTAGCAGTGAAAACCTTTGTCAGAGAATACGATGATTTAGTGATTCGAGAAGCTATCCTGCGTGAAATTTTGCGTGGTGGTCAAATCTATTATTTACATAATGATGTCTCGGATATTAATAATGTGAGTGAAAAGCTAGCCAAATTAGTGCCAGAAGCACGTATTGGCGTTGGTCATGGTCAGATGCATGAACGCGATTTAGAGCGAGTGATGAATGATTTTCATCATCAACGTTTTAATATTTTGGTTTGTACCACCATCGTTGAAACCGGTATCGATATTCCTAACGCTAATACGATTATTATTGAGCGTGCCGATAAATTTGGTTTAGCGCAATTGCATCAGTTGCGTGGTCGGGTTGGTCGTTCGTATCATCAAGCTTATGCTTATTTATTAACACCACATCCTAAATTATTGAGTAAAGATGCCAAAAAACGTCTTGATGCTATCGCAACCTTAGAAGATTTGGGTGCAGGTTTTGCTTTAGCAACGCATGATCTGGAAATTCGAGGTGCAGGCGAGTTGTTAGGAAGCGATCAAAGTGGTCAAATTGAAACTATTGGGTTTAATTTATATATTGAACTACTAGAAGATGCCGTAAAATCCTTAAAAGAAGGAAAAGAACCTACGCTTGAATCACTATTGACCAGTCAACAAACGGAAATTGAGTTACGTTTACCTACATTGATTCCAGACGATTTTATTCCGGATGTTGATACTCGTTTATCTTTGTATAAACGTATTGCGAGTATCAATAATTTAGATGAATTGACCGATATACAAGTTGAAATGCGTGATCGTTTTGGGCAATTACCTGATGCAGTTCTCTTTTTGTTAGAAACAACTAAAATTCGTTTTCATGCTAATCAATTAGGCATTACTAAAATTGAATTTGGTGAAAAAGGTGGATTTATCGAATTTGGTAGTAATAATAAAATTTCAGTTGATTATTTAATTGAAATCATTCAAAAAGAACCTAAAAATTATCGTTTAGAAGGCAATAATAGATTAAGATTACAAAAAACTGATTTACAACGTGTAGAGCGTATTGAATATATCAAAAACTTGTTAACTGAATTTTCCACACATCAAGCATAACACACAACATCTTGAAAATTGCTTAATAAATAGCTCATTGCTCTGTATAGATGCCACCCACATAGCAATGAGCAGAGCTAAATTAATATTGCCGGTCAATTTGAAGTTAATATAAAACGTTATTTGTTAGCTGAATAAATATCATGTTTTGATTCCTATCTACCAAACATTTTCTTTATCCTTCTTAATGAGTAAGGTCATACTCATTTTGACCATTAGCTATGCTTTTTTTATCTGTATCGCTAAGTATGCGATGAAATTAGTATCAGTATTTTCTCTAATAAATTGTGATTTTATAAAATCACTTAAAAACTCGCTTATCGTTCTGAAATCCATTAGAATTGAAAGGTCAGAATCGCATAAAACTATTTATTCATAATAAGATAGTTTATTGATAATAATTTAGTTTTACTCGTCTCTGAATTATGAGCACATAATTTATGTAATAACAATGAATTAAAAGAGAAAACCAATGAAAAAAAGTAAATTAGCTATCGGCTTTGTAGCGCTATTAGCAATCGGATATGTAGGTAGTTCATGGTATGTTGGCAATAAAATTGAGAAAGAATTAGATAGTCAATTAATCAACATTAATGAAACGATTAATGGCTACCAAAATCAATATGATATATCAATCAAAACAAGCAATTATCAAAAAAATATTTTTACATCCAAATTTCACCTTACTATAACCGAAAAACCCCGCATTGAATATGATGTCAATGAACCAAAAACCGTTTTTGATGACGATATAACTATCCATCATGGTCCATTCCCTATGGCCGCATTAATTAAAGGTAACTTTGTCCCCCAATTGGCATGGATTGAATATGAAATGACTGAAAAAGACAATCCAACTCTTTGGAAACTTGCAGGAGATAAACCTTTTATTACCGCCACTATGGGGATTAAATTTAGTGATTATGTCGTCACAAAAATTACCACAAAAGCCTTGAATACTATTGACATGCCTCAGTTTAAAGAAGGAATAGATATTTCAGAAGGCAACATCACCATCACCAGTGATTTAAATGAATTGACCTCATCGATGTCTGTAAAGCTTGATAAATTAATATGTAAACTTGATCCGAATAGTTCAATCTCATTGAGCAATCTTAAGATTAACTTAGAAAATAAAGGAGATGATATCGTTGATCTAAACTCAAACGTTGATACTTTAACGATAAACGCTCGATCAAGTCTTCCAGTCCAAATAGATATTGATAATATAAGTAGTTCAGCTCAGTACACAATAACATTTGATCCGATCAATGGAGCTAATATACCTAATTATCAATCCAAGATGAACATAGAAAAATTGAAAACAACTGTCTTAAGTTTCAATCCACAAGCGCCATTTGTTCTTAATAATATATTCTTTAAGCACGATGTTCGATCTAATCCAAATAATAGCACAGAGGGCAGTTATGAGGCTAATATTGAATCGTTCAATTTTGGCAAACAAAATTTAGGTCATGGTGAGTTTAAGTTTAATTTTGAAGGGGTTAACACACAGAATCCGTTTGAAAGTTTATTTATTGAACAAAATGCATCTGACTTTTCAAAAATTCAATGGGATGGTTTGTTAAATTGGCATAATGCTGCAGGCGATATTATTGCCAACACATCAGCTATAGTCGATAACAACTTATCAATAGATGACAATAATAATGATATCACCCCCGAGCGTATGTTAAGTTATAATATTCAGATTCCATTCAAAGTATTAGCACGTATGTGGGCACAAACGGAAAATTACAATGAAACGGATGTGACTGATGATATGATTGCTGGAAAATTATATATGATTAATTTGATCGCGAAATCTAAGATTAAAGATCATCCTCTTATTTCTATTGATGAAGATAAGCAAGGTATCTATATGGATTTGAAAATAAAACAGAGTGATTCTGACGTGATAATCAATGGACAAAAAATGAATAAAAATGATTTTAATCGTCTAATTCTTTCTTTTTAAGACTCTTTTTAGTTACGCCTAATTAGCTTAATAGGCTAACTAGGCGTTGCTTTAGGTTTATCAAAATCAAATTAATAATTATAAAAAATAATGGGAAAACAATGAAAAAAATTAAATTTACAATAGGAATAGTTGCATTCTTAAGCATAGGATATTTAGGTTCAACTTGGTACATTGGCAATAAAATTGAAAATGAAATTGATAATACCCTGTCATTAATTAGTGAAAACATTAATGTCAGCAAGGATATGAGTAAGATCAATATAACCAAAAGCCATTATGATAAAGGTCTATT
>CAMLAI010000038.1 GCA_946477995.1 uncultured Gilliamella sp. | reverse complement strand
AAGAAGCGCTTAAACATTTTGTATCCCGTCGAGCCATGAATGTGGAAGGAATGGGTGATAGGCTAATTGAACAGTTAGTGGATAAAGATTATGTTAAAACACCCGCAGATCTTTATAGACTCACGGTACCATTACTCTGTTCGTTAGATAAAGTAGGCGATAAATCAGCTAAAAATTTATTAGTAGCACTTGATACATCGAAAAATACAACTTTAAGCCGCTTTATTTTTGCACTTGGTATACCAAATGTCGGTGAAGTGACGGCTGAAAATTTAGCTAACCAATTTGGTAATTTAACGGCAATTGAAAATGCATCACTTGAACAACTACAATTAGTTAATGATATTGGTGTGGTTATTGCTGAAAGCATCATTGATTTTTTCCAAGAACCCCATAACCGCGACGTAATAGAACAGTTAACCAGTGATGACATTGGTATTCATTGGCAAGACACCAATCCCCAAGCACAAGCAATGACAACCGATTCACCTTTTTCTGGTAAAACGATTGTTTTAACCGGGACTTTATCTGTTTTAACACGTGATGAAGCCAAAGATAAATTAAAACAACTTGGTGCCAAGGTGACGGGAAGCGTATCAAAAAATACTGATCTGGTGATTGCCGGTGAATCTGCCGGTTCAAAATTAGAAAAAGCGCAACAACTTGGCATTAAAGTCATTGATGAACAAGAGATGTTAAGTTTGCTAAATGAATAAGATTGTTTGGACTTGTCCAGTTATAAAGACTATAACTGGCAACTCAACACCAAGGAGAAATTTATGCCATTATTAGATAGTTTTAAAGTAGATCATACTAAAATGAAAGCCCCTTTTGTCCGCGTTGCAAAAACGCTGGTAACCCCAAAAGGCGATAATATCACTGTGTTTGATCTTCGTTTTACTATTCCAAATAAAGCACTACTACCCGAAAAAGGGATCCATACTTTAGAACATCTATTTGCAGGGTTTATGCGCGATCATCTAAACAGTGATACTGTTGAAATTATTGATATCTCGCCAATGGGATGTCGCACAGGATTTTACATGAGCTTAATCGGTCAACCTGATGAATCGCTCGTTGTTGATGCTTGGCTCAAATCCATGCATGATGTCCTCAGTGTAACATCACAAAACCAAATACCCGAATTAAACGAATACCAATGTGGCACATACAAGATGCATTCATTGGATGAAGCCAAGGCTATTGCTGAAAAAATAATTCACTCAGGTATCGGTATTTGTCATAATCAAGATATCGCATTAACCGACGCTCAACTTGCCACAATGGGTCACTAGGAGTTTTTTATGCCAAATGTTGTCATCGATTTTTTAGAAGGTCGTACCATTGAACAAAAACGAGAAATGGCGAAACGTGTAACGGAAGCGATTGTTCAAACGCTTAATTGTAAGCCTGAAGCAGTACAAATTATTATGCACGAATTATCCAAAGATCAGCTAGCAAATGGCGGTGAGCTAAGAATTGATAAGGAATAATACTTTTTTAATTCTGTTATTAATAGTGATTAATCCAGCTCTATACTCGACATCTATTGCATAACAAAATAGTACGCAAATCTAAAAAAACCTCAAAAAATCATCACTAATTTTTTGAGGTTTAAATATATCAATTATTTTTGCTTTAACTAGTGTTGACCATTTTTCATGCCACATCCTACCACTCATCAATAATGTAAAAATGTTTTTAATGATCGCAGTGATGAAGATGAAGCAAATGTCCCATTTTATTAGCTTTGGTTTCTAAATAGTGTTCGTTATTTGGATTCTCGCCTACTTCCAAAGGAACTCTTTCTGTAACTTGAATTCCAGCTTGTTCTAACACTCTTATCTTTTCAGGATTATTAGTTAGTAAACGAATTTGTGATACACCAAGCAGTGTCAGCATATCAGCACAAAGTTTAAAATCACGCTCATCAGCAGCAAATCCTAACTGCTCATTCGCTTCCACCGTATCAAGCCCTTGGTCTTGCAGGGCATAAGCTCTAATTTTATTTAATAAACCGATATTACGACCTTCTTGCCTATGATAGATTAAAATGCCTTGACCTTCGTTTGCAATTTGTTTTAAAGCTGCTTCTAATTGAAAACCACAATCACACCGTAAACTAAATAACGCATCACCCGTTAAACACTCCGAATGCACTCTGGTTAAAACAGATGTTGCCTTTGAAATGTCACCAAAAACTAATGCGACGTGATCCTTGCCAGTTGCAATTTCTTCAAAACCTACCATAGTGAAACAACCCCATGGTGTTGGTAGTTTCGCTTCTGCGACATGTTTTAATTGCATTATTATCTCCGTATTAAATGAATAACATAAACGAGAATCTATTAAAAATAAACCACATTTATGATAAAATAGACAGCACAATATGCTTAGTTGAGTTTTTAAATGGGGTTAGTTATAAAAAAAACAATAGCTGCATTGGCTATTTTTTTAGTCGTACCATTGTTTATTATAGTCATAAATTGGCATTGGCTACCAGACACATTGAACGATAAATCAGAATATTTTTTTTGGGTTACTGAAACAGCAAGTTACCCATGGGCAATAATAACATCAATATTTTATTTCATTTTATTTTGTGCTTTGCTAGTCAGCAAAACAGATAAAATGTTAAAAAAGATTGTATTAGTATGGTTGGTTCTCGTGAGTGCTGTCCTCAGCGGACAAGTGATAAAATCTATCATAAAATCACAAACAGCAGAATCAAGACCTTATGTAATATGGATAACAAAAGAACATAATACAACTGACCAATATTTTTATTCATTAACCAAGCCAGAAAGAGCCGCTTTTATCAAAGAATCATTAATCAATTCATCTACAATACCGAATTGGTTATCCAAACACTGGCAAAATGAAACAGGGTATTCTTTTCCCTCTGGTCATACACTATTTGCAGCAACATTTGCTTTTTTAGCCATTGTGCTACTTAACTTCAGGCGTAATTATATCTTTATATCGTTGATTGTGATATGGACGATATTAATAGAAATAAGTCGATTATTACTAGGTATGCATACTCCTATAGATTTAATATTATCCGTCATCATTGGTTGGGGTATTGCATTAATCTGCTATTTTTATGCTAAAAAATGGCATATAGTAACGTAATCATTTACCCAGTTTTTGCGTTACTAAACGATTTAATGCCTTTAGATAAATCGGTAACAGGTTGTTTAACCGATAAATGGATAACAATAAAGAATAAAAAGTATTAAAAAGAAGAAAGGTCAACATTATGAAATTAATTTTATCGATTATATTGATTATTGCTATTTTTGCATTGTCTATTGCTTTAGGTGCAGCCAATGATCAAGTGGTGACATTTAATTATTTAGTTGCTAAATCAGAATTACGCTTATCTGTTCTGCTGGCAATTTTATTTGGCAGTGGTTTTCTGGTAGGTTGGTTTGTCACGGGTTACTTCTTTTTAAAATCGAAATTACAACACTCATCAACTAAACGCAAACTAAACAAATTACAAAAAAAGTATGATGAAGATATCGCAATAAATCAAAAAGCAACATTAACAAAAATTAATTAAGAATAGACGATTATGTTTGAACTGTTATTTCTGTTACTTCCTATCGCAGCCGCTTACGGTTGGTATATGGGTGACAGAAATGCAAAACAAAAATACTTAAACCAATCCAACCGGCTATCGCGCGAATATGTTGATGGCTTAAACTTTCTTTTATCAAATCAAAAAGATAAAGCTGTTGATTTGTTTTTAGATATGTTAAAAGAAGATGACAGCACCCTTGAGGCTCATTTAACTTTAGGAAACTTATTCCGTTCACGTGGTGAAGTTGATAGAGCCATACGCATTCATCAATCTTTAATGGAAAGTTCAGCATTGACGTTCGAACAACGCCTATTGGCAATACAGCAACTAGGGCGAGATTATATGGTTGCCGGTTTTTATGATCGTGCCGAAGAAATGTTCTTACAGTTAATTGATGAAGACGATTTTCAACAATATGCATTACAACAATTGATTATCATTTATCAATCAACCAGTGAATGGATCAATGCGATTAATGCAGCCACCAAATTAGTCAGATTAGGTAACATTAAATACAAAACAGATATTGCACAATTTTATTGCGAGTTAGCCGCTATTGCTATGTCTGCTGATGATATGGAAAAAGCTTATAACCTGTTACAAAAATCAGCTGCCGCTGATGCAAAATGTGCGCGTACCTCGCTCATGCTGGGTCGGGTATTAATGATACAAAACAAGAAAGAACAAGCCATTGAATCATTCAAACAAATTTTAACGCAAGATAAAGCCTTTATCGGTGAGGCATTACCTTTATTAAAAACATGTTATTTAGAATTAAATCAACCCGAACAGTTTAAACAATTTCTACAATTATGCGTTGATCAAGATAGTGGCAATGTTGCTGAATTAATGCTTGCCGATATAGTCGAAAAACAAAGTGGACTTGATGCTGCCCAAAACTACATGTATCGGGAATTACTCAAACACCCTAATTTAAAAGGGTTTTATCGATTGATGAATTACCACGTAGCCGATGCCGAAGAAGGTCGAGCAAAAGAAAGTCTTTCACTTTTACGTAAAATGGTTGGCGAACAGATCAAAACCGTCCCTAATTATCGCTGTATTAAATGCGGGTTTACGGTCAATTCCATTTACTGGCTATGTCCTGCTTGTCGTTCTTGGTCAACCATAAAACCTGTTCGTGATTTCGAACAACATTCAGATAATTAATAAGAGCTTTATATGTATTTAATTGATTCTCACTGCCATTTAGATAGCTTAGATTTTAGCAACAAATCGATTGATGAAGTATTGCAAGACGCAATACGTCACGATGTTAAACACTGCTTAAGTGTAGCAACCACGCTTTCAGGCTATGAATCGATGAGAGATTTTTTAAAACCCTATACTAAACAGTGCTCATTTTCATGCGGTATTCATCCTCTTAATTTAGAAGAAGAAAGCTATGACGCCGATCGCTTTGAAACATTGGCAAGCCAAGATAATGTAATTGCGCTGGGCGAAACTGGGCTTGATTATTACTATCAACAAGATAATCTTGAACAACAACAAGCAAACTTCAAGGAACATATTCGGTTAGGTCGTAAACTCAATAAACCTATCATTGTTCATACACGCAATGCACGCCAAGATACCTTAAGAATCTTAAAAGAAGAGCATGTTTATTCTGGGGTCTTACACTGTTTTACCGAAGATATCGATACGGCCAAACAATTGCTAGATATCGGTTTTTATATCTCTTTTTCGGGCATTATCACCTTTAAAAATGCTGAATCATTACGTGAAGTTGCCAGATATGTCCCCATGGATCGTATTTTAGTTGAAACCGATTCACCTTATTTAGCACCTGTTCCCTATCGAGGGAAAGAAAACCAGCCAGCTTATGTTCGTGAAGTTGCTGACTATTTGGCAGTATTGAAAGGTGTTTCTATAGACGAAATAGCACAACAAACAACGAATAACTTTTGTCAATTATTTAATTTACAAGGGGCGTTACATGAGTAATAAGTTAACCATAGATTGGGATGATTTTTTAACGAATTATTGGCAAAAAAAGCCAGTTATTTTACGTGATGCTTTTAAACACTTTGTTGATCCTATCACGCCTGAAGAACTTGCAGGTTTAGCGATGGAAGAAGAGATTGATAGCCGAATAGTTACCAACAAAAATGGGAAATGGGATGCCCAATTTGGTCCTTTTATCGACTTTAGCCATTTAGGTGAAAACCATTGGAGTTTGCTGGTACAAGCAGTTGACCACTGGCATGAACAAGCAGCCACCTTAGTTGCCCCTTTTAAATGCTTGCCTCAATGGCAATTTGAAGATCTGATGATTTCTTACGCAACAGATAAAGCAGGCGTGGGGCCTCACATTGACAATTATGATGTATTTATCATACAAGGCAAGGGATGCCGACGTTGGCAAGTTGGCGACCGAAACGAACACTACAAACAATTTAGTGCTCACAAAGCATTGCTACATGTTGAAAGTTATCAACCCATCATTGACGAAGAAATTACAGCAGGCGATATTCTGTATATACCGATAGGCTTTCCACATAATGGTGTCTCAATCGGCGAATCGCTAAGTTATTCAGTCGGTTTTAGAACCCAAACGTCTCAAGAACTATTAAGTGGCTTTGCCGATTATGTTATCGACAACCTACCCAATGGCATATTTTATCAAGATCCCAACTTAACATTACCTAAAGATTCTTATCGAATACAATCCTATGAATTAGAAAAATTACAAAACCAGATAATTGAACTGGTTAGAACGCCTAAACTCTTTAACGATTGGTTTGGTAAACACATTACTATTCCAATGCATGAATTAAATATTGTTCCTGTCGAGCCACCATATCAATTTGATGAATTTGTCTCGCTTTTAAAAACTAATAATCTGTGCCGAGTTCCGAGCATACGCATTCTAAAAGTAGGTGATTATGGCTATATTCATGGTGAAAAAATCCATTTGCCGATGCCGGTTATTGATCTTTTATGCCAAGAAGAAGAGCTTTATTATGAACAGCTAGAAGATGAATCGACTTTAAAGGTCATTTTGGATTTAGTCAATAAAGGCTATTGGTATTTTATCGAAGACTAATCAAGATTATCCGCTGGGGGAACACTCAGCGGAAATTAGCTATCAATCATTTAAATTTAAAAACTAAGATTTACTTAATAAATCATCTATACCCTGTCACGATTCTTTACACAAAATAAAATTATCACTAGTTGATGCATCCTTTAATATTTTTATATATAAAGTTACTTACAAGAAATGATTATTTTCTAGCAAATAACCAATTGTAAAGGCTTTTAGCTTGGATTTTTAAAGTTTTTAAGTATATACTTTGCACCGCTTTTAAACGACCTTATTGAATTAGCCTACAACCTATTTTAAAAGGTAAAGTTTAAATAAGTAACTCACTATTCACAATCATTAGAGGTAAATATGAAAACTGCGATAGACCCAATTAAACAAGCTGAAAGTGAAACTGGATCCACCACAGCTTATCAAAAAAGAACGCTTTTTGCCTCTACAGTCGGCTATGCATTAGATGGTTTGGATATGATGATTTTAGGGGTCTGTTTTACCCTAATTCAAGCAACTTTTAATCTAACCAAAACCGATTTAGGAACATTAACTTCAGTAACATTATTAGGTGCTGTACTGGGCGGAATTCTTTTTGGAACCTTAGCAGACAAATATGGTCGTGTTAAAGTCTTTTCATGGACAATTATCATATTTTCTGTATTTACCGGGCTGTGTGCTATTTCACCAAATTATGAAAGCTTTTTAGTTTTCCGTTTTTTAAGTGGTCTTGGACTAGGTGGAGAATTTGGCATTGGCATGACGTTGGTGTCAGAAACATGGCCAAAGCATAAACGTTCAAGAGCGACATCGATTGTTGCGTTAGGATTTCAGTTAGGCATTATACTGGCAACCTTAACGGTAAATTTTGTAGGAGAAGCACACGGTTGGCGTTGGGCTTTTGCTGTCGGAGTACTTCCTGCTTTGTTTGTTGCCTGGACACGTAAAGGATTGAAAGAGCCTGAAATTTGGCAATCATTAAAAGATCAAAACAAAAATAAAATTGCATTAGGTAAACTATTTAAAAATGTCAAAACATCAGCAACCACGGTTGGTTTAACCATTGCTTGTGCCGTACAAAACTTTGGTTTTTATGGCATCATGACTTGGATGCCAACCATGATCGCAACCGAACGTGGTTTATCATTCAAAAATACGCTATTTTGGACGATATCCACCACAATTGGTATGTCATTAGGTATCTTAATTTTTGGTTGGCTATGTGACAAATTTGGACGCCGTCCTTCTTATATTGTCTTTCTATTAGTTTCAGCGTTAACTATCTGGTTTTACTTTCAACAAACCGATATGATCGTTTTGATTTTATTTGGTTCAGTCATTGGCTTTTTCGTCAACGGCATGATGGGGGGTTATGGGGCATTACTGGCCGAACATTATCCGACAGACGCTCGTTCAAGTGCTGAAAACATTATCTTTAATGTTGGACGAGGAATTGCTGGTGTATCACAAGTCTTAATTGCTTATTTAGCGACAGTTTATTCAATAAGCTACGCACTAGCGCTATTATCTGCGGCTTATCTATTATCCGCTGCTGCATTTATGTTTTTAATTCCAGAAACAAAAGGAAAAACGTTAGAATAATTTCTATTATTACAGGGCTTAACCCTGTAATAATACCGCCCAACATAGCAAAAATATCATGTGGTACACAAAAGTGAATAGTTCAATGCAATGACAATTATTTTGTACAATCTGTTGATTTGACGTTAATGGATAACATTTTTTTATTATTCAAGTAATAATCATATCGAATACCATCCATGAATATTTCTTTAAAATGAGCAATACCTTTGTTATCAGAACAATAAAGCTCAAGAATCTCTGTGCGAGATGATTGTTCAAACTCTGGTGAGGTTAATTCTACTTCTTCAATATTTTTTATTTCGTATTTATATATAAACTGATCGTTGTCCTTTAAAACATCCACTAACGTAAAATTCTCATCATAAACAATAGGAAGTTGTTTTTTCATTGAATCAATAACTATACGTTGATTTTTTTCTTTATAGCTCCCACTATCACAACCAAATAGCGCCAAACTCCATACCAATAATGCAGATATTTTTTATATTTCATGCTATTACCCATAAGTAAAATTAATATTATTTTGTTTTTTCCATTTTAAATAAAACAATTAATAAAAAAATAAAAAGTCCCTATATAATTTGAATAAGGATTTTAATTTATATGGTTAAAATTTTACAACATAAAATATATTCTTATTTTAATAGTAAGCGTCAATATCAATACACTGTGTTAATTAAACTTTAGGTAATAACCTGATCGTTATCTTCTATCATTAGAAAATCATCATTTAATTAACTAACCTAAATACATCATTTTGAGTTGATAATCTTTATTTTTTAAAATGATATTTAGATTCACATCTTTCTCAATAAACAAAATAAAAAAAGGGCTATTAATAGCCCTTTTCACCTTAATCGATACTCTACAATTTACCATCACAATCACTTGGTTTGAGATTAAGTGTTAATGCGTTACTATTATTGATATAGTAATTATGTGTAGCACCTTCAGGGAAAGCAAGTCTTAATGCTTTCTTCATTAAATCTGTACTACAATAATCGGTAAGTAAATTATTTAATAATGTCTTTTGAGTATTCTCAACTTTTAAATCATCTGGCGTCACACCTTTGACATCATATTTATAATTAATCGTGTTGTTTTCTTTGGATACATCCACCAGCGAAGTATTCTGATCAATATTCATTGGTAATGTTTGTTTAATATTTTTAATCACCGCATCTTGTGCAAGATTATAGTTACCCTCTTTTAACTTATTCAATATATCGTTACTTTCTGCTTTTGCTTGTTCAAAATAATCTTGTGTTTTATCGCTGATATCTGCACCTGTTTGCTGTACTTTCTGTTTAATATCATCAACAGTCGATTTAGAATTATCACAGTTAACTAAAAAAACACCTAATAATGCAAGCGTGATTACTTTAAAAAATTTCATTTTTTTGCCTTTATTCTAAGTTAAGTTTTAACACTATTATGAACAATGCATAATAGAACGTGATTTAAGATGTCTAGCTTAAAAATTTTTTGTAATAAAAGAGCCTGAGCAGCTCTTTTATCACGATATAAACATGAGATTAGTTAGTATGCTCACCACCCGTTACACCATAAGTTTCTGCAGTGGTATAACTTGACTCTTCTGAAGCTAAATGTACATAAACCCCTGCAAGTTCAACCGGTTGCCCTGCTCTTTTAAGTGGTGTTTCTTTACCAAATTCAGGAATTGCATCACTAAGTTGTCCGCCACAAACCTGTAATGGAGTCCAGACAGGGCCAGGAGCAACACTATTAGCACGAATACCTTTACTCGCTAATTGCTTAGCTAGTGCTTTTGTAAAAGCGATAATGGCCGATTTAGTGGAAGCATAATCTAATAATGTTGGACCAGGTTGGAAGGCTTGAACAGATGAAGTAGTAATAATTGTCGAACCGGGTTTTAAATAACCTAATGCCGCTTTAGTTACCCAAAATAGCGAAAAGACATTAATTTCGAACGTTTTGCGAATTTGCTCTGTAGTCAGATCCATAATATCAGCAACCGCAGTTTGTTTACCTGCAACCAATGTTAGATTATCTAACCCACCAAGTTTATGATGAGCTTCATCCACCATTTTTTTACAAAACGCTTCATCACTTAAATCGCCGGGTATCAATACGGCTTTACGTCCGGCAGCTTCAATAACTTTTGCCACATCTTCAGCATCTTTTTGCTCATCAGGATGATAATTGATCGCTACATCTGCCCCTTCTTTGGCATACGCGATTGCCGCTGCACGACCAATACCCGAATCGCCACCTGTGACCAACATTTTAAGACCTTCTAAACGTTGATGACCTTTATAGCTTTTTTCACCACAGTCAGGAATCGGATTCATCTCGCATTGCAAACCGGGCGCTTTCTGTTTTTGTTTTGGAAATTTTTCATGATAATATTTGGTCGTTGGATTACAGGTTTGTTTACTCATAATTTTCTCCTAAGTTAAACACATACATGTTCATAAACGATAAATAACTTAAATAAAATCAATTAATAATGACAAAACCGTATAACTTGAAAAAAGTAGAAACGAATCAATTAACAATATTGATAAATAAGATGAATAGAGATAAAAACTTAAATATTTTTTTAAAAATCATTAATCTGTGACGAACTGAATCAAATATAATTTTAACTGTGGCTGTCCATAAGTAACGGGGCGAGAATACAATTTATCAATCAACAAGAAGAAAATGCATAGAATTTGATAAACGATCTCAGTTTAACAAATAAACGTCTATTAAGCCAGCACACAACAAATTAATCCCAATACTGCAAAACTTAATGATCTATGATTGTTTGATTAAAAGGATAAATTATCAATAAACGATCATTTATCTGTCTGACAATCATCCGGATTAAGTTCAACAATAATGATCTCTTCATTATTGATGAAGTAATGATAGTGGGCGCCATTTGGAAACACATTTTTCAGTTCTTTCATTTGTGGCACATTTTGGCAATAATCATCAAGTAAATTACTTCGTAAAGTATCAAGCGTCGACGTTAATAATAGTGCCTGTTTTGGTGTGTTTTTTACGCGGTATTTATAATGGATAATATTATTGTCAGCAAAAACATCAAATAGCGTTGTCAATTCATCAATTTCAATCGGTAACTCGTTTTTTACTGCATTAATTTCTAAATTTTGCGAAGTGAGCAAATCATTATTGGGTTTAGTTGAACTGTCAGCAGCGGAATGATTTGACGCGGGCTTAGCATTATCACAATTAAGTAACACAAAACCAAAACTTATTAACACTATTATCTTTAATATGTTCATACATATTTCGCCTTTTTTTTATTTTAAACGTGTATTTTTGATATTAAACAGGATAAATAAGCAGATAAAAACGATTAATGATTAACATTTATACACTAATCTTTGAAAAATGCCAATTAAAAACTCGTGTCATAATCAAATCTTTTTAGACATCAATCTTTATTATTTTAAAACTTCTTGCAATCGCAAAAGCAAGACTCTAAAAAAACCCAAAAAAACAGTTGAATTTTTTTCTAAAACGAGTATTTTGTTAAGAATACTTACT
>CAMLAI010000037.1 GCA_946477995.1 uncultured Gilliamella sp. | reverse complement strand
AGGCAGAATTTCTTTGGGTGGATTACGTTTTAACAGTAATAACGCAGAAGCAATTAATTTACGAATGACATTTTGAGTTAATCCATAGGTGGTTGGATAGACTGGGGTATATTTTTCTTGATCATCCAATAATTTTTTAGATTTGTCTGCTGGATTAGCAATAATTTTATATTGAGGATGAATAATTTCAGCGCCTAATTTTCCTTTTTTTATCTCACCATAAGCACTAATCCAATTGCCAAGTGCTAAACTTGCTTTTATGCCTGCATTGAAATGCATGAATCTTAATATTGCTATGCCCGAATCATCTTGAATATGACAAATTAACATTTGTCGACGTCTAAGCACCACTTCACACTTGATGATTCGACCTTCTATGGTAGTGTGCTCACCAATAGCAACCTCACTTATAGGACAAGATGAGGTGCGATCTTCGTAACGTAACGGAAAGTGTAATAAAAGATCTTGAACAGTATAGATACCTAATGCATTGAATTTTTTTTCAAGGTTAGAGCCAATTCCGCTCAATTTTATTATCGGAACCTGACTTAAAAATCGATTTGCCATCATCGCTTATTAATATTACGTGAGACACTTACAACATCTTGCTGCAATGAAATTTTACGCATTAACTCATTGAGCTGCTGACGATTTTTAACTTCAACTTGCAAAATGACTGTATAAATTTGTCGATCTTTCTGTTCGGTATTAAGCCATTGCAAATGCGCTTTTTCATCATTAATAATTGAAAGAATATGCCCAAGTGCTCCTTGGTTGTTGGAAATGTCTACCCATATTTCAGCAACAAATTGTTGAGTGATATCAGTCGCCCATTTTAAAGAGATGTATTTTTCAGGATTATTTTGGTATCCCGTGACATTTCGACATGATTCATGATGGACAATTAATCCTTTTTCAGGACTCACTTGACCGACAATCGGATCATCGGGAATTGGGTGACAACATTTCGAAAATGTGACTAAAACCCCTTCACTACCAGTAATGACTAAGGTTTTATTTGTGTCGTTGTTATTTTGAAACAATTCTTTGTGTTCCAATCCTTTGACAATAAAATGGCTCATTATATTACCAAGACCAATCTCGGCTAAGACATCATCAAAAGATTGTAACTGCGTTATCTCAACAATTTTCGCAATTTGTTTAGCTTTAAGTGAATTGATGCCACCTGTTTTTAATAATGACAGATTCAATAGTCTTCTACCTAATTCAATTGCATCATCACGTTTTAACATTTTTAACGCTTGTCTAATACGTGATCTGGCTTTAGCACTCACAACAAAATTAAGCCAATTTGCATTCGGACGACCTTCAGGCGACGTGATAATTTCAACGGTTTGACCATTACTTAATGGCTGTGAAAGTGGATAAGGTTTTCGGTCAACAATTGCGCCGATACATTGATAGCCAATATCAGAATGGACAGCGTAAGCAAGATCTACGGCGGTTGAACCTTCCGGTAACTGTACTATTCTTCCTTTAGGGGTAAAAACATAAATTTCTTTCGGAAACAGGTCAGATTTCACATTTTCAATAAATTCAAAAGAGTTACCCACACTTTGTTGCAACTCTAATAGACTTTGCATCCAACGCTGTGCCTTGATTTGCGCCGTTGTATTATTCAGCTCATCATTGGCATTATAAACCCAATGTGCGGCAACACCCATTTCAGCCATTTGATCCATATCTTCAGTACGTATTTGCACTTCAACTGGCGTACCATGTGGTCCAATTAATGAAGAATGCAATGACTGATAACCGTTAGCTTTAGGAATTGCAATATAGTCTTTGAAGCGATTAAGGCGAGGTTTATACAGATTGTGAACAAGACCAAGTGCACGATAACAGGCATCAACATCTTTCACAACGATCCGAAAAATATAAATATCCATGATAGAATGAAAATGCTGTTCACGCATTTGCATTTTTTGATAAATTACGTAAATATTTTTTTCTAATCCTTCAACTTCCGCCTCGATATTTGCTTCAGCTAAACGACCACGTATTTCCGATAAAATCTGTTGAATTAATTCTTTACGTGTACCTCTAGCTGCTTTTATCACATTTTCAATTACTTTGGCTCGATTAGGATGCATCGCCGTGAATCCTAAAATTTCGAGTTCAGTTTTTATATGGTGAATACCTAAACGGTGAGCTAATGGAGCATAAATTTCAAGCGTTTCTTTTGCAATACGACGGCGTTTGTCTGGTCTTAATGCCGCAAGTGTTCGCATATTATGCGTACGATCAGCCAGTTTAATTAAAATCACTCGCACATCTTCGGTCATGGCGAGCACCATTTTCCGAAAATTTTCAGCTTGAGCCTCTTGTCGATTACGAAATTTTAATTTATCAAGTTTGGATACACCTTCAACTAACACTGCAACATGTTTACCAAAATGATTTGTGATATCTTGGAAAGTAACCGGTGTATCTTCAATCGTATCATGTAATAGTGCAGCAATGATGGTTTCATAATCAAGCCGCATATCGGCTAAAATCGATGCCACAGCAACAGGATGCGTGACATAAGGTTCACCACTAGATCGAAATTGCCCTTCATGTGCTTTCTGAGCAAAAAGATAAGCATCTTTAATAAGTTCAACTTGTTTGGGTGGAAGATAAGATGCTACAACCTCTTTTAAGCTATCAAAATATTGCATAGGCAATTCCTATAGCGCTTATTCGTATGATGGCGTATTTTCAAGAAGGATCGATTCATGCAGTGTAGAACGCACTTCTGCTTCTTCTTCCTGACGAGCTTGAAAATCAGCTGTATCAAGAATTTGTTTATTAACAAGACCATCTTCAATTTCACGTAAAGCAACAACGGTTTCTTTATCGTTTTCTTCTGGAATTAGTGGTGATTTGTTTTCAACTTGCAATTGACGTGCGCGTCTTGCTGCAACTAAAACTAGATCAAAGCGATTACCAATTTTTTCTACAGCATCTTGAACAGTTACTCGAGCCATTTTTACCTCTAATGTATTTACTAGTTTATGTAATTTGGAAGATCCGTTATTTTACTTAATTTTGTGGGGAATTGTCTATATTAATATCATACTATTGTTAAGATAGTTAAAATTAACCATTCCCAGTCTAAAAAACATCACATTATCGTTTAACTTAATCCAAAATATCGAGCCAAACATTAGAAGCAATTATTGGTTTATTTAACAAATAACGACGTAAAGCATCTAACGCTATTGCTGAAAAAGTTTGTAACTCTTCAGGCCGTGAAAGTTTTCGACCAATATATTTTAAATTAACTTGGATAGTTTGCTTTGCTGTGGTAATGATTAACGTAAATTGACTGTTCTTTTCTTTGAAATTAACCATACCTAATACAATATCAGCTCTATATTGGGTCATAATATGCCAAAGATAATCTTTGGGATCTTCAAATAATAATGGAATCACTTCTGATTTTGCGATGGGTGCATCGGTTTCAAATAATTGATAACTAATTATCCCTGCTGATTGTTGTTCGACCACTGCGATAGTTAAATCTTTTTCATGTAACAGCCCTGAAACAACTTTGGCTAAACCGAGTTCACTGTCTTTGCTAATCATGCCTTCGTAAAGCAAATTGTCATCAACAATAGATTTAGTTTTTCGCCATAAACTATCCAACGTGTCTTTTTTGTGTTGAGGACCACTCAATTTTAATTCAATAATAGGCATCGCAGCACGATAACCAATCACGATATCTTTTGGAATATCTAATTTAGATGTTAGCTCGGTGGCTAAATCACTTTCAGTGCGCCCGATAATAGTTAATCGATAGCAGAGCGTTTTTTCTAATTTTGGAAAGGATAATTTAATTTCTGGTAATACAAGAGTTTTGATCATCTCTTTAAATTCAGCAGGCACACCAGGCGTAAAAAACACAATACAGCCGTTGATGTGCATTTTAAATCCGCAGGCTGTTCCTATTGGATTATCAATTAATACAGCACTTTGCGGCAATAAAGCTTGTTTAAGGTTGCTTGACGGCATCACGTTACCGCAACTGGCAAAATAACGTTCAATTTGTGTCAACCACTGCTGATTGAGTACCAGTGCTTCATGATTGGCTAAAGCTGCCGCTTGTGCTGTTAAATCGTCACTGGTTGGCCCAAGCCCCCCATTAACAATAATGATATCATTGATCAGACTACGTTCTTGTAATGTTTGGGTAAGCTGGTTAAGATTATCACCAACTGTGTGGCGAGTCGTGATTAAAATACCTTCTTGAAAAAATAGTTCAGAAAGCCAAGCTGCATTCGTATCGGTTATTTGACCATATAAAATTTCATCGCCGGTACTTATCATTTCGATCTTAACGTGATTATTGTTCCTATTCATCATGGTTCTGCACCTTTTGACATCATTAATTGAACAAAAAAGGGGGCATTAATTAATCCGTATCCTCGTCTTCATTTTTATTGTCCATATGTTCCCTACTTTGAACTAACTTAACAGCAAAATAGAGATCGTAAGTAAATTCAATGTAATCATGATCAGGGGTAATATTCATTTGTTTAAACCAATTTTTAAGGGTTTTGCGTCTACCTGATAAGATTAAAACCACATTACGTACTTTTAATGCATTAACTAATTCGTTAATACCCGATAATACACTGACATCTTTATAAGTAAAGCAAGGAATCGCATCGACGATAACATAATTAACAGGTTGCTCTGATTCGTCAATATAACTAATGATTCTTCGTTTAAAATAAGCAATATTAAAATACGTTAAAGGTGAATTGAATCGATAAATTATCGTATTACTAACAGGTTTAACATCTTTGCCTAATGAATGAATTCGTCCGTCATCATCAACCCCTAATAACTGATCTTTAGGTCGAAAAACGCGACGTAGAAACAAAAAGATGCCTAATAATACCGCTAAAGCCATACCCGGTATAATACCGATAAGTAATACCGCAATAAATGTTGCTAAGCTTAAATAAAATGCGTCACGGTCATATTTAAAAAAACGCAAAATTGTTTGTACATTAATTAGCGAGATCGAGGAATATATCAAAATCACGCCAAGGACACTTGTTGGAATAAATTGTAACGGTGACAACAAAAAGAGTACCACAAATCCTATTAATGCCGCAGCGATTATCGATACAAGCTGAGTTTTTCCACCATTCGCATCGTTCACTGCCGTTCGTGACGAAGTCCCACTTACAACAAATCCTTGTGATAGACCTGCTGCAATATTTGCCATGCCTAATGCCTTAAATTCAACATCGGCATTCGTTTCATAATTATTTTTTGTTGCAAAACTTCGTACGGTAATCATCATACTCACAAAACAGATAACAGCAATGTTCAATGAGGGAACAACTAAATCACGCATTAATCCTTTATCAAAATCAATCCAAGCTTCCAATGGTATAAAATCACCAGTTACATTACCAATAATGTGGATATCAAAATGTTCAAAATTAAACAACCATGAAAATAAAGTCATTATCACAACGGCAAAAAGTGGTGCTGGATAACGTGGTTTATATTTCTTAAAAGCGATTAGAATCAATAATGTTATGAAAGATATGAATGTCGTACCTAAATGTGATTGATAAAGCTTAACCGGTAAATAAACCACACGTTCAATAAGGTAAGAATAGTCATAATGAAAACCAAATGTTTTCGCTAATTGATCGACAATGATTGTAATAGAAATACCATTTAACAACCCAATTAAGATAGGTTGACTGAGTAAATCTGCTAAGGCGCCAAGATGAAATTTGCCGGCAATGATACACCAAATACCAATCATAATTGTCAGCAGCACCACCAGTTGCCAACGTAACATGGGATCATCTGCAGCTAAAGGAAAAACAACCGCAGCAACCACCGCACACGTTGCGGTATCGGGCCCTACAATCAACTGTTTAGACGATCCAAAAAGGGCATAGACAATAAGCGGTAAAATGGTTGAGTATAGCCCCGCAATGGCACCAACACCTGTTAGCTCAGCATAAGCAATCGATACCGGTAAGGATACCGCGGCTACGGATAATCCGGCTTTTATATCTGCGTTTAAATATTCACGTTTATAATGTAAGAAACTGATTAGTCCTGGCATCCATAATGTGATTTTTTGGAAAAACGTACTACTGACTAACTTTCCCATTTTTCATCCTATTTCCCTGCTATACTCATTTTATCTATTAATATTGAACCACATTGAATATTACTGCGTGTTTCAAGATCATTCCCTATTGCCACAATATTTTTATACATATCTTTTAGGTTATTAGCAACGGTTATTTCATTTATTGGATATTGAATTTCACCATTTTCAACCCAAAAACCTGTCGCACCACGTGAATAGTCGCCCGTTACATTATTCACACCTTGCCCCATAAGCGAAGTAATCACAACCCCTTTATCCAATTTTTTCAACATGGTTTTAAAATCAGCATCATGCTCACTTGGCGATACAAGCCAGTTATGAATTCCTCCCGCATGACCTGTTGATGTTAAACCAAGCTTTCTGGCTGAATAATGACTAAGCAAGTAGGTTTGCAATACACCGTTTTCAATGATATTTCGTTTAATTGTTTTGGTTCCTTCACTATCAAAAGGCGATGAACCAACACCTTTTAAAATATGTGGATCTTCAAAAATAGTTAGCCATGAAGGAAAAATCTGTTTACCCACGCTATCAAGTAAAAATGATGATTTGCGATAGATTGCACCGCCACTAATTGCACCCACTAAGTGCCTTATTAATCCAACTGCAACTTCTGCACTAAACAGTACGGGTACTTGCATGGTAGAAATTTGTTTAGCCCCTAAATGCGCAATTGTTCTTTCTGCTGCTTGCTGCCCAACCCAACTAGGAGATTTGAGTGCCTTAATATCACGCGATGAAGTGTAAGCATAGTTTCGTTCCATTTTTCCCGCCTGTTCAGCAATCGCTGTACAAGACAACGAATGAGAACTTGCACAGTAGCCTTGTAACATACCAAGACTATTACCATATACATACACACCATATTTACTACTAAAATAACCGCCGTCACTACTCATAATGTCAGCATTGGCAAGGGCCGCTAGCTCAGCTTGTTTTGCCTGCTCAATAGCCTTATCCACGTCTAAATCACTGGGATAAAAAAGATCTAAATCAGGAGGATTCAATGCCATCTGATCTAAGTTTCCTAAACCAGAACAAGGATCAGCAGAAGTATATTGCATAATATTAATTGCCATATCGATAGCTTGATTTATTGCATGTGGCGATAAATCATTAGTTGATGCATTTCCTTTGCGTTGTTCTTTATAAACGGTTATAGATAATGCACCATCACTATTAAATTCAACATTTTCAGTTTCCCCTTGTCGAGTACTTACACCAATACCAGTTGCTTGGTTAATTGAAACTTCAACTGAATCAACACGAGGTTTAGCCAGTTCAATAGCTTGAGCAACAATATTTGATAACTTATCTTGTTGTCTTTGGGCATCTTTTTTAATCTGTTCAATACTCATTTTATTATTTTCTACAATTCTGCTAGTGATACGTTATAATAAGCCAGAATTCAATTTTAGTTAACTATTAACAAAAGAAATCCTATGAATAACCCTAAAGATTTAATCATTGACCAAGAATTTGATACTGATATGGATGATGAAATTATTTATGTCAGTAAAAGTGAAATCAAACGAGATGCCGAAATTTTGAAAAAAATGGGCGTCGAATTGGTTAATTTAAGCAAAAATGAACTGACTAAAATCCCCCTTGATGAAGATTTACTTTATGCTATCGAACTTGCTCAAAAAATCAAAAAAGAGGGATATCGAAGACAAATACAATATATTGGCAAATTGCTTCGTAGCCGCAATATCGATCCTATCACGCAAGCTTTAGACAAGCTCAAAAACCGTCATAACCAACAAGTTGCCTTATTTCATAAACTTGAAAAGTTACGTGACGAATTGATTGAAACAGGTGATGCAGAAAACATTATCGAACTCTTTCCTATAGCAGACAGACAACAACTGCGTACGCTTGCCCGTCAGGCTAAAAAAGAACGAGAATCCAATAAACCACCAAAAACAGCCAAACAGATTTTTCAATACTTAAAAGAATTGAGCAACGCCGAATAATCTTTATAATGTTCGCTCATTTCATATCAGAAACAATATTGTAAATTATTAACCAAGATAGAGGATACAAAAATGGGACTTTTAAATGTACCAGCAGGTAAAGAATTACCGGATGATATTTATGTAGTAATTGAAATTCCAGCAAATTCGAATCCAATTAAATATGAAGTAGACAAAGATACAGGTGCAGTTTTTGTTGACCGTTTTATGGCAACAGCAATGTTTTATCCATGTAACTATGGTTATATTAATAACACATTATCGCTTGATGGCGATCCTGTTGACGTTTTAGTTCCAACGCCGTATCCATTACAACCTGGTTCAGTGATTCGTTGCCGTCCTGTTGGTGTATTAAAAATGACTGATGAAGCCGGTCAAGATGCTAAATTAGTTGCCGTACCACATACTAAATTATCTAAAGAGTATGATCACATCAAAGATGTGGATGATTTACCTGAATTACTAAAATCTCAAATTAAACACTTTTTCGAACAATACAAAGCATTAGAAAAAGGAAAATGGGTAAAAGTTGACGGTTGGGAAAATGCGGATGCTGCTCGCAAAGAAATTATTGAATCTTTTGAGAGAGCTAAAAAATAATTAATATTTGCTATCAATTTTCATAATAATGGTTAATTAAAAGCTATAAGTCTTTACTTATAGCTTTTATTTTTAAATAAAGAATAGCAGAAAGTAATTAAATCAATAACAATGCCTTTTTAACAGATGAGATGAAAAATAAGTGAATATCCAATTTAGTGCTATTTAGCTTAGATAATTTGCGCTGGCAATCTTATCTCAATAAGGCAAGTTGCAAGCCTTATATGACATAAATGACATAAATGACATAAATGACATAATTAACCACATTGTGATTCACATCTTTAACAGTAAGTTGTAAACCTATAGTTAAAACGTATGTAAACGTTTGATATAAAGAAACGATAAAACAATGTATTCAAAAGAAACCTAAAAGTAATCGTTAATACTAATTTTTAAATTTACATCTTACATGCCTTAATTTGCTTAAATAATCTTTACTTTCGAAATAAATTTAAATCAAAAACCCTTCAATAATTTGCTATTTATCAAATTTAACCATTATATCTAAAAATTTTATAAAAAACTTCATCCTAAGATGAAAAAATTGTCATTAATATCTTGCTTTCGATTATAAATTATGCGGTAATAGTAACAGACTTATGAAGCAATATTTTTTTATGAAAACGTTTAACAATTAGGGGGTGTTTTTAACGCATCATCTAGTTTGTAAGTTGATTAATTTATATTGCATAAAAGTCTATACGTGCCTTAAAGGCAAAATATTAATTATTGTTAGGATATCTAGTAAATGAATAAGAAAACAGGCCAAGTAAAATGGTTTAACGAGAGTAAAGGTTTTGGATTTATCACACCAACCGATGGGAGCAAAGACGTATTTGTTCACTTTTCAGCAATCTCGGGGGAAGGTTTTAAAACTCTAGCTGAAGGTCAACAAGTCGAATTTGCTATTCAAGATAGCCCTCGCGGACCAGCGGCATCAGAAGTTGTCGTAATCTAATTAATATCGTAGTATATATATTAGTGAAAACGCTCATTTTTAAAAAATGAGCGTTTTTATTTTGTAAAGCTATAAGATTTTAGCGAAAAAAAAGTGACCATTTGGTCACTTTTTAAAAAACTAAAAATTAGTCATTATTTTTTAGATACAACCGCAATTAAATCTAAAACTTTATTTGAATAGCCAACTTCGTTATCGTACCAAGAAACTAATTTAACGAAAGTATCGCTGATTTGGATACCCGCTTTTGCATCAAATACAGAAGTACAAACTTCACCTAAGAAATCAGTTGAAACAACATCATCTTCAGTGTAACCAAGAACGCCTTTCATTGGACCTTCTGAAGCCGCTTTGATCACTTTACAGATATCTTCATATTTAGCAGGTTTTGCTAAACGAGCAGTTAAGTCAACAACAGAAACATCTGGAGTTGGAACACGGAAAGCCATACCAGTTAATTTACCGTTTAATTCAGGAATAACTTTACCTACTGCTTTAGCTGCACCAGTTGATGAAGGGATGATGTTTTGTGCTGCACCACGACCACCACGCCAATCTTTGTGAGATGGACCATCTACCGTTTTTTGAGTAGCTGTAGTTGCATGAACAGTTGTCATTAAGCCTTCAACGATACCAAAGTTATCATTGATTACTTTAGCTAAAGGCGCTAAACAGTTAGTGGTACATGACGCATTAGATACGATATCTTGACCAGCATAATCTTTATCATTAACACCCATAACAAACATAGGCGTGCTATCTTTAGAAGGACCAGTTAAAACAACTTTTTTAGCACCCGCTTGGATGTGTTTACGAGCAGTTGCATCATCTAAGAATAAACCTGTTGCTTCAGCAACAACATCAACACCCACTTCGTTCCATTTTAAGTTTGCAGGATCTCTTTCAGCTGTAACGCGGATTGTTTTACCGTTAACGATTAATTTGCCATCTTTAACTTCAACAGTACCGTCAAAACGACCGTGAGTTGAATCATATTTAAGCATGTACGCCATATACTCAACGTCTAATAAATCATTGATAGCAACGATTTCAATATCAGAGCGTTTTTGTGCAGCACGGAAAACAATACGACCAATACGGCCAAATCCATTAATACCTACTTTGATTGTCATAAAAATTACCTTCTTTATTTGTGTTAAATGATAAAATAACTAACAGTAAACTACCAAATTTTTAAGGTTTATTCAAGCTGATTCAGAATAATTGGCAAGAATAAATTAAAATGAAAATTATCTTAATAATCATAGGATATAGGTTAGTTATATTTTATATAAGACTGTGATTGGATTGAGCAATGACAATGATAATTTTTAACTAAATTGTCAGAGTTAAATTGATCATAATTAAGGTGCTAAATTTTAGATAATCGCACGATTACATTTAATAAATTAAAAGGTATCAATTAATCCATATCAGACGTTAAGTTATACTAAAAGACGATTAAAATAAAAAATCCCACATTATCAATTTTGTGGGATTCTATTTTTGAGCGATAATTAACAATTATTATAAAGAACTCATCTTATCAATAAATTGTTTTAAATGGTTTCTGATATCCTCACCTTGCGTATAATGTGCTTCAGATTTTAACGTTGATTTGGACTTCCACTCGCCTGCTTGTGAGTTATGAAATTTACTTGGAACATCGCCCGAATAGATATAATCCGTTTTAGAAGAGATGGCTTCGCTTATCAAACGTTTAGAATTACTGATTTCTCCGGTTATTTCGATATCAGTAGTAAAAATGTATTTTTTTGAATGAGTGATAGTCTTTAAGTTGAATTTTTGCTCTTTATAAATTGGAACTTTAATTTTATTACCCTTATCATCGGTTTTTTCGCTCATTCTTTCTACATATTTTTCTGTTTTTACTTCATTTTTTTCATACGGTTTCATATGAATATAGTCAGATTTGGCATTAATATCTATAATGATATTAGCTTGTGAACTATGATCAACAAAGTATATATAATCAGCGTTAAAAACTTGTTTTACCCAGCTAAGATAGTCGGAATCTTTAACATACACATTAACGCGTCCCTTTAATTTACAACGACTCGCTCTAGCGCTGGCATCACGGTATGAACCGAACTGTTCATAGGCTGAATTGGCTGCCTCATAATATTTAGCCGCTTCACGATAAATTTTGCGTTTATAAGCTATTTTTTCAAGTGACGAGGCTTTTTCATAATACTCTTTTGCTAGCGCAGTAACATGTTTTCTTTTATTATCCTCATAGAGTTTAAAACTATCTTTATATTCGCCTATTGGCTTATAAACTTCCCAAGCTTTAAGATATTCTAGGGATGCTTCATGATAACTACCCTGTTGCGAAAATGTTTTACCTAAATCATAGTGTTGTTTTGCTTCAATATCCAGATGTTGCTTTTTAGCATTTTTATATAAAGTAAAAATAT
>CAMLAI010000036.1 GCA_946477995.1 uncultured Gilliamella sp. | reverse complement strand
TTCGAGCCCAATTACCCCAACGGGTTAATACTTGAGTGATATCATAATCAGCATTCAAACTCACTTTATTTAGCCATTGTTTTGGTTTATTATTTTCTTGAATATTCAGGTTCGGTGCTGTCATTATTTACCTCATAACTTTTCCATATAATTCCAATTTATAATGTTTAACTATTTATTAATCTGTGACTATTAACTTATTGTCATATGTTGAAAAACTCTTTTTTTAGTAACAATATCGATAGGATTAATTAAAAAAGGGGACGCGTTACATTAATGTTTTGATATTTTCCCTTATTAAGATCATATTGATTTATTAGTCGTCGGCGATAATCATAGAGTTGTTCAACATGTTTCTCAGCGACTTTTATTTTTTCATCAAGTAAAGCTAATTGCTGTTCTGGTGTCATCGTGAAGTTTTCCTATTCAAAATTAAACAAACCAATAATAACAATAGTTATCACAAAAATCAATAACTATTGTTATAAACAATTAATGATAATCCTATAATGTTTAAAGTTTTACTCTAACATGTCTTTATTAAAGTTGGTGTCACATTGCCTCAATAAAAAAAAACAAAAATTAATTAAATATCGGTTAATTATTAATAAACATTACGACAACTAAAATAATGACCCAACATGTATAGTACAATTTGCAATCAAAATACTGGTATTTAATATTTAACTAAAACTAAAAACAATAACTTTTAGTATTGACAAAACTGATAACTTATATTATCATTGATTTTATCAAAACTAATTGACTTACCATAAAGTTAGCAATACCACGAGTTACTAATGGGGTCAGAAGATTCAAGTGGCTAGCAGAGGCGTACGAACATACTGCAGTTTTGATACGGTACTTGATAGCGTATTTTAAAGTTACAATATTGAGTACCTGACAACTGGAAAGACAGTGGTAGTCCACATTTTTGCCCCTATATTGGGGCTTTTTTAACCTTATTATGACTATTCAAATTTTTATAAAAAGGTTAAAACAATACAGTTAATGATGAAATCCAGCAAGATAACAAAAAATCATTTTGATCATAACTGTGATTTAATATAGGCATTTTATTGGAAGAAAAAGGTAAAGTGATATAGAGGTTACCTATCATATTTTCATATCAGACTTGATAAAATCATTTTAATAGGTAACGCTACTTTTGAAGTATTAGTCAGTGTAAATTCATCCCTAATACTAGCTAAATAACAACCCTTGTTGAATGGGTTAAATACTCCTTATAATCATTATAAGTAAGTTCCGCAAACGGCTCTTTTTGCTTCATCTATACCCCAAGCACTAGGAAACGAAATCATTCCATCGTGACTTGAAACCAGAATCGCTTCTGAAATGGCATCATTATTGTCATTAGTGGTGTTGTGAGATTCATTAGTATAATACCAACCAAATTTCCAATTAGATTTTGGATAAGTTACAATCAAACTATTATACTGTTGATTAAGCGATCTCCCCCACTCACTGAAGACACCATATCCAATTCCGCGTGTAAACACATTATAAATACGACCTTTCGCACCATCTAAATTTTTAGTCGAGAACTCGGATGAATTATTTAATTCTTTTCGGCTCAACAATTTTGAAGAACCTGTACATTGAGCCCTTGCATCGTTTTGATTTTGGAAAGATTGTAATTTTGGTTCAAGCCATAAATCAAGACTGAATGTATAATCATAATGGATTTTATCATCAGATTTTAAGGTTGCCGTTATAGTGACCGTTTTAGTAGGCTGGTTAAGCGTAATTAAACCATCTTTATCAACAGTAACAGAACTATTATTTGTCGTGAAGGTATAATCGTTTTGTACACCACCCATGACTAACTGAAATTGCGCACCGGCAAAACCTGTCGTTGGAAAATGTTTTTTGGATAAGGTAGGTGTCACTTTAAATCCTTGATTGAAGACATAATCTTCAGTTACTCCGCCACCTACTGCAAAATTAGGTTTATTTTTAGGAATGTTATTTATACCAATTCCGGTGAGATTCCACTTTTCATCATTCTCAGATTTGTCATTTTTAACTGAACGCCATTGAGTAAGTGGATCTAAGATAAGACTATAAGGTTTTGCAAAGCAAGTATTAGCGATAGCTATTTGATAAGTTTTTGTTATAGGCTGAGCACCCATTGATTGAGTTTCAATAAAATTGACAGGATCACTTTCATTAGGATCGCCAAATTGAGTATGAACTTTAATATCAGTCGCAGTGATTTCTAATTTTAACGGCATTTTATATTTGTTATGGCTACAAGCAATATTATTAAAATCTGCAGGATCGATTTTAACATTATTACTATCCTTCCAAACGTAATTTAATGTGTTGCTGATGGGTTGCTTAGGATCAAAAGCATCATTATTAATATCAAAATAATCACCCTTATTATCATCAATAGTTGTTCTAGGAACAAAATAACTTTTTATGACAAAATCATTTAAGTTAGTCGTATGATCAAAATATTTGGTGGTATTACTAGTGATGTTACCGGATATTTCATTGTAATCAGTACCGTTGTAATTAAAACCTAATTTATTAACGATCGATTCTGTTGCAAAAAAAACAGGTTTATCCCCTTTTATCGAATTGACGGTCGTCGTTGATAGTGCTGCATTAGCAGGATTAACTGAAATGAAAGCCAAAACTGCACTTAAATAACTCAGTTTAGTTGCAGTCCTATTTTTTTTTAGTATAGATAATAAGCAATTTAAATGTGAACCTATATTCAATTTAGAGATGACTAAATGGTTAGGTTTGTATTCACTAAAATATCGTGAATTAGGGTTTATAATGTGCTTCATATAGTTTTCTTCATTAACAAAATAACAAATCAATCACAAATCTTAAGATTGATTTAATAACTTCACATTCATCCAATTAATTTAAATGAAGAGGTGATCCTTTTAAATATTATTGATCGGATTTATCGATCCATCAACACCCAATCAATTTAAAATCACTATCAAAAATAATAAGATACTGCTATATTCCTTACATTATTTTCAATATGAGGAGATAATAAAATTGATTTAATAATTGAAAAATTTATCCATCTAATTTAAAAGAAGAGATAATCTTCAAAAATATTATTGATCGGATTTATCGATCTATCAATATACGATCAATTTAGAATCACTATCAAAACAACATAAAATCACGATATTTATGACATATTCGTTATAATGCAAACATAAAAACAGGTTAATCACATTAGTTCACACTTTAAAATAACATAATGAATAATATTAATTTATTTTTAAGCGTTTTATCTAGGTTTTATACAATTCATTTTCTTCAATAAATTTTTCCTATCAAAATTATAGGTTAAGTAAGTTACAATTTATTAAAACATATGTAAACGGATTGTTATGAATAAGTAAGCAATGTGTAATTTGTACAAAATGAATTCAAATATTTCAATGAGAATTTACCTAAGATTAAAAATATGATTAAAAAAGAAGATTTGATAAAGATGTTATTAATCATACCATTGACTAAAAACAATCATTCTCATCAATTAAATACATTTGATGACCAATTGATGAGAAAAATGTTATCTAGAAACTAATTTCTGTTCCAACAAAATAGCGACGTCCATCTAAGGTTTTACCAAAATCTTCATTGTCAACATCTTTATCAAACAAGTTATAAATACCCGTGTAAATTTTTGCTTTCTTGTTGATTTGATACGCTGCTCCCATATCCCAGAACGTATATCCAGGATACGTGACATACCTACTTTGTTTACCCATTCGCTTATTGGCGTTTTCTTGTCCGTAGTATGCCATCTTAGCCCATAAGTCCCAATTATGACTGATGTACCAATCCAATTGCATATTAAATTTTTGTTTAGGTGTACGGTTTAATGCACGTCCTTTATTGATACCGGTTTTTTGTTCTGTCTTTGTCCATGAATAATTTGACGTCAACAAGAACTCATTAAACAATGGCGTTTTAAACGTTAATTCAACGCCTTTAAGATCGGCTTTATCGACATTTTCTCTGCCTTGAACAAAATCAAATTTTTCTTGGTAACCATTCACTTTACATTTACCTTTTCCAGCTGGTCCCTGACAAATGTAATAAGTTTGAATCTTATCTTTATATTTTGTATAAAACGCCGTGGCTGAAGCATCTATTCCATAATCATTAGTATAGCCCAGTCCAATTTCGATATTGTCTGATTTTTCAGGTTTTAAATTAGGATTTCCCAGTACCATTCCTTTATTACCCGTGCCGGAACCCCCTGTAACTTGTCCCCAATCAGCAACGACTTGCCGTAATTGTGGTGTTGCATAACCCGTTGAATAGCCGCCTTTGAGAGTGAAATTATCATCAATATTCCATACGCTATAAACTCTTGGATTCCAGTTGCTTCCATAATTTTCATCTTTGTTATAACGTAATCCAACAGTTAAATTCCAATTTTCTAATAAACTTATTTCATTTTCAGCAAATAGAGCATAATTCCAACGATCTATTTTAGTTAATGTCTTCTTCAATTGATTACCTTTATCGTGTAACTCTTGGTAATTATATTTTCCCCCTACTGTTAACATATTAATATTAAGCGGAATTGTTACACGGGTATCAAGATCGGTATTTCGAATTTTCATCTTTCTTTCCGGGTTATTATTACCTTCATAAGCAATAAATGAAGTTGTCGAAATATCACCAAACAGCCCAGTATGAGTTAAACTATACGTATTACGGCGATTATCACGAGGAAAATCGCCTCTATTCTTAGCTCGGGTATTACCCGCTGTTGCCTTACTTTTTTGAATTGAACGCCCCATATCTAAATCAAATCGTTGCGTATCTGTTGCATTTAAAGACAGCTTACCATTTAGACTTTGAAGTTTTTGTTGGGCATGACCATTTAAAAATTTATCTTCATTTCGTTTTGAATATTGACCATATAGTTGGATGCCAACTCTATCATCAACAATCGGTCCCATGACTGAAAAACTTCCTGTATAAGTGTTTTTTTCTTCAGAACGATAAGGAATTACAGATTCTAAACGTAATCCTGCATGCCATTTATCTGACACTTTTTTGGTAATAACATTAATTACCCCACCCATTGCATCAGAACCATACAGTGATGACATAGGACCACGGACTACCTCAATGCGTTCTATCGCCGTTAATGGTGGTAACCAACCTTGTTCAAATCCGGAACCGTCACTATTTGGTCGCGTTTCTCGGGTGCTGACCTTTTTGCCATCAACTAAAATCATCGTATATTTGGCATCCATACCTCGAATGCTTATATCTGTTGAATCACCGCTACCGGTAATGGTGACACCAGGAATATCTTTTAACGCATCAGTGACATCACGATACGATTTTTGACTAATTTCTTCTGAGGTAATAACAGAAATGGTTGCAGGGGCTTCTTTGATTTGCTGTGCAAAACCCGAAGCGGTAACAACCATTGTATCAGTATCTGAACTATTCACAGCGGCTAGTGCTGTACTTGATAATAATAAAAAACCTGAATTAATGACATAATTTGTCAGTTTAAATTTTAGCTTAACGTTCATTTATTATAACCCCATTATTTATAATGATATTTTATAATTACCCATGAGTATGAACACTACATTAGATGATAATAATTATCAATATCTTTTATTAAATTATTTTTCGCTAGACAAGCAACCTACTTTAAATGATAATAATTATTATTTACATTTAATATAAAGGGTGTCTATGAACAGAAAGAAAAAATTGCTGCTAAGTAGCATTGCATTAATAGTTTTGGGGTTAACCGGTTGTCAATCACCGTCGACAATGACTGTCACAAACAATAGTGAAACGATCATCGTACCTAAATCTCCGAAAAAAATTGTTGTCATGAATTATGGAGCATTAGATACATTAGATGCTTTAGGTAAAGGCTCAATAGTGACGGCAACCCCACAATCGGTCATTCCATCCTATTTGAATCAATTTAAAAGGGATGATGTGGTTGATACGGGTAATATGAAAGAACCCAATATAGATGCAATTAAACAAACTAATCCTGATCTTATTATTATTGATGGACGTCAAGCAAATAAAAAAGATGAGTTGTCAAAAATTGCCCCAGTGCTTAATTTAAGTGTTGATAGCAAACATTATTTTGAATCAACAAAAAATCATATCAATTTGTTAGCGAGCCTTACCGGAACCGAAAACACAGCAACTCAACTCATTGCTTCGCTCAATAACAAAATCAACCAAGCTCAAAGAATGACCTCAGCAAGCCCTAAAAAGGCCATTGTCGCTATTCACAACAATGGAAAAATGATTCTTATTAATAATAGCTCAAGTGCTGCGCTTATCCATGATGTATTAAAAGTCAAAAGAGCGGTACCACTTTTAGCTAACCAGCTAGCTACAAATGGAGAACGCCCAGCACCTACTTTTGTTGACGATAAATATATTAAAACCGTTAAGCCAGATATTATTTTTGTCATTGACCGAAGTCATGCTATTGGTCAACAAGCCATGAAAGCCAACTATTTTGATACAAAAGTTCTCAATAAAAGTAAAACCACCGTTGTCTATTTGACACCTGATCTTTGGTACTTATCTGGTGGTGGAGCAGAAAGTTTAGACCGTCAAGTGTCTGAAGTGCTCAATGCTTTAAACGATTATCATTTTGTTTAAATTAATTCATACAGCCCAATTAAAAGGCTGTATGAGTTAGCATTCAACGGATTTATCACATTAAATCGACCTGCCCACAAGTATTCTTAGGTCACAAAATTTGAGAAGGTAATATTCATCTATTAAGTTGTGCTCGCATGATTTCAATCAAATATGGTAAATTTAACAGGTCAAAATCCCACTTTATACACTTGCCTGACGTTACCACTTAAAACCCATTTTCTGTTAATTAAGAATTTGAAAATCAGTATATTTACAATGCTTAAATGTGTTAAAATGCCGACATTTTAAATTAACAACAACTAATTAATCGATAAAATTTATTTTATTATCAATTTAATTCCTCTTTAAATATTAAGCATTATTATAAATATTATGAATATGTCATCCCCTACTATTGGATTTGTGAGCCTTGGTTGTCCCAAAAATTTGGTTGACTCAGAGCGAATTTTAACTGAATTACGAACACAAGGTTATCAAGTAGTACCAAGCTACGAAAATGCAGATTTAGTTATCGTCAATACTTGTGGCTTTATTGATAGCGCCGTACAAGAATCGTTAGAAGCCATTGGCGAAGCTTTAAATGAAAATGGCAAGGTCATTGTGACAGGCTGTTTAGGTGCAAAAGAAGATCAAATACGTAATGTACATCCTAAAGTACTTGAAATATCGGGCCCCCATAGCTACGAGGCAGTACTTACTCATGTCAATAAATATGCCCCTAAACCCGCATATAATCCCTTTACCAGTTTAGTACCACAGCAAGGTGTGAAATTAACGCCTAAGCATTATGCGTATTTAAAAATATCAGAAGGTTGTAATCATAACTGTACATTTTGCATTATTCCATCGCTACGTGGCGAAATGGTTAGCCGACCAATTGGTAATGTACTTGATGAAGCAAAGCGATTAGCTGATAGTGGCGTTAAAGAGTTACTCGTTATTGCTCAAGATACTTCAGCATATGGTATCGATATTAAAAATCATACCAACTTTTGGAATGGTATGCCATTAAAAACTGATATTCAAACGTTATGCGAACAATTAGCAACGTTAGGCATTTGGGTAAGGCTCCATTACATGTATCCTTATCCAAGTGTTGATAATTTGATCCCGTTAATGGCGGATGGGAAAATTTTACCGTATCTGGATGTACCACTTCAACATGCCAGTCCTTCGGTTTTAAAATCAATGAAACGCCCAGGCACCATTGATAGAACACTTGAACGAATTCATAAATGGCGAGAAATCTGTCCAGATATTACTTTACGTTCAACGTTTATAGTTGGTTATCCAGGGGAAACAGACCAAGATTTCGAATTATTACTCGATTTTTTAAACAAAGCTAAGCTTGATCGTGTGGGATGTTTTCCTTATAGTCCGATTGAAGGTGCAGCAGCCAATCAGCTCGCGAATCAAATTCCGGAAGAAATTAAACAAGAACGTTTTCATCGTTTTATGCAATTACAGCAGACAATTTCTACCCAAAAATTACAAAATAAAATTGGCAAAACCTTATCGGTTATTATTGATGAAGTCGATGAAGAAGGCGCTATTGGACGCAGTATGGCTGATGCACCAGAAATTGATGGTGTTGTCTATTTAAATGAAGAAAAAAATGTTCACGTTGGTGATATTGTTCAAGTTGAAGTTGAACATTCCGATGAATATGATTTATGGGGAACTGTTAAACAGTAAACACATCCAATGAAACAACATTATCGAAACGAAATCAAAAAACTTATTGCCCTTTCGGTACCCGTACTGATAGCACAAATATCGCAAACAGCGATTACCTTCGTCGATACCATTATGGCTGGTAACTACAGTAACACAGCATTATCAGGGGTTGCCATTGCAGTCTCAATTTGGTTACCAACCATATTATTTGGACAGGGTTTACTTAGTGTCTTAACACCGATTATTTCCAATTTAAATGGGGCTGCTAAACGTCATCAAGTTGCTGATCACACTCGACAAGGAGTCGTTATTGCCTTGTTCTTATCAGTGGTAATGATGTTCATTTTATACCATTCAGATAAACTGATTAGTTTAAGAAGTTCAGTTGAACATCCTATCGATCCTGAAATGGTTGAAGTTGCCGTTTCTTTTTTACGTGCCATTATGTGGGGTGTTCCCGCGTTCTTATTATTTTTAGTTTACCGAAATCAGTGTGAAGGGTTATCCAATACCAAACCAGCCATGGTGATCATCTTTATTGCATTACTTGCCAACATTCCCATTAATTATGTATTAATTTATGGAAAATTAGGTTTGCCTGCTTTCGGTGGAGTTGGATGTGGCATTACCGCAGCGATTATATTTTGGCTAATGTTTTTTTTAATTCGCCTTTATACGTTAACCACCACTAGCCAACGTGATATTCGTATAACACCTTTCACAAAACTTATTGATTGGTCTATTATTAAAAAAGTTATCCTGTTAGGCACGCCTCTGGCATTGGCTTATTTTTTCGAAATGAGTTTATTTGCCGTCATAGCATTACTGATAGCCCCATTGGGTAAAATTACAGTTGCGGCACATCAAATCATATTTACGATTAGCAGTTTAACATTTGCCATTCCTCTTTCACTCGGTGTTGCTACTAGCATTCGTGTTGGTTATTTGTTAGGTCAAAAAAAGCTATCTCTTGCCAAACATACCGCATATATAAGTTTAGCTATTTCGTTGGCTATAGCAATTATTGTCGCATTAATTTTGGTTGTCTTTCGAACACCAATCATTGCATTATTTACTAAAGAAGTTGCTGTCATTACGATATGTATGCACCTAATTATTTTATTAGCAATCTATCAGGCTTCTGATTATTTGCAAGTTGTAGCCAGCAATGTGCTTCGTGGTTATAAGGATACGCAAAGCATCTTCTTTATTACATTGCTTTCTTATTGGGTAGTAGGATTACCTGTAGGTTATATCTTAGGTTTAACCGATCTGATTATAGCACCAATTGGGGCTGCCGGTTTTTGGATTGGCATTATTTTAGGTCTGGCAGTCGCCGCTATTTTATTAATAGCCAGAATGATCTATATCCAAAAACAGCCTGAAGCAATAATATTAAATCGATCATCAAAATAACGATTTATTGGCTAGTAAGCCACTTCTCATCTTAATATTTAACACTTATCAAATTAACCGATAAGTGTTAAATCATTGATAGCCTTTACTCCATAACAACTATTCAATACAATTAACCATTTTTTAACTCAAACAGCTATTTTATTCCTTCGTTTAAGGCTGTTAAACGCCTTTTATTAGGTACATAAATGATAGAAAAATCATTTAGTTCAATTCAAATTGAATCAAACACAAAATGACGATATAAATTGATTAAATAATAATTCACTATATAATCACGTGCCTTGTAGATAAATTTAATATAGTGTAATAATGTTGTGAAGCTCTCTAAAAAAATTTTGTTTTCTCATTGTATTTGTCTTAGCCTTGCAGTCTTAGTCGTGTATTTATTAGGATATCCGAAAAGAATAGATCGTATATTGCTTACTTATTTTTCATTAATTTTCCTAGGCAGATTCACCATTTTTCGATTTTTTTTTGGTCTATCATTTGTTATAGCTGCTCTTTACTTTCCCATTGCTTATTATTACGGCCCTCCTAATGTAGCAGTAATAAGTGCTTTGTTTGAAACAGACATGGACGAAGTAAATGAATTCTGTTCGCAAATATCGACTTATCTATTTTTGATTACCTTCTTACTTCTAATCGCTTTTGTTCTAATATTTATCAAACTGCCATTTCCTACTGTTCACAATTATTACCTGATTATTTTTACATTGATTTTATTGTGCTATAAACCGATTAAAGCGTATATTAAGTTTATCCCGACCCCTTCTCATTCACTGTCTGAAGAGATAATGGATAATGTGAAATATCCTTTTTTTGAATTTTATAAAGCGCTTTTTACCAGTGGAAAAATTTATTTTTCCGAGAAAGAAGCACAACTTAAACAAATTGAACAACAAAATACGATTCCTATTTTATCGGTTAATCCAGACCACAAAAATTACCTTATCATTATTGGTGAAAGTGTCCGTAAAGATTATATGAATGCCTATGGATTTAGTTATGACAATACGCCTTTTGCCACTCAACATGCAAATGTGATATGGGATGGTTTAATCGCACCCGCTTCGAATACGCAAGCATCTGTCCCTCATTTGATTAGCCAAGCTATTTATTCGGACGATAAAATAGTGAATGCTCAGTTAAATAATAATATTGTTAGTATTGCTAACGATGCAGGATTTGAAACTTATTGGCTTTCTAATCAAGGCAAACTCGGAAAAATTGAGATTACCGTACCTCGCATTGCCGCTTATGCAAACTATAACTTCTACACCAAAAAAGGGGAATATAATGGTAAGTCATCACACGGAAAACATGATACTTTACTATTACCAGAATTAGATAAAATATTATCAGATAAACAGGCTAAGCCAAGACTGATCGTCATGCACCTTATGGGATCTCATTCCAATTTTTGTCGTCGATTACAATTTGATATTCAATTCAATCTATATAACGAAAATATTTCTTGCTATGTCAGCAGTATAAAAGAAACGGACGACCTGATTAAATCAACAATTGATATACTAAAAAAACATAATGAAAATTATTCGCTTGTCTATTTTGCCGATCATGGTCTCACCCACTTGGATCAATATCAAGATTTGAGACATAACTGGGAATACCAAAATAGCTACGAAGTACCTTTTATTTTCTTTGATTCGAAAAGTACAACACAACAAAAAATTGAGAAAAAAATCTCAGGTTATCAGCTTGTTTACTTGTTAAGTAAATGGATGGGTATCACCTTAGATGTTTCACATGAATATATGCAAAACAAGTTGACAGATATACCACACCAAACAAAAATTAAAATTAAAGATTGGAAAAATGAGTTATATCCTTATGAGAAATTAAAAAAAGATCCGAATCCTTTTTTTATCAAATAAAATCATAATATCTTAAGATAGATCCAAAAAAAAACGCCATTATCTAAATGGTAATGGCGCTTTAAACAGGAATTACAATTATTTCAATAAATCATTGGCTTTTGCAATCACATTTTCAACTGTAAAACCAAATTTTTCAAATAACTGTTCTGCAGGTGCTGATTCGCCAAAACTTGTCATACCAACAATTTTGCCATTTAGCCCCACATATTTATACCAGTAATCACTAATTCCGGCTTCAATCGCTATACGCGCAGTGACTGAAGAAGGTAATACTGACTCTTTATAAGCGCAGTCTTGTTTATCAAATGCATCGGTTGATGGCATTGAAACAACCCGTACTTTTTTCCCCGCTTTTGTTAATTGATGATAGGCTTCTACCGCTAATTCGACTTCTGAACCCGTCGCAATTAAGATCAACTCTGGCGTTCCTGCACAATCATTTAAAATGTAACCGCCACGATAAACATTGGCTAATTGTTCAGCTGTTCGTGGTTGTTGTTTAAGATTCTGCCTTGAGAAGATCA
>CAMLAI010000035.1 GCA_946477995.1 uncultured Gilliamella sp. | reverse complement strand
GCTAGTCGTTGACTAATTAAAGCTAAAATTGATTTGTCGACTTCATCAATTTTATCGCGTAGTGTGAGTAATTCCGTTGACATAGATGGGATTCCTTTAGCACAAATTGAAGCTTTTACTGTAATAGCTTAACAGTATAACGTATTTTTGGTAGCATGAGTCAATGACAACGTTAATTCCAGTATAATAAATTTATTATGAAAGTTATCTCATTTAATATTAATAGTCTTCGCGCCAGAATTCATCAGCTCGCTGCGATTATTGATATCCATCAGCCTGATATAATCGGTTTACAAGAAACGAAAGTACATAATGATCAGTTTCCGGTTGAAGAGTTAGCCCAATTTGGTTATCACTTACATTATCATGGGCAGAAAGGGCACTATGGTGTTGCACTTTTAACCAAGCAACAGCCCATATCAGTACAATGTGGCTTTCCCACCGATGAACAAGATGCCCAATGCCGTTTAATCATGGCACAATTACCCACCAATGAAGGTAATTTAACGGTGATTAATGGTTATTTTCCTCAAGGCGAAAGTTTACATCATGAAATCAAGTATCCAGCAAAACGTAAGTTTTATCAGGATCTGATTGATTACCTAAAACAGCAACAATTAAGTGAACAGCTCTGTTTAATTATGGGCGATATGAATATTTGTCCAACTGATATTGATATTGGAATATCGGAAGATAGCCGTAAACGCTGGCTACGTACTGGTAAATGTTCGTTTTTACCTGAAGAGCGAGATTGGATGAACAATTTACTGTCGCTTGGCTTTACAGATACTTATCGTAATGAACATCGAACAAAACAGGAATATTCTTGGTTTGATTATCGTTCCAAAGGCTTTGATACGGGTACTGGGCTTCGAATTGATTTAATTTTAGCCAGCCCAAAACTGTTATCTTATTGTCAGCAAACAGGTATTGATTATGAAATTCGGGCAATGGAAAAGCCGTCTGATCATGCGCCAATTTGGGCAGAGTTTGATTTAGTTTAAGTTTATACACCTATTTAGTAAGGATAATAGCATGCAAAGTCGTTCAATTTTATCAGTTAAAGATCTTAATCAAATGGTAAAAGATGTACTTTCAGATGCTATTGGCCAGATTTGGTTAGTGGGTGAGATTTCTAATTTTTCTCGCCCATCATCAGGTCATTGGTACTTCACGCTAAAAGATGATGCAGCTCAAGTGCGATGTGCAATGTTTCGTAATAGTAATTTTCGAACGGGCTTTACTCCCCAAAATGGCCAGCAAGTTTTAGTTCGAGCAACTGTCACACTTTATGAAGCACGCGGTGAATATCAACTGGTGATTGATCAGCTACAACCAGCAGGTGCAGGTTTATTACAACAAAAATTTGAACAGTTAAAGCAAAAACTATCCGACGAGGGGCTATTTGATGCTATTTATAAAAAACCCTTACCGGATAATATTCGAACAGTAGGTATTATTACTTCATCAACCGGCGCAGCACTACATGATATTTGTCAGATATTAAAGCGCCGAGATCCAAGTTTGCATTTAATTATTTATCCAACACAAGTACAAGGTACTGAAGCTGCCGCGCAAATTGCTCGAATGATTGAAATTGCCAATATTCGTCAAGAATGTGATGTATTAATTGTTGGCCGAGGAGGGGGATCATTAGAGGATCTTTGGTCTTTTAATGAAGAGGTCGTAGCAAGAGCGATTTTTGCTAGCCGTTTACCGATTGTCAGCGCAGTTGGGCATGAAATTGATTTTACCATTGCCGATTTTGTCGCTGATGTTCGAGCTGCTACGCCTTCGGCTGCTGCTGAATTAGTTAGCCAAGATAGCTTAGATCAAATAAAGCGGTTACAAATTCAAGAACAGTATTTATCTATGGCTATTGATTACTATTTAACAAGATGCCGTGAAATGTTAAATAAAGGGTATCATCGATTACAAACTCAACATCCGCAAGCAAAGTTAGCCAAACAGTTAAATGTACTATTAACTTATCGTCATGCCTTATATGACAATATTCAGCAATATTTGCTTCGACAAACAAATCGATATAATTACTTAGATAAAAGATTGTTACGTCTCTCTCCGCAAAATACGATAAGCGCTTTACAGCAGACAATTAATCAACGTCAGCAACAAATAATCCATCTGATTGAGCAAAAATTTACTCAATCACAACATCAATTCGCCTTACAAACCTCACAGCTTAATAGTGTCAGTCCACTTGCCACATTAGAACGAGGTTATTCAGTGACCACAACGGTTGATAATGCGGTGGTCGGTTGTGCGGCACAAGTGACCGTTGGTGATTTCATCATTACCAGGTTAAAACAAGGTAAACTTGTTAGTCAAATTACTACAATTGATGATAAAGATATCACCTCAAAGTGATCTCAGTGAATATAAAAATTAAGAGTATTCGATCTAAATTGAATAAGCTTTATCACAAGGTTGATATTTAAATTGGTTGTTCACTATATTTATTAATTGAATTGTCAAAACTTGCTGAAAATTATATTTTTTATCGATATTTCAAGGTGTTATTTGCTTTGCAATTTAGGCTGGCACTAGTATATAATTCGAGCATAACAAATTATTATTTTATTTAAAAAGTGTATGAATCCTCCAATTGGTATTGATTTAGGTACGACCAACAGTTTAATTTGTGTCTGGCAAGAAGGTAAGCCAACGTTGATTCCCAATGCTATCGGTGAAGTTGTAACACCTTCTGTGGTAAGTATTGATGAAGATGATTCTATTTTAGTTGGCCGTGCAGCGCTGTCTCGCTTAACGACTCATCCTGATAAAAGTGCTGCCGCATTTAAACGATTTTTAGGTTCAAATAAAATTTATGAGCTAGCCGGTAAAAAATTCACCCCAACAGAACTTTCAGCATTAGTTTTAAAATCGTTAAAAGCCGATGCCGAAGCATTTTTGCAACAAGAAATTCGTGATGTTGTTATTTCTGTTCCGGCTTATTTTAATGATGAACAGCGAAAGCAGACTCGTTTTGCTGCCGAGTTAGCTGGTTTAAACGCAGTTCGTTTGATTAATGAACCAACTGCTGCTGCCATGGCCTATGGATTACATGAAGAACAATCAGGTAATACGTTAGTATTTGATTTAGGTGGCGGGACCTTTGATGTAACCGTACTTGAATATGCTCTACCGATTATTGAGGTTCACGCTTCAGCGGGTGATAACTATCTAGGCGGTGAAGATTTTACCCATGAAATTGTTCAAGCTTGTTTAAGTGAATGGAAGCTTAAACAACAAGATATTGCTGTTGATGATTATGCTCGATTATTAGATTTAGCTGAACAAGTCAAATGCAAGTTAAATGGTGAACAAATGCAATATTTAACTTGGTTTTGGCAAGATAAAGAGTGGCAATTTGAACTTAATGAAAGTCGAGCTAAAGTGATTTGGCTACCACTGCTTAATCGTTTGCGAGCGCCAGTTGAACAAGCCTTAAGTGATGCGCGTTTAAAGCCTGCTCAACTTGAACATATCGTATTAGTAGGGGGATCATCACAGCTAGGTGTGGTGCGTGAATTGGTGACTAAACTTTTTGGTAAATTACCTTATCGTCACATCAATCCGACTACAATTGTGGCACAAGGTGCGGCGGTACAAGCGGCTTGCCGTTTGCGCAATCAAGATGTTGAAGAGGTAATATTAACTGATGTCTGTCCTTATACACTTGGTATTGAAAGTTGTTCAGGTAAGGTAAGTGGCTTGTTTTCACCTATCATTGAACGTAACACTATTGTGCCAACGTCTAAGGTAAAAACGTTTTATTCAACGCAACCACAACAAAAAGCGATCTGCATTTCGGTTTATCAAGGCGAAAATCCTCGAGTAGAAAATAATGTGTTGATTGATGAGTTTGAAATACCACTTACACCGATGGAAAAAACACAGGGTGTTGATGTTCGTTTTAGCTATGATTTAAATGGATTATTAGAAGTTGACGTTGTTCTACTTGAGACCGGTGAGCAATATGGTAAAGTGATCGATCAAAGCCCAATTGGATTAACCGATAAGCAAAAACAGGAAAGCCATGAGCGGTTAAAAGCGTTAAAAATACACCCACGTGATGAAATGCCAAATCGTACTTTATTGGCAAGATTAGAGCGTGCATGGGCGCAATCACTAGGCGATGAACGACTGTTGATTGGATCTTATATTGAAGATTTTTTAACGGTATTAAATCAACAAAATTTAGATGAAATAAATCAGATGCGCAGTGAAATTGAGTCACAATTAAACGATTTAGGTCGGTAATTGCTTAGCTGCATGATTTGATAAACGTTTAATTCCCCCCCTTTTATTTAGTTGATTTAAAAAAGGGGGAAGTTTGGCTAACGACTTTTGCTTTATTCTAAAGGCGGACCAAAACGATTGAGCTGTGTAAAACTAGGCTGATAACAAGGATACAGTAAAAAGATTAACAAAAATGTGTTTATACTAAAAAAGTATTTTTGTCCTTGATAGCTATCATTCAGACGTCGTTTTATGGCAAACACGATATTTATTCCGGCAAAAATATAAGATATCGTCAAGAGTACAGAAAATATATTTGGCGTCTGATTATATATATCCATAAATGTCTTACCGTAAGCAATGATAATCAAACTAACAAATAACTGTTTCGCAAATCCTGATAGGTCAGTACGGCCATTCCAACGCCAAAATTGCGTCCATTCATTTTTAGGCAGCGATAACGAGTTTAAATACGCTTGTTTTTGGTTATTTTGGGCTAAAAGCAGTGTGGCACAAAGTCGCAGTATCAAATCATTATCCGTGTTATCTTTTAACTCTTCTAATTTTTCAAGTTCAGTTTCTGAGCATATACCATATTTTTGAGATAAAAGTGCAATCATTGACTGTATCAATTGTGCTGGTTGGTGATGGCTGGCGTTTTGTTTGAAGTTATTCAAATAAGGTAAATCCCCGCTTTTCTGCAAATTAGTTGCTACTTTGATTAATGCTTTATCATCACCAGCAAAGTTTTTTAGTATTTGATCTAGCTGTTTAGCTTGCGAAGGTTTATTTAAGACAATCTTATATAAAAACATTAAATAAATTCGATTGCCATTTTTTAATTTTGCATGCCATGAGTGTGCTAATTTTTGCTCAATATCATTAAAATCAACGTTGTTTGGCTCATCAATAAAAGACTCTATCGAATCGGGATAACTGATTAACATACTATTAATCAATTTATTATCATTATTAATCAAACTGTATAATTCATCGCTTGTTTGCCATTTAGGATTTTTAAAAATTTCTATAATGGGTTTAAGTGCATTATTATTCGATAAATTAAAGGTATTACTGTGTTGTTGCAGGTATTGAGCGGTTTTAAAAGGCGAGTTAACAATGGCTAGCGCCAAGATACATTCACGATACCACTGCCAATAGTTATTTTTGTTGTAAAATATTGTGTTGTCATTGGGTGGTGAGGGTAATTGATAAACATTTTGAAATTTAAAATATACAACCCAGTCATACATCTCCATATGGGTGTAGTTTAGATTTTTATAAAGATGTAATATTGCGATGTCAGGTAAATGATCAAACCTATCAAGGAACAACCGGCTATATAAAAACTGATCGCCATTTTCATCTGGATCAAATCTAGCGGGAATAGGTAAGTTTTCATTATTATCATAGAGCCAAGCTTTGAACTCTTTCACTGGCGTAAGTCTTGATAGCCATGCTAAATGTTGTTTAGCTTGTCGCTTTAAATTAGTCAGAATAAATTGTTCAAATGGATCATCGCTCTGTTCATCTAAAATTTGTTGTAACATTGTTTCGTTACCGTGCCGTAACATGATGGCATGACGATATAAACGCAATAAGCGATTGCTACCATCATCAAGTAATAACATTGATAAGATTTGTCGGTAATTCCAGTTTGTACTTAAAGCCCAATTAATAAAATCTGCAATCTCCGTGCTATATTCGCTCGGATCAATTTTTGCTAATCGAGCGATGGTGGTTGGTGTAAATTGTGGAATGGTAAATAGATAATTGTCAGTTTTATCTACTTCAAGGCAGTAAGAGTCATTAAGCGCAACAAATAATAATGGCAGGTAATTACTAGCATAATATGCACACCAACCCGCAATCCAACTTTCTGCTTTTTCTACATAATGCCCTGAATGGTAAAGATCAATCCAAGCTTGTAAAGCCTGCTGTTTATTATTGAGTAAAGTATATTGATTTGCCGCGATATATTTCCATTCAATAATCAAATGTTCGGCTTGATCTGGTTGTGTTATTGCTGATAGCGCATAGTCTAAAATTGCTTGATTTTCTAATTCAGCCACACAATGCCAGTAGCTTAAAGCAAGCATCAATGTTTTATCATCAGGCAAATAAATAACAGTATCTTGTTGTAAATAGGCGTAAAGGTCCGCTGAACGTTGCTCCCAATATATCCATTTGGCATTATACACATACTCAATTGTAACATTTTGTATTGGCTTATTCGTTGTGGGTAAGGCGGTGTAATCAAAAAAATCCCCACCCTCAAGATATTTTAAAAAATTGTTGTAGTGTTCATATTGATCGGGATATTGAGTGATGAGTTGTTGTCGCCAACGCAAATTTTCGGCTAATAAGTTAACACATGATTGTGATATATTGGTAGTTTCATAACTTATTTCTAGCAATTGCCATTTGACGAGATCTATTACCGCCATTGGATAATCATAAAATGAACCAATAAATTTTTGCCACTCATCAATTTTGTAACAACGGTTAGGATCGTTTAATAGCGCTTGATAAGCAGCACAAATTTCATTTGCTTGAATTTGTTCGTCACTTAAAGGATCGTTTGGTTTTACTTCAGATTCTGCTTGTGGTTGATCAATTACTGTTTCGGTGGATTGTGCATACAGTATTGCATTGTCATAGGCTTGACGTAACGCTTTAAACCCTTCAGGATCCCTTTCAGGATGATAATCAGGTAACTTAGTTCGATATGCTTGACGAATAACTGCGATATCTTTTGTTGGAACAATTCCTAATAAATGCCAAATATCTTCATTCATGACCATTGATACTCCATTAATGATTCAGGTTTTTGTTGATCATCCAAATCAATAAACCAAGGTAAGCAGTTAAATGGTGCTTGTAAGTCTGAATATAAATTTGTCATGGTATGCGCGTTTGAAGCTCTGGATAATTCGCAACGTAGTAATTCTAAGTTTTCTTTATTATTTAGTGATATCCAATACTGATAGCCAATAAACCAACTGGTGAAATAATGTTGCCAAGAGCTATAATAATATTGGGCACGAATACCAATTCTGAATAAAATCCATAATGCTTCTTGTTCGGTGATATATTTGTTTGTGATACCATTACGTAAAATATAGGCCATCCGTGCATAATCCCAACTTCGGATGCTAGCTACACCACATATAGGAAAGGTTTGTTTAACAAAATCAAGCAACACTTTTTGGTAGTCAGTTTGCTCGTTATAATACTTACACCAGTCAAATTCTGCATATCGTGAATAGATAAAATAATAGTGAGACAGTGTTGAAGCATGCCCATCATCGACCATATCAAACACGCAATTTAGTAAAGTTTCTCGAGAATCAATCCCCCAACTTTCGCTCATATCAACAAAATCTTGTTGAGGATAAAAAAATGGTGAAGTATAACTGGCACCCTTATCTTTATGTAATACAACCATCGGTGCTGACAATCCATATAACCAATCGATAATATCTTGATTCATATTTTTTATTTATATCATTACTTATATTATTTAATATAAAAAGATAGCAGATTTAAGCTTAAAAACGAAATTGTTATTTAAATTAATGGGATTAGATACATTTTAAAAATCCCTTTGATTGAGTGAAATGAATCTTAGACTTGTTGCAGTTACGGTAATTATATTTTGCAAATCAATGTCAACAAGGCATAATAAAAGCAAAGTAATCACTATTTGATTACTAAGAAGCAATAAATAAAAAGGAGTCACCATGAAAAAAATTGCTTTATTTGCAATATTCATATTTGGTGTGTTTATGTTGCAAGGTTGTGTTGCTGCCGTAATTGGCGCAGGGGCGGGCGCTACTGCTAAAGTGGCTTCAGATCCACGAACAGCAGGAACACAAGTTGATGACACTACACTCAATTCACGTATGGGCATGAAGTTAAAAGATAACGCATCCACATTTATTGGATCCCATATTGCAACAACTGCTTATGATGGCAATATTCTTTTAACTGGTCAGGCAACAAATGAACAAATAGAAAAAGCGGATAGCTTAGCCCATGAAGTTGAAGGGATAAAAAAAGTTTATAATCAAATTCGTGTTGGTGAGCCTGTTGATGCAGGTACCATGACCAATGATGCGTGGATCACTACCAAAGTAAAATCTCAATTAGTTTTTAACGCTGAAACAAAAGCACGTAAAATAAAAGTTGTGACCGAAAACGGAGAAGTTTTTTTAATCGGTATTGTTACTGAGCAAGAAGGCAAATCTGTTGCTGATGTCGCAAGTAAAGTTGATGGCGTTAAAAAGGTAATTACGCTCTTTACCTCTCCAGAAAATTAATTTATCTGATGATTAAATGGGGAACTGACTCCCCATTTTAATTGCAATTAACCTATAGATTGAATCCGAGTAATTAATTGGCTTAATCCGTGTAAACGTGAAGGGCTTAATTCATCAGTAATTTTGAGCTTATTTAAAACAGCTAGAAAATCAATATTACTAATTTGCTGGGCTGTTTTATTGTTTGCCAATATAATCAATATAGCCAATAACCCTTTTACAATCCTACCTTCACTTTCGCCTTGAAAAATAAATGTACCATCTGGTTGTTTTTGCCAAGTTAACCATACTCGATTTTCACAACCTTGTACTAGGTTTTGCTCTGTTTTGAATTCGTCTGGAAAATCAGGTAACTGTTTGGACAGTATAATTAACTGACGATAACGATCTTGCCAGTTTTGTTGTGCTAAAAATAATTCAGTTAACGTTTGCGGTGATAGCATAATTAAACCCTTTTATCGCTGATTAATTACCAAATAGATTAAGCTAATGCCTATGTTTTAGGCTATAGTTAACTCAATACCTCCATCGCATTTTTTAATGCTGTAATGAATTTATCAATATCTTCCTGGTTATTATATGGCATGAGCGATATACGGATCACGCCTTGGCAACCTAATTTGCTCATCAAAGGCTGGGCACAAATCTCGCCAGTTCGAATAGCAATTTGCTGCTCACTTAATAAAATCGCGATATCATTGTGGTGAATTTGATTAATATTAAAACTAATAATGGGGCTATTATCAACGCTGTAAAACTTGATATTAGCTAATTGTGTTAACTGTGTTTTAGCATACTGAGATAATTGATCTGTATATTGCTCAAGTTGAGCCAATGACCAATTTTTAAGCCATTGCAGTGTGGCATCAAATCCTATAATTCCAGCAATATTAGGGGTACCTGCTTCGAACTTATAAGGTAGATCTGCCACAACAAATTCTGTTAATGATGCCTTTTTTAACATTTTGCCCCCACCTTGCCAAACCGCCATTTGTTCAAGTAATGCTTTTTTACCATATAAAATACCTAGACCTGTTGGACCATATAATTTATGGGCAGAAAAAGCATAAAAATCAATGTTAAGTGCTTCTACATTGATCGGTTGGTGAACAATACCTTGGGCACCATCAACCACTAAAATAGCGTTATATTGATGTACTAACTGACTTATAGCGACTAAATCAGGGCAAAATCCAGTGACATTCGACATTTGCGTGATAGCTACAATTTTAGTTCGTGATGAAAGTAGTGATGTCAGTTCATCAACATTGGACGACCATTTTATAATTTTGGCCCCGGTTTGCTGCGCAACAATTAGCCAAGGTAATAAATTGCTATGATGCTCTAATTCACTGACAATAATTTCGTCATCCGGCTTCAATAAAGGGCGAGCATAGCTTTGTGCAATTAAGTTAATTGATTCAGTCGCCCCTTTGGTCCAAATAATTTCACTACTGTTTTTGATTGCAATTAAATCAGCAACATTTTGTCTGGCCTGCTTGATTGCTTCTGTCACTTTTACCGCATCGTGATGTAAACTACGCTCAGCAGTTGCCGTATTATGGGTATAATATTGCACCGTTGCATCAATCATCGCTTTAGGCTTGAGTGCGGTTGCTGCTGAGTCTAGGTAAACACTTTCGCTAGTTAATGCTGGAAAATCCGCTCTAAATTGTTTAGGCGAAAAATGTTTATTGGCTGAGTTCAAGTCCGGCGATACCATTCCAGTAACCATTACAATCTCGTTTATGTTCAATGTTTAATGGATGTGATCCATCTTCATTTGCTTTAAATTGCTTAACAATGTCGAGTGTTGCTAGCCCAAGTGGCGAAATTCTAACGATATCGACAAGTCCTTTCATGTCTTTAAGATTATTTCCTAAATTGTAACAATAACCACTTTGTGTTTGAATGCCATTTAGTACAAAGACCTTTTGTTGTTCTTGAGAAAATACTTCTCGACCAACCGGATATTTGATACAACAAGTTTCACATTTATCTTTAGGCTTATCTTCTGATCTTGCAGTAAAACAACGCGCTGAATACGCTAAAGGTAGATAGCCGTAACTAAACACTTCAACTTCAAACTTTCGTTCAATATGTAAACCATCAAATTGATTAAGCACATTAGTTAACCAATCACGTGACAGTTCAACCGGCATACACCAACGTATCATACCTTGTTTTTGTAATAATTTTAAGGTTAAAGCGTTATAGCAATTAATCGCAGGGCCTGCTACAAAGGGTAATTTATGTTCTTGCGCTATATTAATTGCAGCTAAGTCATTCGCCTCAACTAAAAAGTCGCCATTATTAACTAATTGTCGTAAATCATTAAGTTCTGAAGGGGCTTCGAGTAGTGCAAGTGTTGACAAGACAACTTGCTTACCTGATTTTGCGATCTGCTTTGCTAATTCTAACCAATTAGCCACTTTCATTTCACGACGCTTAGTGCATACGGTCTCACCCATATAAATAATATCAGCCTCACTATCTTTAGCTGCGTGATAAAAAGCTTCAGTTTCGATTTTAGGCCAATAATAAAGCACTGGACCTAATGCGTATTTCATAGTTTTGCTCACTATATTGATATTTTATTGTTAAAAATGATTAATAATAATTGTTAATCGACATCATTTCTTTAAAAAAGAAGCGATTTAAAAAAGATTAAATCTTTTTTAAATGTTTTATTGTGGTGTTTTAAGTCGACCAATATCACATTATTGCCATTTGCGATGGTATGCACCTAATGTTGTCTGCGTTCCCTCAGAAACCGAACCAAGTGTATCCATCCAACTTTTTTCTGCCTGAAATGTTTGAGGATTTGCTTTATAGCGATCTATCGCTTGGCGCCAGACTTTTGTTACTTGTTCAACATAAGCCGGACTACGCTGTCGCCCTTCAATTTTAACTGATGCAATATTGGCTGCAAACAGTTCGGGTAATAATTCGATAGTGTTTAAGCTCGTCGGTTCTTCAATCGGGTGATAAAGTTCATTACCAACAAAGTAACGCCCTTTGCAAAGGGTTGGATAGCCGGCGTTTTCGCCTTTTTTATGGCAGTCAATTAACACATTATTTAAACGGGACTCAAGACCTTTTTCGGTCTCCTCCCAACGTACAAATTTTGCGGGTGAACAGGCGCCAACGGTATTAGGTGATTCGCCAGTTAAATAAGACGATAAATAACAGCGACCTTCAGCCATAATACATAAACTACCAAAAGCAAACACCTCTAAAGGAACCGGTGAAACTTGTGAAAGTTGTTTTACTTGATGCATAGATAAAACGCGGGGTAAAACAATACGATGTACGTGAAAATTATTATAATAAAACTTAATTGATTCTTCATTGGTTGACGACGCTTGCACCGACACATGACGTTCAAGATTTGGATACTTCTCTGCTGCGTAATCAAGCATGGCCAGATCTGCAATAATTAATGCGTCAGCGCCGATATTAGCTGCGGTATCTACCGCATGTTGCCAGCGCTCAAAGTTTTCAGGGTGAGCGAAAGTATTAATCGCAATATGCAATTTTTTACCACGCTTATGCACATAGTCTGAAGCTTCTAATAATCGTTTCTCATTAAAGTTTAAACCGGCAAAATGACGAGCATTAGTGTCATCTTTCAAACCGATATAAACAGCATCAGCGCCATTATCAATTGCCACTTTTAGTGAAGGTAAAGATCCAGCAGGGCACAGAAGTTCCATAATAATTCCTAACTTATGTTATGTATTCAATACGTGGTGTATTATGCAATAAATTATCATCTAATGCGAATAGAAAGCTAATTTTAGCTAAAAGAACAGCACAGGTTTAGTTTTGGGTATTATAAAGTTAACAGTGACTAATTAATATTGAAGATAATAAGGAATTAAACTAGTCAGTCACGGTGACACTATAAAATAGTAGCAACTAACTAAGCTGATTTAATAAATTAATGACCAGATATTAACTATTTTTTACCTGGTCAGGATGTTATAAAAAATTAACTTAATTAATTCTCTATTTTAGCGCATTTTCAAAATTAGTCATATTTTGTTCTGATTTTAATCGGTTTATACAGGCATTAATTGCTTTACTGGCGGTATCTTGTACTAATTGATAATTATTGATCTCCCATTCATTAAAGGGCTTAGTTCTCTCTTCTGGTGTCAGATCGTTTTGCTCAGAACAATCAAAACGAAATCCATTAGTACGTATAGTGGTGTTATAAATAAAATTATATTTATTATCGGTTAATCCATCATAAATTAATTTAAATTTATAAGGTTGTATGGTTATAACATTGTCTTTTTGGTTATTAGCATCGAATTTTTTAATTATTGTATATAACTGTGGGGCTAAATAATCCATTGTTTTATTTGGAACCGAATTGATATAACTGCCTTTTAAATCCTCTTTTGAAAAACTATCAATACTACCGCTACCAGTCCCATCAAGGAATAGTGTGGCAAATTCAAGAACCTTTAATCCGACAACTTTTGCTGTATCTGCACGAGAGACAATATTTAAATAATTATTTGTATCGTCTACAACGTCACCATTAATCGCGTTTTCAGTTAAAATATCAACTGTTGTGCCATTATTTAACGTTATTGTATCGGTATTTACAATTGTTGTTCTAGGTAGTGACTCTCTATTAGCACAAGAAATTAAGCTTAACATACTACAGGTTACTATAAACAATTTAAAAA